>CAZGLB010000001.1:0-39550 GCA_964526365.1 uncultured archaeon
TAACCCCTTCATTTATAAAAGTGAGTTGTGCTCTAACAAACCTATTATATAGGTTTTTAACATATATTTTATTATGAAATATAATATTGACTTACATATCCATTCTCCTTACGCTTCTGGAGTATCCAAAAATATGGCAATACCTATACTTGCAAAAGAAGCAAAACTTAAAGGGCTAAATATTCTTGCAACTGGAGACATCTTACATCCTAAATGGTTTGAACATGTTAAAGAAAATCTTATAGAAGAACGAGGAAACTATTTTTACAAAGAAGACAAAATTGAAGAACCAAACAAAAGAACATATTTTATATTATCTACAGAAGTAGAAACAAAAGGCCGCGCACATCATCTTCTTTACTTTAAAGACTTTAAGCAAGTTTTAGATTTTAGAAAAGAAATAGAAAAATTCTCAAGCGACATGAACGTTTATGGTGGAGGAAGACCACGACTTTCTATTGACCCTAGTGCGCTTTTAGATATTTGTATTAAACACGACGTATTGATTGGCCCTGCACATGCGTTTACACCTTATTTTGGAATATATTCTGGAAATAATTCTTTAAAGGAAGCATATGGCAATAACTTTAAAGAAATAAGATTTATTGAACTTGGACTTTCTGCAGATACTTTGAGTGCAAATGTTATACCTGAACTAAAAGAAATTAAATTTTTCTCTTTTTCAGATGCACACTCTCCAAACAGCTATAGAATTGGAAGAGAATATGTTTGCGCAGAACTGGAAAAGCCAAACTTTGAATCGCTTAAAAATTTATTATATAATCTTGGAGATAACAAAATTGTATTTAATGTTGGATTTAATCCAGAAGAAGGAAAATATAATAGAACTGCTTGTAGAGACTGTAAAAAGATACACTCGCTTGTTGATGCAGAAAAAAACCAGTGGAGATGCTTGAAGTGCAGAGGAATATTAAAGAAAGGAGTATCTGATAGAATAAAAGAAATTGCTAAGCTTCAAGAAAATTTAGAACTTAAACAAATTGCAACAAGACCAGAATATAAATATCTTATACCACTTGCACAAATTATTCAATTTAAGATTGGAAAAGGAGAGTTGTATAATAAAAGAGTTTTAGAGAAATATACAAAATTGATTACAAAATATAAAGAAATAGAAATCATGCTTGAACTGCCAGAAGACAAACTAAAAGAACTAGACGAAGATATCGCAAAATTAGTCATGGCTTTTAGAAATGGCTTAGTGGTTTTTAGACCAGGCGGTGGCGGACACTATGGCGTGCCGTTTATTTGCTTTAGCCAAGACGAAAAACAAAAAAAATTAGAAGAAATATTAAAAGAGCAAGAAATTCCTTTTGTTCAAAAGACTTTATTTTGAACCGTGAAGTCTTGCATTATAGTCGCCTTTGCCGGAACTGCTAGGGGCCTTTTCTGTAGATTTTGGCAATAAAGAGGTTTTTATTCCTGTTGCGTCTCTAACAAAGCTTTTTGCAGAAATTTCTAGTTCTGAAAATCTAACTAGATTTATTTCTGAAGAATTAATAAAAGTATTAAATTCTGAAAAAAATCTTTCCTTTCTGCCATTTAGATGGTTAATAAGGGCGTGAGCTTCAGAATTGTTTTTTGCTAACGTGCGCAATCTAGAAATTTCTATTTCTGCATTTAAAAATACAGAAGATATTTTTTCAAAATCTTTTTTTAATCCTTCTTTTATGTCTGGATATTTCTTAGTAAATTGAGACAATCTATTTCTAAGCTTAAGTACAGCCATTTTCTTATCAATTATTGCTTTATGAACAACAGCTTGTTTTTTGATTTTTGGTGCTGCTTTTCTTGCAACGATTTTTTTTGGTTTTAAATTTCTTAAAATAATTCTTGGCATTTTTATAATCACATTTATCTTTATAACATAATAAATAAAACAAAGCATTTAAAAAATAGAAAGTTACTGTTTTTTGCTATATAGCTTTTCTGTCCGCTTATAGATTTTCTCTGTCTTTTTTGACATGTCTTGAATAACGAGCTTGACCTTCTCTAGATCTTTTGCCATATCTGTTTTCTGATGAGAGACGTGAAGAGCAGAGATTCTTGAAAATTGAATATCTAGTTTATTATATTTGTCTTCTATGTCTTTTAGCCTGTCGTTTGTGTCCTCTAGTTGCTCTTTAAACTTATTTACTACAAACCTAATCATGACTATAAATATAACAATTAGAAGAATTGAGTTTAAAACTAAAATAATTAATATTGCTGTAGATTCCATAAATTTACAAATTTCTATTTTTAATAAAAAGAAACAACAAATCATTTATAAATATATTAGAAACAGTTGGGTAAAAGGGTTTTATAATTAGTAATCAAACTTAATCTTAAGCCCTCTAGGTTCTGCAAGAATACTAACTTTTTTGCCTTTTTTAATTTTATAGTGCGTAACTATGTCTGCAGGGAGAGTTATTGCAAGACTTTTACCTGCAGCAATTACGCTTCTTTTAAAAGTAAATTGCTCATGAAGTCTTTTGTCTAAAGCAAACATTTGCTCGCTTGTACAAAATTCTTGTTTACATTTTTGACAAGAATAATAGGGCTCGTTTTTAATTGTAATCTTTCCATCATCTATCGTTATATCTTCATACTTAATTATTGCAACCCCGCCACAAAAATGGCATTTTATTTTGTTTTCCATATTTTTGCCTCTTCTTCGCTTGATTCCCACAACATTAAAACTAAAATGTGGTCTTTTGTTTCTTTTTTAACAACTGTCATAAAAATGGAATTTGTTTTGAAAATGGTTTTTATTTTGTCTTCGTCTTTTATTTTTACTTTTTGACGTTTTACTTCAAACTCTATATCTCCATAATTAATGTTGTGCTTCGTTGCTCTTTCTGTAAACCTCACTCGTGCATGTCTAGTCCAACTTACAATCATATGTATTTACTAAGTAGAAGTATTTAAATAAGCACTAGATTATAATCAGATTATAATCTAAAATTAGTCTTTATCAAACAATTGATTTATGGATTTTTTAAAATGTATATTAAAAATTGCTTTTGCAAAATAATCACTTATTGGAATAATTTCTAACCAGGGGTGCTTTTCTACAAAATCTTTTTCAATATATGCTGCATCTGTTGCTAGAATTTTTTCCAAAAGACCAGCAGCGTATAGCTCGTCCATTTTTTCAACTGCGCTGCCGTTTAACAGGCAAAGAGAGCAGGCAAAATAAACTTTATTTGCGCCCTTTTCTTTTAACACTTTTATTGCGTTATAGACTGTTCCACCAGTATCTAAAATATCATCAATTAAGAAAATATTCTTGTCTTTGACTTTACCTATTACTTCCATAGTCTCTACTTGATTAATCTTTGAATAATCTCTTTCTTTATAGATTGTAATTGCACCAACGCCTAATTTTGAAGCAAGAACTGTTGCTCTTTTCATGCCCCCAACATCTGGAGAAGAAATCAAAAGATTATCTAGAGGAATATTTTCAATAATATATTTCTTTATTGCTTTTCTTGCATAAAGATTTTCAAGAATTGCATATTTAAAAAAACCAGCAATTGCTGGATTATGAATATCTAGAGAAAGCACGGTTTTTGCACCAGCTAATTCCATTTCTCTTGCCACAAGCCTTGCTGTTAGACACTCTCTGCCCCAGATCTTGTCTTGGCGAGCATATGGAAAAACAGGAACTATCACCGTAATATTTTTAGCACTTGCAACTCTTGAAGCATCAATTAAAGTAGTTAAAGCACGAAGATTGTCATCAACAGACATTGCATAGCTGTTGTTTGAAACATCTTGAACTATAAAAACATCGCAGCCCCTTATTGACTCTAGAATATTTGATTTTATTTCTGTGTTTGCAAATCTAATTTCTTGAACAGGAATCAAAGATATGGGTTCTTCATTAATTTCTGCTAACTGTTCATTTAAATATTTTAAAATTTGGTTTGCAAAATGCTCTCCTGACCTGCAAGAAAGAAGTTTTATGTCGTGCATGTTTTATCGCTAGCCAGTAATTACAACTTTTGGTTTTAAACTAAAGGCCTTTTTACAAAGCCCTGCATCTACAATTGAATTCACAACCTCTTTAGAAGACTTATAAGCCCCTGGCTGCTCTTCTCTTAAAACATTTTCAGAATGACAAGAAAGATAAATGCCTTTTTTTAAAAGCTCTTCTTTTAGACCACTAGCAGAAACCTTTGACTTTGCTTCGGTTCTTGAAAGAACTCTGCCACAGCCGTGAGGAAGAGTTGAAAAAGTAACTTTGCGCATTTTTGTTTTTGGTAACACCACATAGCTATCATCAAGCATAGACCCTGGAAGAATCACAGGCGTTCCAGTCTCTAAAAACTCAGAGCGCTCGGAAAGCCTTTCTGAGATTATGCCCCTAACCGCGCCTTTTCTTGTCACAAGAAACCTTTTCTTATCTCGAGTTTCTAACTTTGCAAAATTGTGAGAGCAGTCGTAAAGAAGACGGGAGTTGATGTCGTCTTGTCCAAGATTTAGCGTGTTTTTTAAAGTTTCAATCACTCTGTCTGCAAGAACTGCTCTATTGACAAAGGCGTAATTGGATGCAGCGCACATGCTTTTATAATAATGCTGCCCAAGCTTTGTATTAAAATATAAATATTCAAAAGGATCTTTATTTGTACATTTTTTTGTAAACTCTTCAGCAACAGCATAGCCTAGTCCTCGAGAACCGGTATGAATCATAATCATAATCTGATCTTTTTCAATCTTATGCCTTTTACAAAATTGTTTATCAAATAATTTATCCACAATTAAAAGATCAATAAAATGATTGCCTTGCCCTAGCGTTCCAAGCTGCTTTAAACCTTTTTCAATTGCTGTTTTTGAAAGATATTTTGGACTTGCGTCATTAAAACAGCCAGAATTATAAACATAAAGCTTATCAAATTTATCAGCATAGCTGTTCTTTACAGCCCACTCTAAGCCTTCATAACAAATCGCTAACAGATCTTGCTTTGTAATCTTTATTCCGTCATTTGATAATCCAATTGGCAATTTTTCAAAAGCTTTAAGAATATCTTTGTATTGCTTGTCTGTTAGATTTTTAGATTTTAGATTCGTTCTAATCAAGCGAATTCCGCAATTGATGTCTGTACCAATTGCTTTTGGACTAATTACCGGGTCAGCATCTAAATCAACAGCAAAAGCAGAACCAATTGGAACTCCGCTTCCTACATGAAGATCTGGAAAGCCATAAACATAACCATAGATTCCTGGAAGTTTTGAAATAGAATAAAGCTGTGTAATTGAAAATTTATTCAGTTTAGAAAATAGAGTTTTATTAGAAATAATTTTTATTTTATTTTTTTCATCAATAAAAATGTTTTTTTGGGTGTTTTTTAGCATATTAATTGCAAAATTTGAATTTTAAAAAAACTAAAGATAAATATACTTTGCAAGTTTACTAAATTATGATGCTAACAAATTGGGTTTAGTTCTTTAATTCTATTCCAATTTGTAGATCTGCAGGTACATCGACTCTCATTATTCTTCTAAGAATCTTGTCGTCTGCTTTAATATCAATTATTCTCTTATGGATTCGTAATTGATATTTCTCATAGGTTTCTGTTCCACCAGCAGAGACTCCTCTTCTTACTGGAACAACCAATTTTTTGGTCTTTAAAGGGATTATTCCTGTGTGCTTTACTCCACTTTTTGAGGCCACATCTAAAATTTCCTTGCAAAATTCTGTAACTTTCTTGTAATCAGTTCCTGTTACTATTACTCTTGCTGTTTGCATGTTTTTATCACTTTTAAAAAAAATTAAAGAAAAAAAGCAAAATTTATGCTCTCTTCTTTATCTCCTGTATAACTCCTGCAGCTACGGTTTTACCCATATCTCTTATAGCAAATCTACCAAGCTGTGGAAAGTCCTTGTATGTTTCACACGCAAGTGGCTGTGTTGGTTTTATTCTTACAATTGCAGCATCTCCTGTTTTTAAGAACTTTGGTGCGTCCTCTGGAGTTGGTGCAATCTTCTTGATCAATTCTACAATTGAACAAGACATTTGTGCTGTGTGTATGTGAAATACTGGAGTGTAACCTGCAGTAATTGCTGTAGGGTGATTTAACACAATTATTTGAGCAGTAAACTCTTCAGCTACTGTTGGTGGGTTATTCTCTGGTCCAACAACAGAACCTCTTTTAATTGCGCCTTTATCAACATTTTTAATATTGAAACCAATGTTATCTCCAGGTAATGCCTCTGGTAATTGTTCGTGATGTGCTTCAACAGTTTTAATTTGTGTTGCGATGTTTTCTGGCATTATGATAACTTTATCGTTTGGTCTAAGTATTCCGGTTTCAACTCTACCTACTGGAACCATACCAACGCCTTTTATAGAATAAACGTCTTGTATTGGAAGTCTTAGTGGCTTACCGGTCAATCCTTCAGGAGCCTTAAAATTATTCATTGCTTCAAATAAGCTTGGACCTTTGTACCAAGGCGTTTTGTCTGAAGGCTTTGTAATGTTTTCTCCGTTCCATGAAGATATTGGAATAACTACGTATTGGTCTTCTTTAAATTTTCCTTTAAATAATGCAACAACGTCTGCTTTAACTTTATTAAAGCCTTCTTCGCTATAGTTTAATTCATCCATTTTATTGATTGCAACAACTATTTGTTTAATACCCATAACTTGAGCAAGGAATGCGTGCTCTTTTGTTTGAGACATTACTCCATCTTTTGCTGCAACAACTAAAACTGCACCATCTGATTGAGCAGTTCCTGTAATCATGTTTTTAACATAGTCTTGGTGGCCAGGAGCATCAATTACTGTAAAACTATATTTATCTGAATCTAGTTTCTTATAGTTAACATCAATTGTAATACCTCTGTCTCTTTCTTCTTTAGTTACATCCATCATGTATGCGAAAGCAAAGGTTCCTTTTCCTTTTTCTTCGGCCATTGCCTGTAACTTTCTATAATCTTGTTCACTTAAGTTTTTTGTGTCGTACATTAAACGACCAACAGTTGTTGATTTACCGTGATCAATGTGACCAATAAAAACAACGTTTATTTTTGGTTTTGGTGCTGCCATTTATATTCCTCCGTATATTTTTGATGCTTTTTTTAAAAATTATAATCAAAAATCCCCTTACTATCATTTTAGGTCTATTAAAGGTAAGTGATTTTTATTGAATTATATATAATATAGAAGGTAAAACTTTATAAATGGATAATCTCTAATAAACCAAACTTTCTTTTAGGTTTTTATTTGGTTTACAGAAAAATCACAATATATATAAACTAAATTCTTCTAATATATAATAGATTATTCTATAATAACGGACACTAAAATGGAAAGAACACTAATACAAATTATTATTGTTATAGGAATTATGTTGTTTTTAGGCACCGCCATGGTCGCGATTAATTTAAGGAAACGCACAGAACCTAAAAAAGAAGATACTTTTAAAAAAACCGAAGAAAAATGGAAATAGAAATAATACAAATAATTATTATTACAGGCATCATGATAATGCTTGGTGTAACCTTAACTTTCATTAATTTTAAAAAAAAAATAATTACGCCAGTAAATAAAGAACAAAGCTCTTGGCAAAAAATAGAAAACCTTAATTCTCAAAAAAAAGAATTATTAAAAAAAAAGGAAGACCTATCTTTTAAATATAGCACTAAAAGCATTACTGATAGCGTATATGATTCTAATTTAAAGAACATTACATCAGACATAGCAAAAATAGATAAAGACATAAATGACGAAGTTTCAAAACTAACAGAATTACAAAAAACACAAGACTCTGGTAGCGACATAAGATTTCAAAATATCAAGCTTAAAGGCGAATTAAATGAAACAAAACTTGAAAGAGACAATCTTAAAGTTAGAGTAAAAGAATTAGAGGATTTTATAAAAAATCTTTCTGGAAATAAAAATCTGTCAACATCAATTAAGGATAATATTCAAAACAAATATTATGAGCAAATACTTGATAAGTATAAAGATTTGATTAATGAACAAGAAAGAAAGACTATTGCACAAATAAAAGCAACAGTTAATCCAACAGACCTTACAATTAAAAGTATAATTTCTAAATATAAGCCAATTGGATATGATTGTTCAAAAGATTATATAGAAACTTTAAGAAAAATCTATGCATTTCTAAAAGCAGAAATTGAGGTTGTAAAGACTGATATAAAGATTCTTTATTGGTTGGATTCCACAAGCATTATAAAAAATAAAATGTGTGACGAGCAAGACGTCTCCTCTTTATTGTGCTCTATTATGCAAGGGTTAAATGATCATGAGGCGCAAGTTTTTGTGGTTATTTTAGAAGACGATAAGACACACGCGTTTGTAAAAACCAAATATAAAAATTTATTTTATATATTTGATTTAACTCAGAAAGGGCCTTTTGAAATGTTTGTTAATTCTGATGAGAAAAAGCTTATGGATGATTATAGATTTAATGGACTTGCAATTAAAAAAGTAATATATAGATATAATCAAAATAACTATATAGACAACAACTAAATTTAAAAGAAAATTATGAAAAAATTAGAAGTTACAAGCACTGCTTTTTTTTATATTGTAAATTTTTTAGAAAAAGAACTACTTGGCGGATACATTAATAATATTCAATTGATTAATTATGAATCAAACGATATTATAAAACTAAAAATACATAAGACCAAAACAAAAGAACTAATCGTTACTCCAAATGTGCTTTTTATTACAGATTTTGTTTTGCCAGTTAATCCTGAAAACGGGGGGCTACTTAAGTTCCTTAAAAAGAAATTGTATAATCAAAAAATACAAGAAATTAAACAAGACAAAAACAACAGAGTTGTGTTTCTTAAATTAGATACTTATTATTTGATATTTGAATTTTTTAGTTCTTCAAATATTATTCTTACTGATTTGGAATTTAATATTATTACTTCAAAACAAAAAGAAGAATGGAAAGATAGAACCATCAAAAAAGGCGAAAAATATCTTTTTCCAAAAGGCAAAGACCGCTATTTAAAAAAATCTAAAGAATTACTTTTAGAAATTGCAGACTTAAATCTTAAAGACACAATTAGTTATCTTGTTAAAGAATATAATGTGTCTCCTGCTTATATTTCAGAAATCAAAACTAAAGAAAAAATGGTTACTGAAATTGAAAGATTATACTCCTTGGAATATGCAAAATTGAAATTAGTTGAAGGAAAAACTAAAGAGGATGTCTTGGTTTTAATTGAAGCTACTAAAGAACAACAAACTACGGCTGATTTCTTTAAAGGCATTGCAGAAAACTATATACAAAACATTCAAGCGCCAGAAACCAAAATAGAAATAAAATCCAAAAACAAACAAACAAGCATACTTGACAGCCAGATAGAAAAAAGAAAAGAATATGAAAAAATTGCAAAAGATCTTGAAATCGAAGCACAAAAAATTTATGAATATTTTACGGTGCTTGAAAAGATTAATGAGCAGATAAGGCTTGCAAGAGAAAAGAAGATACCAAATGAAGAGATATTAAAAAAACTAAATGCGTATTTTTCAAAGAACTATAAAGAACTAAACATAAAAAGTATAAATACTAAAGAACAAAGCTATATTCTAGAAATTAAATAGCCAGTAATTCGTGGTTTAAAATTTAAAACAATAAAGAAATAGAAAATAAAAGAAACTTTAATTAAAAGTTCCTTCGTCTTTTGTTAATAAAGTCTTTTCATCAATTACAAAAACATCAGAAACTGCTATTACGCTTCTGTATGGTATCTCTATTAGATTTCCTTGTACATCTAATTGTTTTACGACTTTTGAAGATGGGTCTATTTCTACTAATAATGCTTCTATGTCCCCTGTTACTTCATTAATCATTAGATCAACAAGTCTTCCAATATTATCTCCTCTATTTGTTATTAATTTCTTTGTTGCAAGTTGTCTTGCTATTGCGTATTTGTACATGTTGTAAAACCTCTCTTTTATTATTATTTTCTTAAAATATTATATATTTCATTTATATTGTTAGGCGATTAATATATATATGTTTCGCTTTACAAAGACCAGAAAAAACGTTTAAAAAGGTTTGGAAAGCAAACCGGATTATATTATGACTTGCCCATTTTGTATGAAAAAGTGCTTTTTTGATAATACGGTTATTACTCTTCCGTTTCTGCTCTTGTAGCTTATTGTTTGTTTTGTTTTATCAACAGCTGTGACTTCGCCTAGCCACACGCCATATTTAGAAACTACCGGTAACCCAACCAATAATTCTGTAATATCTCTAGTTATATCAAATATGCTTGTAATCTTATGTAAAACAAACAAAAATAAGGAAGAAAGTATTATTATTAGTATCAGGTTCTGGACAACTAATTCCCCAAGAATAAATTGTAAAGAAACATCTACTAAACCTAAAAACACAAATACAGCAATTAATGTAAATATTGAGTTTCCTAACTTGTATAACGCTCTTGTATAAAACAAATCAATTATTTCTCCTATAACATAAGCCATGATACAAAATACAATGTATAATAATATTGCTCTAAGGACATAGATGATCCTTTGCCAAAGAATGAATGTGTCGTTTGCTATAAACAAGTTTATTCCTGTAAATCCGGCATATATGAGAAAAAAAACACTTGCAACATAAAAAGGAAAACTTATTCGCGTTATTGAAAACTTTGAAAATAAATTTGTAAAAAAATGATTTATTTTTGATTCTAGATGAAAGCCTTTAATTAAGAAAAATGTTCCAAATAGCAAAGCCATAATCTGAAAGGCATATTCTTTAAAAAAGAAAAATAATAATAATATTATTGCAGGAATTCCAAAAATTATTCTAGAAAACGCAGGATCTTTTATTGCTTTTTTTATTGTATAATATATGCTCTCTATTGCTTGAGATTGTCTTACAACAACTACATCTTTTGAAATTATTGGCCCAAAGTTTTGAATGATTGGAATAACTTGTTCATCTTCTGCGCCGTCTGTAATTAAAACAAATGCACTTGCAGGAAATACTTCTAGAACGTCACGTAATTGTAAAGCAATATTTTTATCTGCAAAAAATAAGTTTTCTTTAGAATGCCCTGTTATTGTTGCAACTTCAACAACATAATCTTTTTTTAATTCCCCGTATTTTTTTAATGTTGCAAAGATTGCGTTTGCATCTGATTCTTCAGGATCTTTTAAAATTAAATCTGTTGCTAATTTAAGATTATTGTCATAACCGATAATTGGGCCAGAGATTCCGAGTTTTTTTCCAATATCGTTATCTCTATCAACTGTAAGTACAAGTATGTGTTCTTGTGCTGGCTGAACTTTTTGTTCAGTAACTACTACTTCTTCTTTTTTTGGCTTTTCTTTAATCAAAATTGTTCCCCGAAGTTAATTTTACAAAGGTAAAAGATTAATAAATGTTCTTTATATAATATATATAGGATTTAGTATATAAAAGCATTTAAAAGAATATCTAAATTATAAAAAATAAATGGTAATTGAAATGGGCGAACAAAAACTAAAAAATCTTTTTTTTGCAGCATTGGTTTTTGGGATATTGTTTATTATTGGTCTTTTTTTAATAGCAGATGAAACTATAAAACAAATAATTTTAATTGTTTTAATTATTGCGGCTGCTGCTTATTTATTATTTATATCAAACACGATTTTACAATTAAAAGATTATGAAAGAGCAGTTGTTTTTAGATTTGGTAAAGTAAATAGAGTTGGTGGACCTGGCTGGACTTTTATTTTCCCATTTATTGAAAAATATACTTATGTTACATTAAGAACGCAAGTTGTAGATGTGCCTGTTCAACAAATCATTACAAAAGACAATATTAAAGTTACAATTGATGCTATACTTTTCTTGTCAATTGAAAACAATAAAGAAAGCATTATTAATTCTGTAATAAAAGTTGAAGACTATAAAAAAGCAGCATCCTTCTATGTGGTTGCAATGTTAAGAGACATACTTGGAGAATTTATGCTTACTGATGTTATTTCTAATACAGAAAGTATAAATAAGAAAATAACAGACGAAATGAAAGGCGTTGCTAAAGAGTGGGGAATAAAGGTTAATGCTGTAGAGATTAGAGACTTACAGATTCCTGAAGAGATTGTAGAAGCAATGCATAAACAAAAGGCAGCAGTTCAAAGAAAACTTGCAATCTTTGAAGAAGCAGAATCAGAGAAAGCAAAAATTAATGCAATTAGAGAAGCAACAGAACAATTGTCTGATAAAACTATTTTGTATTACTATATTAAAGCATTAGAGAAAGTAGGAGAAGGACAATCATCAAAGATCATTTTCCCTATGGAATTAACAAGTTTATTAAACAGTATTTCTACAAAAATAAACTCCGGAAATACAAATATTAATCACACAGAGAAAAAGCAATTAGCAGAATATTTGCCAGTAATACAAGGCTATCTTGATAATAAAGGAACTAGAAAGAAAAAAAACAAATAAATTATTTCTTTTCCTTATTATTAAATTTTTTTAGAAATGCGCCTTCAAATTCTTTTAGTTTTTTAAAATTGTGTTCTAATTTCTTGTTTGCGATATCTACAATTACTTTAAGGTAATCATCTGAAATAAGTTGGTTTTTATCAATCTTTATTAGTGTTGACATAAATACGGTGTGTGTTACTTCACAAGTAAACCGCCCTTCCTTTGCACTAATTATTCCTGCTTTTTTTAGTCCTTGCTCTCTGCAGAAATCTAATATCTCTTTTGCTTTATCATAATCTTTTGTAGCAAAATGGAAAATAAAAGGCTCTACTTTTAACCACAGATAGCCTATATTAAAATTAGAAATATCTTTTTTTAGTTCTTCATAAGTTACTATTCGGTGATATCTGGAAACAAAACCAGACACTTTTTTGTTTTCATCTTCGTCTCCTCCAAGCAATAGCAATCTGCCTGAACAGCTGCTAGAAGTATAAATGTCCGGAATCTCTGTTACTTCTAAAAGAAAGGGGATGACTAGCGAATCAGCCAAGTCTTTTGAAATTGCGTCTTTTAGTGTTTGCGTGTGGTGTTTTTTTAACATTGCAAATTTAGAATCAACTAAACTTTTGTTCATGGTTTTGCCTCTTGAAATTTGACACAAAATTAGATTTGATTAGGTTTATAAATAATTTAGTATATATTATATATAGCAATAATAATATATATGTAACTTAAATTGTGAAAATTATATGTTTGATAAAAAAATATTTTTTGTAATCTGTGGAATATTACTACTATTACCTGGCGCACAGGCACTACAAATGCTTGAGCCAATTATGATTGAAACCACAGAAAATAAAGCAATAGAGATTGGAACTGTCGCTCCTGAAGAATATTTTTTGATAAGTTTCTTTTTAGAAGACATAAAAAAATATGATGTAATTACTACAGATAATTACGGTGCAAATTATTTATTTTTTGAAAATACACAAAAGACAAAAGAAAGCATTTATACAGTCGTAAAAATTAAAGAGAATACAAGCGGAGAACAACAAGTAAAAATAATTTTAAAAAATACAGAAACAGGAAAAACCGAAAGCGCATATCTTAAGATGACAATCTCTAGTAACGCGATTTCTGCTTTTGTAATGCCATATGCTAGTGAAAGTAAATTTGGCGTAAAAAAAGAAGTGACTGTTAAAGTTATTAATAAATCTATAACTACTAAAAAAATTACAGTATCTTCTAACTTGCCAAATACCTGGTTTGATTCAAAAGACACAGGAAAAATAAAGAAAGAAGTTGTTGTTGTATTACAGCCTAGCGCCTCTGTAGATGTTAATTATTCATATATACCAAAAGTCATTGGAGACAGAGATTTTGAATTATATGTGTATACTGAAGCAATACCACAAGCCGGAATATTTCACACAAGCGCGTTTTTTAACAAAGTACTGTTTGAAAGAAATACAGAAAAAATGCATATCTTTGTAAAGAAAGACCTTGCGGCACTATACGCGGCAAATCTTTATAATTTCCCTACCTTTGCGCTTAATTCTATTCCTGCATATTTCTTTAATAACATTATAAGAATTGTTGCAGAATAATTCTTTTTATGGTATTTTTAAATATGGATGAGATATATAAAAAAAGAATTTCTAATTTTTTTAAAAATTGCGAATCTTCTAAATTAACTAAACAACAGTTTGAAGCAAAGAAAGTTAAATTTGCAAAAAAATATGGACTTAAAAAAATTCCATTAACTTCTGATATTTTTTTAGCACTTAAAAATACTAAGCCACCTGAATTTCTTATAACAAAACCAGGAAGAACACAATCTGGTGTAACAATTGTTGCGATAATGACAAGGCCGGGGGACTGCCCAGGGAATTGTATTTATTGTCCTACTTGGAAGAACGCGCCAAAAAGTTACACTGGCTTTGAACCAGCAAGTATGCGCGCAAAAAGAAATGATTTTGATCCAAGGTCGCAAATAAAAGATAGATTAAAGCAGCTAAAATCTACTGGACACCCAATAAATAAAATCGAATTAATTGTTATGGGCGGAACCTTTCCAGCAACGCCAAAAGACTATCAAGAATATTTTGTTAAATCCATTTTACAAGAAATTACAAATTCTAAAATTACAGACAATAATCTAAACGATTTAAAGAAAAAAGCAATGCGTTCTAAAAATAGAATTGTTGGAATTACTTTTGAAACACGCCCAGACTACTGTAATAAACAAACAATCAAAAGACTTCTAGATTATGGTGGCACAAGAGTTGAATTGGGTGCGCAGATTGCTGATGATGCTGTTTTAAATGCAGTTAATAGAGGACACGGGGTTAAAGAGATAATTAAAGCAACAAAAGAACTTAAAGATGCTGGCTTTAAGGTGCTATATCATATCATGCTTGGGCTTCCGGAAAGCGATTATAAAAAAGACCTAGAATCTTTTAAAAAGCTTTTTGAAAACCCGAATTTTAGACCAGACATGATTAAGATTTATCCTTGTCTTGTTATTTCTGGAACAAAACTAGAAAAAATGTATTATTCAAAAAAATACAATCCCTATTCTTTAGAAAAAACCATTGAATTAATTGCAGATATTAAAGAAATCGTGCCAAGATGGGTTAGAATAATGCGAATACAAAGAGATATACCAGCAACAAAGATTATTGCAGGAGTTAAGAAAAGCAATTTGCGACAGCTGGTGGAAAAAGAATTGCATAGTAGAGGTAAAGTCTGTAATTGTATTAGATGCAAAGAACCAAAAGATCATTTAAAGGACATTTCAGGATATAAAATTAAAATTGAGGAATATCTTGCTTCTGGCGGAAAAGAAATATTTATTTATGCAGAAAAGAACTCTTATCTTCTTGGGTTTATTAGACTTAGATTTCCTAATAACCCATATATAAAACAAATTACTAAGAAAACTGCAATCATTAGAGAACTTCATGTGTATGGCCAAACCACAAACTTTGATGATAAGAATATTCAACACATGGGTGTTGGAAAAAAGCTATTAAAAGAAGCAGAAAAGATAACCAAAAAAGAGAAATATAATAGAATTGTTATAATTAGTGGAATTGGTGTAAGAGAGTACTATAAAAAACAAGGATATTTCTTATCAGAACCATATATGATTAAAAACCTTTAAGATAACGAATATTTATGAGCGATAATAAAGACATATTAATTAAAATGCTTGCAGAAGAACCAAGATTAATGGACCTTATTAATTCAAAAGAACACTTATCGGTTTTAGAGTTTCTAGAAAAAGATAGTTGCGATTTTCTTAATCTAAAAAGCAATTTAATGAAATACATATATATTAAAAAAGATATTATATTATATAATATATTAGAGTCCCTTATTCAAAAGGAATTAATCAAGAAAATAAAGGCTAACGAAAATCAAGTTTATTTCATAACAGAAAAGGGCAAAAGGTTTATTGAACTATATAGAGAAACAAAAAAGGAATTTAATATATAATAAAAAGGTGATGAAATGAAGGCTTTTTTAGGAATACTAAGTACAGGAAAAGGCACCTGGGGACAGGTTGCACATATCATAGATAATGTGGATTATGACAAGGTTTATTTAATCTCTAATGAATGGGCACAAGACAAATTCAATTGTACAAAACCTATCAACTGGATAATAATTGATCCAAGAAAAGGGTTTAGTGAGATTATGGCAGATCTTGAAAAACAGATACCAACAGACGCTAAAGAAATTGATTTAAATATACATTCTGGTAGCGGTAAAGAACACAGTGTTGTTTTAGCTCTACTTTTGCAGAAAAAAATTAAATTTCAAATTATAACAATAAATGCACAAGGAATAATAAAATACTAAATTCCTTTTGTATTTTTTCTTTTTTCTTATATCTTTTTATGATATTTACAAAAAAATCAGGCATGCTAATTTATATTGGTTCTAATTTCTATATGTTTTATGAAGTGGCATATCTTTGTTTGCGTGCTTGTGCTTGTACTTTTTAGCGGTTGCCTTGACATAATTACAACAAAACAAAAACAGCTTTGTCTTTCTGCAACGGATTTTTCAAAAACTAGCATATATGATTGTAATGGTTTTTCTAATTGTTTTAAGAAAATAAATAATTCCGGGATAGTCGTTTTTGAGGATGTGCCTTTTGAAACTAAAAATAAGATTCTAACTTATAAAAATAATGTTTCAAGTAGCGTTTATTATTTTAACAAAGCAGAAACAGAAATACAAAAAATTTATAATTTTTGTTCAGGAGAGAAAGACCTAAAAATTATAGAAAATATAAATAAATTGACTTTTTATATCTCTAGAATATTTAATTATCAGGATCTTTCTTGGCAAAAAAGTATAGAGATATTAAAAGATTACGCTATATATTTGAAAAATAACGGTATTGAAGAAATAACAGAAGAAGAGATATATAGCGACTTTATTTTGATAAATGAAAACCTTAATGAACTTAGAAGCGAGACTGTCGAGAGTAAAACCTATATTGCGCTATTAAAAACAGAAGCAAAAAACGCAAAAGAATTAGCTAGCGATTTTGGGTTTTTGAAAAGTTATATGTCAAATATTAATTATGTTGATGTTTATGCATATTATTCTAATTATATTGAAAATCCAGAACAAGAATTAAAGATACCAGTAATCTCTAAATCTAGTGATTATGTGTTTTCTAAACTGTCCGCTTTTGAGAATTTTAGAAAAATAAATAAGAGTCTTTCAAGAACTGACAACTATAATCTGTATATTTTGTTTGACAAACATATTGGCACTAATGATTCTTTATTTACTAGGTTTGTTGCTTTAAATAATAAAATAAATTCCGATCTAAATCTGGTTTTTACAAAAATTAATGAAAGCGAAAAAAACATAGAAAGTAATTTTGAGATTCTTGACAACGAAAAGATTCAAGAATATCAGAAATATAAACTAGAATATACAAAAAAAGAAATTGGTTTTGGATATTATCTAGCTAAACTTAAAGCCCTCGAAGCAGAAATGGAAACCACGGGTGTTACGTTTTTAGAAAAAGAAAATTATCAAAACAAACAACTAGAAGAATGCTTAGAAATTATAACTGCGGCAAACGGCTATAATAATAGATTTTTTAGTGACTTAGTATCTGAATTTAAATTCGAAGAAAATATAAACGCGAAATTAAATATCTGCCAAAAATTAAAAACCGCAATAAATAACGAGAATTGTTTTTTAGATTTAGAAAAACTAATTACTGCTGGGGTTATAGAAAACACAAATATTAGCGCGCAAGAAGAGTGTATAGACTTATTAAATCAATTAAATTACAATCTTAAAAATTCGGAAAAAATCTTGTTGTATTTTGAAATATTAGAAGGGGCAGGAAATACATTAAAAAATTTAAAAAATATCGACATCGACCTTGAATTGCAAATACAGATTCTAGAATTTGAGGAAATGATAGAAAAATACAAAAACAAAAAAAACTACGAAATAATTTTAGAAATAAATAAATATCTTGCAGAGTTACAAAAAATAAATGCAGAATTAAATGCGCTTTGGAACACGAAACTGATTGCACTTCTTTCTAAAAATTCTTTGATTGTTTATGATAACGGATTTTATTTTTTAGAGGTTTTTAATCCAGGAAACCCAGAAGAATATATTTGCTTTAGGCCAAGAGACATTAATTTGGCAACCTTGACAAGCAACACAGGAAATCTAAAAATTGCTTTTGCAGAGCTTTGTGTGGAGGGGCTGGGGCCAGGGAAAAATCGCTTTAGTGTAGAATATAAGAACAATAGAAAAATAACAACTAAAATCATAACCTTAAGCACAGACCGCTCGTTATTAGAAACGGTAATCAAAAATGAAGTTATTGGAATAAAAGATTCACTAAATCTTGGACACGCCGAACTTGCAGTATCCCAAAACTATGTATTACTGCCAACAGGGGAAATATCTTATATTACTCAAAAAGAAAACAAAATCCTTTATTATTTAAAAATCTTGGAAAAAACAAATATTGAAAATCGCGCAGAGATTTTTGAAGGAGTTATAACGACAACTAAAAAATTTAAATTAAAAAACACGTATTCTCAAAAAGCCTGCGGCGTTTTAGCCTTAGAGGCTTGTGAAGATTGTGCAGCTAAGCTTTTTATTAACGGGGTTACTACAACCATTGATTTTTATAGTAACTTTGATTTTATTAGCACAAATCTTTGTTTTGAAGACGAAGAAGAAAAAGTTATAGAAATTAATTATTTGCAAGATCTAGAAACTATAAATTCGATAATTGACGATCTGCTTGTAAGAATCAATAAACTAAATAACTCTGATTTTGAAAAAATTTCTCAAAACAGCAAAACTGCATTTTCTGAGATTTATAGCAAGCTTATTGTAAAAGACTTTTTTGAATATGAAGACATCTTATTAGCGTTATCTCTAGAAGATAAAATTGAAGAGTTGGAAAAAGAACAAAAAAAATATCAAAACGCATTTGACAATACAAATTTGTTGCTTTCAAAAATTATAGATTCTAATTTGGGAAATATAGACCCCGAAGAACTAAAGAATATCGAGAAAATAAATTTAACAAACCCCCTTGAAGCACTAAAATTAGCAACCGAGCTAAACAACAGATTGCAAAATAAACAGGAATTTTCTGTGCCTGAAAACATTAAACAAAAAATTGCAAATTTAACTGACATGGCAAAAATGGCAGGCCTTTATGATGATCGCTTACAACATAAATTTTCAGAAATTAGCTTAAATGAAAACACAGATATTAACCTAGAGCTTATTGAAAACGAAATTACAGAAAAAATTAAACAAAAAACAAAAGAGGCCTATGATTTTGTGATATATTTTAAAGAAACAGATGTGCGAGAAGTTTATAGGCTTTTAGATGAGCTAACTTGGGTTTATTCTGATATAGAACTTAAAGAATTATATGCAGTAAAATACTACCCTTCAATTTCTTTAGATGACGGAATAAGGCTAAAGAAAAAATTAAGTTATATAGACACTATTGGATTTAAAGAAGCAAGTACTGGATTTTTAACAGCTTATAATTCTTTAGATTACTATTCTGCTTTAAAAAAAATAGACATTACAGCCCTTGAAAGATTAAAAGATCTAAATACAGAAATTACGTTAGTTGAGAAGGGGCTTTTAAATTTTAGAAATGACGCAAACACAGATATCGCAAAACTTTTAAATTCCAAGATTTCAAAGAATTCCGAAAATAAAGTCAGGGTTGCGGCAATAAAAAAAGATTATGAAAATAAAAAATATCTTATAGTTATTAGGGATTCTAGAAAGCTATTAAGCAATACTACTAAAAACATAAAAATAAACTATCAAGTTATAGTAATGTCTGGATTTTTCTTGATTGTGGGCGTCTTAGCGGTTGTATTTAAAACAAAGGCACCAAAAAAATTAAGTAAAGAAGAGAAAAAACAGAAGATTTTAAGACATTATTGACTTTTTTTAAATGTTTTTTAGCTTTTTCTTAAAAGTAAGATATTTAAATAAAATGCTATATATTATATATAAATGTGATAAATATGTATAAACGAATACTCTTAATTTTAATGGTTATTTTAACAGCTAGTTTTGTAAGCGCAGAAACGATTGCAGAATCTACTTTTGAAAATCTGGGTTATAGTAATTTTTCGGTTTTGGAAGGCACAGAATCTTGTAAGGTGCTTGATTTTGGATATCTAGAGCAAACCGCAGATAGTAGAACTTATCTTAATTTAATTATAGAAAACTATATTCCTATTAAAGAAAATGTAACAATTAATGTTTTTTTAAATGACAAATTGAATAATAATATCTATGGGGCAGACATAAAAAAAGAAAATAGAATTGAACTTTCCGGAGTATTAAAAGAGAAAAATCAATTAAAGGTTTGCATAAATAATAAAAATTTACCAAATATCATTGTTTCAAATGCAAGCACTATTGGTAGTTATCTTTTAGGAGAGATAAGACCAGAAGATTTCTATATTAGAGTTTTAACAGAAAACACTTACAGTAACACTTTATTGCCTATAGATATTTATGCAGAAAACAATAGCCCAAAGGCTGTAAATGTTTCTATAAATTATGCTAATGAAACCTTTTTGAAAATCTCAAATCTTGAAACCGTTTCTGGAGAAACCAGCTATACTGGAGTAATTGAACCAGGGGAAATAAAGATATTAAAATATTATTTAAAAACTAATAAAAACATCAGCTTTGGCTCGCCTTTAGCAACTCTGACATATGTTACTAATTTTGGAGAAACAAAAACTTTAACTTCTGCTCAACAAGTAATAAATATGAAAGAAAATTTAGAAAAGTTAGAAGTGTATGTTGATATAGAAAGAAATGTTAATGTTGATGAACAGCAAGAAGGAAAAATAATTATTAGAAATGTATCAGAAGATGATTTAAAGAACCTAACTATAGAAACTAGTTTTGACAATAAAGTGGTATTATCTAATAGACAAATAAACACATTAAAAAAATATGAAGTTTTAGAAATACCGTTTCAAACAACAATCGATTCTATAGGAGCGCACGTCTTTAATGCCAAGGTGTATTACAATATTGGCGGAATAGAAAACGGAGTTAGCGCAGAATCAACAACAATAACTGCAAGTCTTAAAACCGATCACGTAAAAGAAATAATTGGCGTATTTTTATTTATTACAATTATTGTATATATCTGGATTGTTAGATTTTAAACAATCCTTTTAAACATTTTTTCTAGTTCTTGTTTGTTTAGTAAAATATATGTTGGCCTGCCATGTGCACAAATTTTATTATCTTTGCATTTATTTAGCTCAGCTATTAATGAATTGATTTGAGAAATGCTTAAAGCCTCGTTTGCTTTTATTGATTCTTTACAGGATTTTAATTTTAAAATTTTATCTTTTATTCTTGCTATATTAAATTCTTCTGTTTCTTCAATCTCGTCTAACATATCTAAAAAGAATGAATAATCAAAATAATATTCTAAAAACTCAGGGATAGTCTCTAAAAATATTTCTCTATTGGAAATTTTTATTTTAAAACCTAAATTTTCCAATAACGTTTTATTTTTTGAAATAAACTCTTTTTGAGAATCGTTTATAAAATCTAGTTTCTTTGGAAAAACAAGTGTTTGAATCTTAAATTCGCTTTCATAAAGATGTCTGTTTTTTTCTAGATTTACTCTCTCTTCTGCTGCGTGTTGGTCTATCAGTAATAGCCCTTCTTGCGTTTTACATACTATAAAAGTATCAAATAATTGCCCTACAATTTCTCTAATCTCAAACTTATCTAAATAGATGTTTGTTAATTTTTTTTCTGCTAATGGGGTCTGGACACCTTTATCTGGAACGTAATCTACGACTTTTTTTGGTTCTTTAATGTTTGAGACAGAATTTTCAATCACTCCAAGAGTTTCATAAATACTTTTTGTTTGCGATACTGTCTTGTTGCTTTTTGGAAATAAAATTTCTTCAATTACTTGTTTTAATTGATTAAAAAACAACATTTCGTTTTGTATTTTTATTTGCCTTTTTTTGGGATGTATATTTACATCTATGGTTTTAGGATCTAAATCTATAAATAATACAAAAAACGGCCTTTGTTGTACCATTAAATAATCTTTATAACACTTAGATATGGCTTTTGTAATCTGTGTGCTATAGACTGGCCGCTTGTTAATGTAAATATAGTTGTTTGGATAAGAAAAATAACTATCTGGCCTTGTTATTATACCAGAAATATTAAAAAAATCAGATTTGATATCAAAGGTTTTGGTTTTTGAAATAACCTCTTGGCCAAAAACTTGAAGATATCTGCTTTCTCTAGTTGCACTTGAAAATACTTCTGTTTTCTTTTCAGAAATAAACTGAAATCTAATTTCAGGATATTGTATAACAAATTCTAAGAAAGTATTATACAACTTAGAAAACTCTTGCGCCCGAGACTTTAGAAACTTTTTTCTAACTGGCACATTATAGAAAATATCATTAACGCTTATGGTTGTGCCTTTTTGGGAAGTAATTGGAGAAATAATGTTTTCTTTTAGAATAAAACCTTTGCCCTCTGTAGCGGTGTTTGTTTTTATTTCCATTTTAGAAATGGCATTTATGCTTGCTAAAGCTTCGCCTCTAAAACCAAAAGTATCTAAAGAAAAAAGATCATCAATTTCTTTCAATTTGCTGGTTGTGTGTCTTTGCGTACAAATTTCTAAATCTTCTTTTGAAATTCCTGTACCGTTATCTTTTATTTCTAATAATTCTATACCACTAGATTTTATTTTTAGCGTAATCTCTGTTGCGTCAGCATCAATTGCGTTTTCTAGTAGTTCCTTTAAAATATCGCTGGGAGATTCTATTACTTCTCCTGCACTTATCAAATTTATTGTTTCTTGACTTAATTTTTTTATCATTTTTTTACCAGTTTATTATTTAAGAAAAGAATCATTTTCTAAATCTTTTTGAATGGATAGCGCTTTATCAATAATTTCTTTGTTTATTCCGGCTAACCTCGCAACTTGTATTCCGTAACTTTTATTTATTCCGCCTTTTTGTAGTTTGTGATAGAAATGAAGATTATCTCCCTCTTCTTTTGCAGTAACGTGATAATTGTTTATTCCTGAATATAGTGCTTCCATTTTGTTTAAGATGTGATAATGGGTTGCAATAAGAGTTTTACATTTAATATTATTATTAAGATACTCTACTATTGACCAAGCAATACTAATACCATCAAATGTGCTTGTGCCTCTGCCAAGTTCATCTAAAATAACTACGCTGTATTTTGTTGCATTATTTAAAATATATGAAACTTCTGCCATCTCTACTAAAAAAGTACTTTGGCCGTGAATGATGTCGTCAGAGGCGCCAACTCTCGTAAAAATTGCATCGACTTTGCCTATTTTAATATAATCTGCTGGAACAAAACAACCGGTGTGTCCAAGAATTAGTGCAAGACACACGCTTCGCATATAGCTGCTTTTTCCTGCCATGTTCGGGCCGGTAATAATCATGGTTTTTGAATCTAAATTCAAAAGACAATCATTTGGAATAAAATCTGTTTGTTGCTCTATTAACGGATGTCTTAAATTTTTTATATCAATGGTATCATTATCATCTAATTCTGGCATACTGTAATTATTTTTATTACTGGTGTATGCAAAACTATATAACTCGTCTAATTGCCCTATCGCTTTTGCGTTTTCTCTTATTTGCTCTTGATATTTTAGAATTTCTTTACAAACATCTAAAAATAAAGAATACTCTAATTCTTCTCTTCTTTCTTTTGCATGCATTACCAAAGATTCTTTTTCGCTTAGTTCTAGAGTGGTGTACCTTTCACAATTAACAAGCGTTTGTTTTCTTTCTAGATAATCAGGCAAATTATTAGTTTGCGCTTTTGGAATCTCTATGTAATAACCAAATATTTTATTAAACTTTAATTTTAAAGACTTTATATTTGTTTTTTGTTTTAAATCTGCCTCATATTCTTGTAACCAAACATTTGTGGTTTTATTTATGTGCACAATATCGTATAGTTCTTTAGAATAATTCGATTTAATAAAACCGCCTTCTCTTATGCTTAGTGGCGGAGAGTCGACAATTGCAGAAGATATTAAATCTACAATTTTATCTAAAGTCAAAAGCTCTTTTCTAATGTCTTGTAATTTTTCTGAATTGGTATCAAGAAGCGTGGTTTTAATTTGTGGTAAAATCTCAAGACTTTGTTTTAAAGAAATTAGATCTCGAGGATTACAATTTCCAAAACCGATTTTACTAATTATTTTTTCTAAATCGCCTATATATGCTAATTTCTGATTCAATTCTTCTTGTAAAAATGGATTTTCTTTTATTTCTTTTACTGCCTTATTAAGTAAAACAATTTCTGCTTTGTCTTCTATGGGATGAAGTATATCAAAATATAATCTTCTATAGCCCTGCGCGGTTTTTGTGTTGTTTATGATTGAAAACAAACTATTTTCGGTAGTTCCATTTTTTAAATTATTAACCACTTCTAAATTTGCAGCAGTTTTTCTATCTATCTTAAGATATTTGCTTTGAGAATATTTTTTTATATTAGCGATATAGCTCAATTCTGTAAACTGCGTATCTTTTAGATATTTTAGAGCATTATAACTAGAAATAAAAGTTTCTTCTTTATCTATGCCAAAAGAAGAAAATGAAACTCCAAAATGAGTTAATAGTTTTTCTCTAGAAAGAATATAATCTAAATTGTCTGTATAATTAATTATGACGTTAGGAATTGTCTTTTTTAATAAATTTATTTGATTTTTATCATCTAAGATGTTTTTTGTAATTATTAATTCTTTTGGCTTTATTAGAGATAATTCGTTAAGTAATTCATTAAATGTCTCAAACTCTCCTGCTTTAAATTCTCCTGTGGTTATATCAATAACAGAAAAGCCGTAATTGTCTTTTAATCTAGATAAAGAACACAAAAAATTATTATCATAGTTTTCTGAAAAAATTGTGCTTGGAGTAATAATTCTTGTAACTGCTCTTTTTACAAGTCCTTTAGCAAACTTTGGATCTTCTATCTGCTCACAAATAACTACTTTTTTTCCTGCTTTTATTAATTTAGAAACATAAGGATCTAGGGCATGATAAGGAATTCCTGCAAGAGGTGCTTCGGTCTCTCCTTTGCCTCTTTTTGTTAAAGTAATATTTAGTATTACTGAGGCAAGCTTTGCGTCATCATAGAACATTTCATAGAAATCTCCTGCCCTAAATAGCAATATGCCATCAGGAAAAACTTTTTTTGTCTCCAGATATTGTTTCATCATTGGGGTTAGGATTCTATTCATAACTTCTGGGCCCTTAAAATTAGTAAATATGGGACTGATGGGATTTGGACCCACGACACATAGGTCTTCAGCCTATTGCTCTCCCAGGCTGAGCTACGATCTCATAAGAGAAATTTGAGCCCGATGGGATTTGAACCCACGACACCAAGATTAAGAGTCTTGTGCTCTACCAAGCTGAGCTACGAGCCCAAACTATATTATTTTGAACCTGGAGGGATTTGAACCCTCGACACCGGGATTAAAAGTCCCGTGCTCTACCAAGCTGAGCTACAGATCCATTCACTAAAATTCTTACTGGTCGAAATATATATAATTAAATTAGTGTATATAATATTTATGACTCAAAATATTTATAAACTTACTATACTTAGACTTGATCACAGACCTTATAGAGATAAAAGGATAACAACACATTGTGCACTAGTATCTAGGGCTTTTGGGGCAGATGATTTTTACTTTTCTGGGGTGGATGATTTAGGGATAATTACTGTAATTACCAAAACTTCAGAGAATTGGGGGGGTAATTACCAAATTAAGTTTGTTTCTGATCCGCTTTTGTTTGTTAAAGATTTTAAAAAGGAAGGCGGATTAATAGTGCATTTGACAATGTATGGGCTTTCTGTTAAAGATAATATTGAAAAAATAAAGGCAGAAAGAAAAAATAGAAATTTGCTTTTAATTGTTGGCGGTTCTAAAGTACCTGCAGAATATTATCAACTGGCAGATTATAATATTGCAATAGGTAATCAACCACATAGCGAAGTTTCTGCGCTTGGTTTAATGCTATATTTACTGGATGCTGATTGTTTAAATAAAAATTTTGAAAATAGCAAATTAAAAATAATTCCTGATAATCAATACAAAAAAATCATAAGAAAGTAATATCGCTTTATAATTAGTTTGGTGCTAATATATTTACTTTATTCTAATTACTCTGTTTGTTAGGTGGAAAAATGACAGTCAATAGGCTCAAAAAAGAAATTTTATTGGATAAAACTACTAGCCAGTTTTTAGAGCAGATTGCTGGACCATTAGCTCCAGAAATAATAAAAATGTATAACACTGATAAAAACTTTTCACCAGAAGAAATTTCAGAAAAATTAAAGAAAAAAATAACAACAATTAGATCCACATTAAACAGTCTTCATTATAGAGGTATTGCTTGCTACAAGAAAGTAAGAAATGCGCAGAACTTATTTGATTTTTATTGGGAAATAAAATTCAAGAAAATTATAGAACTAGTTATGGAAAGCGAGATTGACAATCTTAAAAAGATTGAAGAAACCTTAAATCAGCAAGAAGGGAGAGACTATTTTTATTGCCCAAAAAAGTGTATGGAGGCGCCATTTGAAGTTGCTGCAGCTTATAACTTTAAATGCCCTAATTGCGATAAACCGCTTGAAATGCAAGATTCTAAGATTTTGACTGGTGTATTAAAAAAGAAAAAAACAGCAATCGCGAAAAATATTGAAAAATTACATAATATTATTGATAAGATAGATGATAAAACAACTGGTTATATTTGCGATTAGGCGATTTCTTTTATATTTAAAAAAATATTAGAAAATAGAATTTATTTATATTTCTTTTGTATACTATATATATTATAGCCTTCAAGAGAAGTATATTCTTTTATTTCTATTTTAAAAGCGGGGTGGGGCAGTCTGGAGTGCCCGTCGGGCTCATAACCCGAAGGTCGATGGTTCAAATCCATCCTCCGCTATTCTTTTTGATTAAAATTATTATAAAGCATTAACAAAAATTCTGGCAAAAAAACACCAATTCTTGGACAGGCTGCGACTTTTCTGACAGGCATAAAAAAACACACTAAAACTCCAAATTGTGCTTTATTTTGCTATTTTTGCCTTAAAATAAACTAAAAACCAATAATTTGTTTCTTTTTATCTCTATTTGCAAAATAGCGCTATACTGTTGCTAATTTCTTTGGTAATTACGAGCCTTATTTCAGTAATTACTGTATTAGAGGGTGATTTTTTGGGTGTTTTTGAAATCAATTATACATAAAATAACTAGGCGATTTTCTAAATAATTTTAAATTTGGCGTAATTACTGTAATAACCAAAAAGGGGTGTATATAATTACTGTAATTACCAATCCCTTTAAAATAATTACGGTAATTACTATAATATAATATGACTAACATTTTTCATAAATTATTAACAAAATTAGGTTTGTTAAAAAAACACAAAGATAATGGTAAAGATAATAATTACCAAGAAACTTACCAAAATACTAAAAGTAATTATAGTAATTACGATAATGCACTCACATCTTCAAATGCAGAAAATACAAAGAGTGCTACAATTACACAAATGGAAATGAAAAACACACATATTAAAACAGAAACTCAAAAAATATACGATGTTGCAAAAATAAGCGCAAAACAAATCAACACAATTTGGGATGTAATAAAAGCAAGGGAAAACACACAAGCAGAACATATAATTAATTGCCTTCCTGATGATGAATGGATAGATATGGAAGATCTAAAAAATAGAATTAAATTACAATACAACGTGGAATACCAAAATGAAAAAAGCCTATATCCTTACATAAAAACATTAACTGATATTAATCTAATAAAATTAAATAATTCAGGTAAAAAAAGAACTTGGAAGAAGAATATAATAATTATAGAAAAAGAATGATATTATTGAGTTGATATAGAAAGGTTTTCTTTAGGATCGTCTTTTATTGCCTGTATTTGAGAGATTTTAAGACTATTAAATAATTCTTTTATTTTATTTATGTTATTATAAAAAGAATTTACTTTTTCTGATTTTTCTTTTACTTTATTTATCCAATCAATTTCTTGAATTTTTTTTAATTTATTTAATAAATTGTCTTTATTTGCTTTTTTATATTTTGATAAATATTCTGAATTAGCTATTAATTTATTTAATTCTTCAGATAGTTTTTGTTTGTTGCCATCTATAGAAACAATATTTAAATTATCAATAAAATTTTCTACTGCTTTAATTATATCAGTATCATTAATTTCAATCTTATCAATTGTGTAATCAATTGACCATTCTCCTTTTTCTTTAAAGTTGTGTGTTGTACTTTTTCCTGTATTAAAAAAATTAATAATATTGTGTTCTGTATTAATTGGAACAATTATACTGTTTTTTCCAGGTCTTATATAGGGTGTATTTTCTAAAGTTCCTTCTCTGTGATACAAATAAGTTTTTTTGTCTTTTTTAGTAACATTTTGAGTATAGCCATATATGGATCTAAATACTTTTTGATAAAGATAAGATGAGTGTTTTATGTCATCTTTAAATAAAAATTTGTATTTTATATAATTTGATATGATTTTATCCATTTGGTACCCCCCCTAGAGTTCCTGTATTGTTTATTATTATAATATAATATAAGTTATGTATAATTTATATATATATAGTATAGTCTTAGTTTATTAGTATTTATTAAATTTTATAATAATCTACCATTAAATTTAATATACATAAGTATCAAGGCAGAAAAATTTTATATAATACAAGAACAAAGGGGGCACATAGTCTTATAGCAAGAGCTTAAATAAACAATAAAAAATAGAAAATAAAAGATAAATGAATTATTTATCTTCTTCCAGCTGTTGAGTATTTACTTTTATAGCCGATATATTTCTTTCTTATTTTAGAATCATAGCTATTGTCTTGTTCTTCAGCTACTGGCTCTCTAGCTACTTCTCTCTCAGCTACAGGTACGTTACCAGAGTTAATAAGAATGATATCATCAACTGATATGACTTTCTTATAAGGTATGCTATGCTCTGTCATTATTTTCTTAGCTTCTTTTTTAGAGCTAACTTTTAATGGTTGAGTAGTAATGGTTTCTATTATACCTGATTCTAAGTTTACAACTAAATCATAAACTTTTCCTCTGTATGTAGCATTAGTCTCATAAAGATCCATACCGAATAGTTTTGAAATTCTCATTGTCATGTTTTCTTCCTCCAAATATTAAATATATATTTTATTAGTATACTAAAAGGTTATACAAAGAGTTTATATATATTTCTATTCTAAAAAATTAAATATTATAACTTTAAAGTTTGTTTTTCAAACCATTATTTCAGCGATTTTTAGAATTAATACAGGAAGTGAGGGGGTAAAAAAGCTATTTTGACATGTGATCTAAGGGATTTTCGATCTCTTTTAGCTTATTTGTATTAACTTTAGTGTATATTTGGGTAGTATTGAGATTAGCGTGACCCAAAAGTTGTTGAATATATCTAATATTAACATCATTTTCCAAAAGACTTGTAGCAAAAGAGTGCCTTAATTTATGTGGACTAATTTTTTTAGTTATTCCTGCTTTTGTTGCAGAAACTTTTAAAAATTTTTGAATAGTGTCTACAGATAAAGATTTGCCAGAATCAGAACAAAACAAAAATTCTGAATTAATTTTTTTATTTCTTTCTTCTAAATATTTTTTATAATTTTCTACCCACTTCTTTGAAAGAATAATTATTCTATCTTTATTTCCTTTTCCCCCAATAACATTTCCAGTAAATTCATCAAAATTAAGATTATTAATTTTCATATTTACACACTCTGAAACTCTCACACCAGTTGAAAACATAAATTCGATTATCAATTTATTACGATAATTACTAGTGTTTTCAACCAATTCTTTAATTTCTTTATCTGTAAGAACAATCGGTATTTTCTTTGCTTTCTTTGGTAATTTTATATCTATTAAAATATTTTGTTTTAAAAATTCATTATAGAAATGTTTAATTGCAGAAAGCACTAAATTTAAAGTTGCTGAACCAGAGTTTCTAGTAGTTTTAAGATGAGATAAATAAGTAATAATATCATCAGAGTTAACTTCCTTTAGATCTTTATTTATAAATTCAGAGAATTTATTTAGATATATCAAATAAGTTTCAATAGTTTTCTGACTATAGCCAACTATATTTAATTCATTTTCGAATTTTTTTAAAATTTCTGCGTTTTTTTCAAGCATTTTACTTCGTATTTATTAGAATGGAAATGCTTATAAACCACATTATGCCGAAAGCATTGTTTATTTAACAAAGAGTTTCAAAAACAATAGTTTGTTTAATAAAACGCAAATTTTGGTTTTGCCTGCTATTGCAGTTTATATGCGCGATTACAGACAAACCGATAGCCTTTATAAACCCAACGAACAACAATAATTATACTTTTTTTAAGAGAATTAAAACGGGACATATGAATGGCTGCCAAACAAATTATCAATAGAAAAGAAGAAAAAATACCTTATAATATATTTAAAATTAAATTAGCCATTCTTAAAGCACTTGATGCAATTGATAATCCAGATATTGATTTTGCAGATTATTTAACAAAGAAAGTAGACAAGGCAATAAATCAAGAATATTTTGAAAAAGAAAGATTTCCAAATATTGATAATATTCAAGACATTGTTGAAGATGTTTTAATTAAAGAAGGGCTAACCAAATTAGTAAAAGCGTACGTAATTTATAGAAAGCAACACGATGACTTTAGGCAGATGTCTAAATTAATAGATAGTACAAATGCAGTTGAAAGTTATATTAATATCGCAGATTGGCAAGTTAAAGAAAATAGCAATATGGATTATTCTTTGCAAGGCCTAAATAACTATTTATCCACAAAAGTAATTTCAGATTATTGGATTAAAAAAATCTATCCACCAGAAATTAGAGAAGCCCATGAAAAAAGGCAAATACATATTCATGATCTTAATACTCTTGGTCCATATTGTGTTGGTTGGGATCTTCAAAACGTTTTACAAACTGGTTTTAGAGGGGGCCCAGGAAAAATAGTTGCAGCTCCTCCAAAGCACTTAGATACTGCACTTGGCCAAATTGTAAATTTTATATATACTCTTCAAGGCGAAGCTGCTGGTGCTCAAGCATTTAGTAATTTTGATACACTTCTTGCCCCATTTATTTATTACGACAAATTAGATTATCAACAGACAAAAGCATCAATTGAAAAATTTATTTATAATATGAATGTTCCAACAAGAACCGGTTATCAATGTATGTCACAAGACACAGAAATATTAACAGAAGATGGCTGGAAAACACACGACGATTTAAAAGTTGGAGACATAATTAAGACATTTAATATTATTACAGGAAAACTAGAAGATAAACCAATAAAAAAATTATTTATAAAAGAATATTCTGGAAAAATGTATAATATAAAAAACAGAATACAAGACCAATTGATTTCTCCAAAACATCGCATGGTAAGAAAACTATTTAATGTTGGGGAGAAATTTGTGTTAGAAGAAGTTGAAATAGTTAAGCAGATGAAATCGCCAGTAATTCTTCCAATCGCTGCAGAAAACAGCTATAAAGGGATAGACTGGAGCGATGAAAAAATAAAACTTGTTGCTTGGCTAATAGCAGAAGGCAGTTCTGAGCAACCCTATCACAAAAATAAAAATTCTAGAAACATAAAGATATATCAATCAGAAATAAAAAACAATAAAGAATATAAAGAAATTAAAGAGCTATTAGAGCATTTTAAATTAAAGTATTCCGAAACAAAACACACTGGCCTTGGTTTACCAGTAAATCATATTAAAATTAATGCAGAAGGCTCTAGATTATTGCATTCTTGGTTTTCTGGTGAAAGCAATATAAAATTTATACCAGTAGAATTATTTAAAGCAAATAAAAAACAAGCAAGATTATTCTTAGAAACCTACAATAAGGGGGATGGCACAGCAGAGTTTAAAATTTCTACAACCTCTGTAGATATTTTATATGGTTTACAATTTATGTGCGTGCTTGCTGGCTACGGATTTACAACCCTTGGAAGAAAACCAACCATAGGCAAAAAACCAATTTTTGTTTTAAGAATAATACAGCACAAAGATACAACAATAACAAGTATTAAAGAAATAGACTATAAAGGGGTAATTTGGTGTCCAAACACTGACAACGAAACAGTTATTGCAAAAAGAAACGGCAAGGTTTTTATTACTGGTAATACTCCATTTTCAAATATCACAATTGATTTAACAGTTCCTTCTACACTTAAAGATCAAGCAGTAATAATTGCGGGTAAGCCACAAGATAAAACATACGGAGAATTCCAAAAAGAAATGGATATCTTTAATGCAGCGTTACTTGATGTTTTTTATCAAGGAGATGCAGCAGGTAACATTTTTTCTTTCCCCATTCCAACAATAAATGTTACAAAGGATTTTGATTGGGATTCTCCATTGTCTGATAAGATTCTTGAATTAACAATCAAATATGGAACACCGTACTTTGCAAATTTTGTTAATTCTGATATGAAACCAGAAGATGCAAGAAGCATGTGCTGTAGATTAAGACTTGATAACAGAGAACTGCAGAAAAGAGGCGGAGGATTATTTGGTTCTAATCCTTTAACTGGTTCAATTGGCGTTGTAACTATTAATCTTGCACAGATCGGTTATTTTGCAAAAACCGAAGAAGAATATTTTGAAAGGCTTGGGCATTTAATGGATCTTTCTAGAAAATCACTTGATATAAAAAGAAAGATTGTTGAGAAATATACTGATGATGGATTATATCCTTATTCTAAATTTAATTTAAAATCTATAAAAGACAGATTTGGAAGTTATTGGAGAAATCACTTTTCAACTATAGGGCTACTAGGCATGAATGAATCTAGTCTTAATTTTTTAGGAGAGCCAATATTTACAGAAAAAGGCAACGCTTTTGCAAATAAAGTTATGGATTTTATGAGAGATAAAATTCAAAAATACCAAGAAGAAACTGGTGCATTGTATAATCTAGAAGCAACGCCTGGCGAAGGCACAACATACAGGTTTGCAAGCAATGATAAAGAGAAATATCCTTCAATTATTGTAGCAAATGAAGAAAATGTAAAAAATTCTGGAGCTCAACCATATTACACAAATTCTACACAGATACCAGTAAATTACACAAACGATATTTTTGAAATTTTAGAATTACAAGACGAATTACAATGTAAGTATACTGGCGGAACAGTAATACATTTCTTTATTGGAGAAAAAAAACCATCAAAGGAGGCAATTAAAACTTTAATCAAAAAGATTACAAGCAAATATAAATTACCATACTTTACTTTTACTCCGACCTTTTCAATTTGTCCAAAGCACGGCTATTTATTTGGAGAATATGAATTTTGCCCAAAATGCGATGCAGAAATTGGTTATACGCAAAAAAGAGAATGTTAATAAATAAAACTAATATATATCTATAGACAAGAAATAAGGGGGTTAAAAAATATGAATAACGAAACAGAAAGTAAAAGGCAGAAATGCGAAGTATATTCTAGAGTTGTTGGCTTTGTAAGAAGAGTTGATGCTTGGAATTACGGTAAACAAGAAGAATTTAAAGACAGGAAATTATTTTCTGTACCAGAGAATAAATAAATTCACAAAAGACAAATTATGGAACTAAGGATTGGTGCTTTTGAAAAACTCAGCACAATTGATTATCCAAACAAAGTTTCGTGTGTAATATTTTTTAAAGGCTGTAATTTTTGTTGTGGTTTTTGCTATAATAAACAATTAGTTATGCCAGAATTCTTTGATAAGAAAGACGACGTATTAGAAAGCGAAATACGGTATTTCTTGGACAGGCGAAAAGGGCTCTTAGAAGCAGTTGTTTTAAGCGGCGGAGAACCTACAATTTACGACGAAGAGTTAATTGATTTTATAAAAAAGATAAGAGAAAAAGGATATTTAGTAAAACTAGACACCAATGGTTCTTGTCCTGAAGTTCTAGAAAAAATAATCTCCAAAAATCTAGTAGACTATATAGCAATGGATCTAAAAGATGAGTTTGAAAATTATTCGAACTACACAAATGTTCCAGTAGAAAAAATAAAAAAATCTTTTGAATTAGTAAAAAGCACAAAAATTCCTCACGAGTTTAGAATAACCACGCATCCAGACCTTGATATTAAATCTTTTAATAAAATAATAGAAGAGACAAAAGGTCAACAGGTGTTTGTCCAGGATTTCATGAATAAAAACACTATTAAAGCATATAAAAGTTATAAAACAATATATGACAAACTACAACAGAAAGATTTGCGTTATATTTTAAGAGATTAAAAACGGTAGAAAATATGGTTTTTGTTACAACGATCACACAAAAGAACGGAGAACCAGAAGAGTTCTCAAAAGAAAAAACAGCAATATTGCTATTTGAGATAATGTGTAATATCGGCGAACCAAATCTTACTTTAGCAGAGAAATTAGCCTTTCTGATTTTTGATAAAGTTAATGCAAAATTCTCAAAAGAAATACCTGCAGAGAAACTAGAAGAAATAATAAAAGATATTTTATTACAAGAAAATCAAACAGACTTGCTTCAGGCCTTTATTCTAAGAAAGAACAAACCCACAGCAACGCAAGCAGATAGCGAATTAAAAGACAAAATTCTAAAAGGGATATTAAATCTTGAAGACTCAGAGAATGTTTCTGCAAAATTAATATTTATTAATTCTCAAATAAACAAGTTACAGAACAATTCCTTTGAAAAACTAAATAAGAAGATATTTGAGCATATAAGAGAAGGAACGTTCTATCCAAGTTCTACTCTTTTAAGAGAAATTGCTTTAAACCAGCATATCTCGTCAAGCTATTGCTTTGAATTAGAAGATAATCTAGAAAGCATATTTGATACCTTGGCGCTAGCAAGCAAAGTTCAAAAATACGGTGCATCTATTTCCTTAGATTTAAGTAAAGTCAGATCAGAAAAAGAAAAAGTAAAATCCATAAACCGAAATGCCTGTGGGCCAGTACGAATAATTAATCTTTTTGTTTCTGCTAAGTCTCTTGTTGGCTATAGTCTAAATAACGCAAATAATTTATTTTATATTTCTATAGAACATCCAGACATCGTTTCGTTTCTAAAATATTCAACAAGTAACCCTCAAGACAATTTTGCTATACTTGTGCCTGATAGATTTATGATGGCTTTAGAAAAAAATCAAGATTATAATTTAGAAATTGAAGATAAGGTGACAAGAAAGATACAGCCAAGCACCTTGTTTGATTTAATTTCGTCTAGAATCGTTACTGGCGAGAACATAAATTTGATTTTTTCTGATTCCATAAACAAGAAAAATCCGTTTACTAATAATTATAAAAAATATCTATTATCTTCGATTGGCTTTCAACCATGCTTTGAAGACAGCACTTTTGTTAATGGTGTAATTGATGTTTCAAAGCTTGTTAATGTTGTAGGAAACACAAAAGTATTTGATTGGGCAAGACTAAAAACCATAATTTGGGATTCTTTAGAGTTTTTAGATAACTCTATTGATCTTTCTGCACAGGTTAATGAAGAATATTCAAAAAATCTAAAAGAGACAAGGCAAGTTTATCTTTCGATAACTGGATTTGCAACTCTTCTTTTTAAACTAAATATTTCTTATGATAGTGATGATGCGATTTATTTTGCTGATTCCTTGTCTGATTATATTTCCTACTATACAAAATTAAGATCCACAGAGCTTGCTAAAGATCGCGGGCCATTTCTAAAATTTATAAAAAGCAAATACGAACTACCAAATTTCAATTTTGAGAAAACCGGAATTCAAAGAACTTTATTTTCCACAGATCTTACGCAATCTAAAAAACTAAATAAGAATATGCCAATGATTGATTGGACAGATTTAAGAAACAATATTAAGAAATACGGGTTAAGGAACTCAACGGCCTTTACAATTTCTTTTGCTGATTTTTATTCTGTAGCAAATGAATGTACTAATGGCATAGAGCCGTTATTAAGCTATAAGCCAATATATTGGATAAGCGGCTATAAATCAGAAAAGCTAAATAAAGATTTATTATTACAAGCACCAGACCTTAATTCTAACTGGACAGAACAAGAAATTGAAGAGGCCTTGCCTGATAATTTAAAAGTCAAATTTAAATTAGCAAAAGAGATTTCACCAAAGCATTTCTTAAGATTGCAATCAATCTTTGAAAGAAACACAGATGGCGTAGTAAATACAAAGATTTATTTTACAGAAAACACTACACTTTCAGAAATTAAAGACTTGATACGCGAAAGTCACAGGATTGGAAACACATGCTTCTTACCAGAGAAATTAAATCACAAAGCAAAAGAGTTTAATTCTGAAGAAAGAAAAAGTATAATGAGTTTATAATTTTAAAAAAGGGGATAAATCATGGATAAAATAATTGCATCAGAAACCACTGACGAAAAAATAAAAAGAATAAGGCCGTTCTTTGAGCAATTGACTTTCTTTTTTCTGTTTTTAATATTGTTTATAATTTACGACACAACAATTCACACAATCCCAATAATCAAATACACAGTTACTGTCTTTTTCATGGGCTGGTCAATCTCTTTAATTATTCAAGAGTTGTATGTGTACAAAGTATTTAAACCAATAATTCTAGGAAAGAGATGGGAAACTTTTGTAAAAAATAGTACAAAAAGTAAAAATAAATGATGCAATTTATCTAATTGCATAATCTTTTTCTTTTTCTTCTTTTTCTGGATTTTCTTTCTTTGCCTTAAACTTTTCTATGGCTTTAATAAATGCGTCTTTTGTTACAATTGGCTTTGGGTTATCAAGCTTTTTGTCTTTTTCTATATCTTCAATAATTAATCTAATCTTTGTTAGTCCTGCTTCTCTACATACCGCTTCAATCTCTGCTCCAGAAAACCCGTCTGTAAGTTTTGCAAATTCTTTTGAGCTTGCCTTTTTATCTGCAGTCATTTTTCCTAGATACACGTCAAATATTTTTTCTCTTGTTAATTCGTCTGGTAAAGGAACTAAAAGAAGTTTTTCAAATCTGCCAGGTCTCAGGAATGCTGGATCAATAAGATCTGGGCGATTAGTTGCCCCAATAATAATTATGTCTTTAAGATTAGAAATTCCGTCAATTTCTGTTAATAATTGAGCAATAACATTGTTCTTGGAATCGTTCGTTTCAAGTCCTGTTCTTCCAGAAGTAATTGAATCAATCTCATCAATAAAAACTATGCTTGGTGCAAGTTGTCTAGCTTTCTTAAAAATGTCTCTAATCTTTCTTTCTGATTCTCCAACCCATTTATTAAATATTTCTGGCCCTTTAATTGAAATAAAGTTTGCATTAGTTTCTGTAGCAATGGCTTTTGCAAGAAGGGTTTTACCAGTTCCTGGAGGTCCATATAACAAAACTCCGCGAGGTGCCGTGATTCCAATTTTTTCAAACAAGTCTTTATGTTTCATTGGCCACTCAATCATTTCTTTTAGTTCTTGTTTAACTGCTTCTAAACCGCCAACAGCATCCCACTTGGTGTTAGGTATTTGCACCATGATTTCTCTAATAGCAGATGGTTCCACAACATTAAGAGCGTCCAAAAAATCCTGCTTTGTTATTACTAAAGCATCCATTATCTCTTTAGATAATTCTCCGCTTGTTTCTTTATTAATTTTTGGCATTAATCTTTTAAGTGCCTTAAGTGCTGCTTCTTTACATAATGAAGAGACATCTGCTCCTGAAAAACCATTAGTCAATTCTAAAAGGTCATCAATCTTTACGTTTTCAGTTAATGGCATTCCTCTTGTGTGTACCATAAATATTTCTTTTCTAGCGTCTTTAGATGGAATATTAATTTCAATCTCTCTATCAAATCTTCCTGGCCTTCTTAGAGCAGGATCAACTGCGTCAGGAATGTTTGTTGCACCAATGACAACCACGTTTCCTCTAGTCTTTAGTCCATCCATCAAGGTTAGAAGCTGAGCAACAATCCTTTTTTCTGTTTCTCCATGTATATGTTCTCTTCTTGGAGCAATAGAATCAATTTCGTCAATAAATATAATTGCGTTTTCTTGTTTTCCTGCTTCTTCAAAGATATTTCTTAAATTTTCTTCAGATTTACCATACACTCCACTAACAATCTCTGGTCCATTAATTATAGAAAAGAAAGAGTCTGTTTCTGAAGCTACAGCTTTAGCTAAAAGCGTTTTACCAGTTCCTGGCGGCCCATAAAGAAGTATCCCTTTTGGTGGAGTTATTCCAAGTTTTTTAAAAATTTCTGGTCTTCTAATTGGTAGTTCAACCATTTCTCTAATACTTTCTATTTCTTTTTTTAAGCCACCAATATCATCATAAGTAATTCCGTACTTACTAGTCTCTATTGGTTTTTCAGAAATTGTAATTTTGGTGTTTGCAGTAATTTTTACTGCGCCTTTTGGTAATGCTTTTGTAATAGTTAAAGAAAGGTCTCTTGATTCTTCATTAATAAATATTTTAATGCCTCTAATAATAACTACATTTCCTTCTAGTATGTTTTTGTTTATTATTCTATCATGAATATAACTAATAATGTCGTTTCTTTTAAGATCAGGAATCTCAACTGGCGGTGCAAGAGTTATAGATTGCGCAATCTGGCAGTTTATCTTTTCTATATAGATATCATCATCGATCTTAGAGTTAGAGTTTTGTCTTAAGTTTCCATCCATCTTTATGGTATTAAGTCCTGCATCAGTTACTTTTCCTCTAACTGCATAAGCAATAACTGATTTATCGTTTTTAAGATTACTAATTTTAATTGTGTCTCCAGTAGTTAGGCCCATTTTTTCAAAAACCACAGGATCAACTTTAGCTATGTCTTTACCCACATCATAAATTTCTGCTTCTCTAACAGTTAGTCTTGCTTTAAGTTCTGCCATAGTTTATTCCCAATTATCAGTAATATTATACAAGAAATAGTTTAAAAAGCACTCTATTAAATTAGAAATTATTCAATGGTATATATTTCAGTCATTACACCGCTACTTGTTTCGCCTAAAACCGCAATGGCTTTTAGGGTTGTGTTTTCAGAGAGAGGTATAGGGTTTTCATAAATTATAGAATCAATAGTTGGTGTACTTCCATTAGTAGTATAGAATATTTTTGCACCAGGTGTAGAATTTAAGACAACGTTTATTGATTCAGGGTATTCTCCTGAATGTGGGTCTGCAGAAGGCACCGCTACTTCTTCACCAATTTTATATTCAGAAACAAGTATATCGCTATATGCGCCGTCTAATTCTGCAACAGCAATTAGTTTTATATTTTCTGTAATTATTAGTGGTTCAGTATATTGCGCCCCTTCTTTTGGGTCGCCTTCATTTAAAACATAGAATATTTTTGCACCAGGAGTTGTTGTACTTAATGTAACTTGAGTGTGTGGAGAAACCACTCCTTGGCTAGGTTCAGCAATCGGCGTCGCTACATATCCTTCAACAGTATAGTTTGCGGATTGTACGCCACTATCTA
>CAZGLB010000002.1:0-38359 GCA_964526365.1 uncultured archaeon
CAAGAAATTTCTCAAAGACTTTTTGCTCTTTATAGATTATTGAGTTTTCAAAAAATCTTGAAACTTCTGCTTTAGAGAATAGCTCATTTATTGAAGACTTTGAAGTGTTTGAAAGATTTAAAACTAACAATCTTTGTTTTTGATTCTTTTGCTTAATGTAGTCTGATAATTTTGTTTTTGTTGCGCCAGGGCCAGCAATAATCATCTGACAATCATATCTTGAAACAATAGAAAATATTTCTAAAAAGAAATCAGAAAAATCAAAATCACTAGAATATCTTTTACCTGTCTTTCCGGAATCAATAACCGAAATATCGTTTGTACCAATATTTGTTAATTCAAAGATGCTGGCTTTCTCGTCATCAAGAGCAACAAGAAGAATGGAATCAGAAAAGGACGCATTTTTATTCTTTAATAACTCAAGTTGATGAGAGAAGAATTGTGGCTTGTTTAAAGTATAGGTTTTATTTAATTGTATCTCAAGAGTGTGATGTTCTCCAAGAGGCGCTAAGTCTTGTGGCTTACTATCAATTATCTTTCCTGTAAATCTTAAAGAATTAAGCTCTTTAGAAAAATCAAACTTCTCAATTGAGATAGAAACAAACACTGGCTTTCTTGTAGATATCAAATCCTCTTCATTACCTCGTATTCGCCTATAAGAAGAACCAGAGATGGTGTCTCCATTATCAGTAATTGATTTGATTATCCATAAATCCTCAAGAGTCTGAGGAATAAACGTAACTTTTCCGTCCTTATGTAAAGATAGAATATTCATAAGTGCTCAATTTATATTTTTAGATAATACTCTGGATAAGGTATGCGTCTTGCTTCTAGAGTTTTAAGCTCATTTTCTTTTAAAAGTGCAATATATTTTTTTTCTGCTTTAGGGTTTACTGCAATAAATCCCAGCTCATTTTTTATAAACGTATTTTTAGCAAATATCCATGTATTACAAAAAACAAATTTACTGCCTGCGCTTTTTGCTATATCTTTAATTGTAAATACCGCTAACTTCATTTCATTTAAATTAGGCATTTTTGAATAATTATTAAAATTTGTAATATAAAAATGCTTCCCGATTCTTGAATATTTCATAGTGTAGTTGCCTATTTCAAAAGACCCTTGAAAGATATTTGTTTTTTTTATATCAATATTTTCTGGTAGTACTCTGCCATGTGATTTTTTAGTTTTACCATCAATTGTGATTTCGCCTTTAATCTTACCAATATTTTTTGGTTTTGCTGCTGGCGTTATTGGCTTAGGCTTTCTAAAAATCTTAATTACTGATTTTAAACCCATAAATCATCATATTTTAATAATCTAATAAATCCTCAGACATGTGTTCTGGAACTTTCTCTTCAAGAAGCTTAAGAATGGTTGGAGTGATGTTTGCAATTGAACAATTTGTATCTTCTCTTAATTTGTGTTCTTTATTTGAGATTAAGATAAATGGAACTTTATTAAGGCTGTGGCAAGTTACTTTGTGCTCTTTTGTTAACATCTCTTCGCAGTTGCCGTGATCTGCAGTTATTATTATTGTTGTGTTCTCAAGATTTACTCTTTTTATAATCTGCTCAAGACAAGAATCAACAGTCTCTAAGGCTTTAATAGTTGCGTCAATGCTACCGGTGTGCCCCACCATGTCTCCGTTTGCGAAATTAACAACTGTTAATTTGTAGTCTTTATTTAATGTCTCTAGAAGCTTTTGAGTAATAATTTTTGCAGACATCTCTGGCTTTAAATCATAGGTTGCAACACTTGGAGATGGCACAAGGATTCTATCCTCTTTCTTGTAAGGGTGTTCTTCTCCAAGATTGAAAAAATAAGTAACATGCGCGTACTTCTCGGTTTCTGCAATCCTTAACTGCCTGTAACCAAGCTCAGAGATAATTTTCCCTAAACCTGCTTTTTGCTTCTCTGGTGGGAATAACACTTTTACGTTCTTAAACTTTGAATCGTATTCTGTAAAGCTTAAAAAATTAAGACTTAGTTTCTTTGTTTGGAATTTATCAAAAGACTTGTCCATTAGCATATTTGTAAACTCTCTTGCTCTATCGCTTCTAAAATTAAAGAAGACCACGGTATCGTTATTTTTTATTAAACCATTTTCATTAAACAATACTGGAGGCAAGAACTCGTCAGTTATTTCTTTTGAATGACAATACTCGATATAGCTTAAAGGATCAGTTGATCTTTCACCAATACCATTAACTATTAAGTTATATAATTTCTTTTGCCTATCCCAACGATTATCTCTGTCCATGCCATAATATCTACCACAGATACTTGCAATATTTATTTTTCTGTTACTTGCCATTCTTTTTTGAAGCTCTTCTACAAATATTTTTGAAGACTTTGGGTCTGTGTCTCTGCCGTCAGTAAACATGTGTAGATAAATTTGTGAAAGATTTGGATGTTTATTGATTACTTCAAGTAAAGCAAACAAATGAGCAATAGAAGAATGCACTCCTCCGTCGCTTAATAGCCCAACAACATGAAGAGCCTGAAAGCCTTTTATTTTCTGTAATTCGGTGTTTAGAATTGGATTTCTATAAAACTCTCCTGTTGCTATTGCTTTATCAATTTTTACAATTTCTGAATCAATTATTCTTCCTGCGCCAATTGTAAAATGCCCAACCTCTGAAGAACCCATCTGCTTTTTTGGAAGACCAACATATTCTTCGCTTGCGCCAAGTTGCATGTTTGGATAGTTTGCTTTTAGGGCATTAAAGGTCTGCATGTTTGCAAGAGACATGGCATTCCCTGGCCCTGATTTTGCTATTCCAACACCATCAAGTATTATCAATAATAATTTATTTTTGTTTTGTTTTCTTTTTTTTAGTCCGAACATATTGTAATCATTTTTTTGTTTTTAATAATTGTAACGGGTGTTTTACCTTACAATCAAAGACACATAAATCATTTGACTTTAAGGTCTCACAGTTTGCTATAGAATATTTCTTTTCGAGAATCTTTTTAATCTGATAGCCTGCAATTCTTTCATCAAAGTTTGGTGCGTGCTTGTACATATTTATTATGTCTTCATAGTTGTAGCCAACACCTGAAAGAAAGACTGCAAGATGATAGTTGCCAATATGCGATAGCTTCTTTCCGGATAACAGATCATTATATAACTTATCAAAGCAGGGCGGAAAATCCGTATTTGAAAGCTTTCCTGAAAACCTATAATCAAAATCCTCTCTTGCTTTTTGCGAGTATTGAAATTTCTTTTTTATTTCTTCAGAAATTTCTAAATAAATTTTTGGCAATTCTTTTTTATTTATTTCTGTGGTTCTTAGTATTCTTTTTTTTAGAACAACTGCCAAAAATTCAAGCAACTGCTCTTTATTAATAAAGAAGATATTTCCTTCTTTAAGATTTGTATATTGCAGCTTATAGTCTTCTCCTAGATCTAAAGTTAATAAATCAATTAACGCCACATAGTATTGCTCTTTTTTAGAATCAAACTTAATGCTTGGACAAATATCTGTTGCCAAGGAGTTTATGACTTCTGCGTTTGTTTCCTTTTTAGAAAAATAAATAAATCTCTTTTGATAATAGTTTGCAAAGCTTTGAAGTAAAGGCGTGTTATCAATTATTGAAAGAATAATCTTTGATAACGGATAAATCATAACATAGCTTGAAGCAATAATCTCATCATCAATTTTAGAAATGTTAAACCAATATTTCTCTTGAATCTTGTACTCTTGATTAATTTCTTCAATTAGAAATTTTCTAACCTTTTCAAGAACTATTGGCTCCACTGATAGCAAGTCAATTCTCTTATTTGAAAGATATTCTTTTGCTTTATTTGAGAACGGAAACTTTAGAAGATAATTGTAATCTTGCATAAATATATTTATGTAAGTAAAAATATATAAAACTACAAGAAATAACTAGCCTCAATTAACGCGCCAATCAATAAAAAGAACAACGAAGCTATTGTTAGTAATAGTAAATCTTTAATTATTACGCCCCTAAACTCTGTAGTAAATAGGCCTTTCATTAAGTCCCTTGCAAGCATTGCACCAGCAAAACTTATGGTGATGTAAGCAAGCATCTCTGGAAGACCGTGAGGGATATAACCGATAATTGTTATTAGGGCTCTTCCTATGCCTTCAATTGCAGAGCCAAAACCAGCCACGCCGCCCATACTGATTAGTATGTCGTTTGAAATAACTGTAGCAATAATTGAAGCATTAAAAGCAATTAAATAGATTGCGCCAGCACCATAGAAAAACGAAAGAATAGCAGCAATTAATACCACTCCTAGATTATTCATAAAAACTAAATTGAATACATATGCAAAGGTATTTTCTGGTTTTGTTTTTGTACCAGTAACTTGGCCTACAATCTCGTTTCTTGTATTTTCAATACCTTCCATTTCTGAGAACTGTGTTGCAAATAATTCTTCTCTTGTGTCTTGATTAACAACAAAGAAGACGAAAGTAAATGCCACAAAAACACCTAAAGAAACATACAGGATCTGAAGCATCAAGGTCTTGTGCCTTTGAAAGAAACCTTCTGAATAGTTATATAAATAAGAATTATATGAAAAAAGTTTTGCAAAGATTGGCATTAATCCGATTGTAATAAACGCCAAGATGCCTATACTTATATAATCACTTGGAAAAATAAACTTTGCAAGAAACACAGAAAGCACAGTTATTAATATTGCATCAAGAAAGATAATGCTTGGATGTTTAATTATCCTTTGAGTGCTACATACAAATTCTAATACCATTATTTTCACATTCCTAAAAGAATATTTAAACCAACAATATATAAATGTTTTTTTATATAAATATATTGTAGAGAGACATTAAAAACAGACTAATTTGTGATATTTGTGAGTAATTTAGAATTAAGTACTATCCTATCTAATATTAGACAGAAAGAAAAAATAAAAACTGGAGATATTGTTATAGGGCAGATTGTAGTTGTTAAAGACAACATGGTGGTTGTAGAGATTGTTAATGCTGGTAATAGCGTATTATCTCCTGCAGACATGGGGGTTTTATTTGTTAAAAACATTGACACTAAATTTGTAGAATCCACAAGCGATTGCTTTTCTAAAGGAGATGTAATTAAAGCAAAGATTATGGAGGTCGGGCCTTATGAATATAAGCTTGTAACTAATAGCCAAGACCTTGGAGTAATTAGAACAATCTGTAAAAGATGTAAAAACGCAATTGGCGCTTCTCCAAATGAAGAAGTAACCTGCCAGTGCGGAAATACAATTAAAAAAAAATTTGCAAAAAATGGTGATCTTTAAAATGGATATAGAATTTATAAATAAAGGCAAAAACGAAATAGAGTTTATGATTAAAGACGAAGACTCTTCTTTTTTTGATTTGATTATTGATATTGCTTCTGGGAAAAAAGACGTAGAGTTTGTTTCTAAGAAAGAAGAAGATAATCTAACAGGTAATTTCATAATATATCTTAGAACAAGAGACAAAGCAGCAAAAGACGTTTTACTGGATTGTGTTTCGGAAGCTGAAGAAAAATTTTCTGGAATGCTTAAAAATCTTGAAAAGGCAGTAAGCAAAAAATGAAGAATAAAAGAAAGAAAATACAGAAAAGTAAAAGCTTCTGGTATTATCTTGATCCTTTCAACTATTTGGATATGGCTTTAGAGAAATGGATTGGTAAACCTGATGGCTTTTGGAAATCAACTATTTATTGGATATGCTATATAGGCCTTGCTTTCTTTCTTGCAATTGCAATATATAATCTTCTTGGCTGGATACTTGGAGTTTCTATGCCTATGGCTATTGTCTATAGTGCATCAATGGAACCAAGTTTACACAGAGGAGACATTGTAATTCTAACTAAAGCAAATAACCTTAAAGTTGAAGAAATAACCATTAACCAAAATATTTCCAATAAAGATTTAGAAGAATTTGCAGACGTTAGTTATTATTTAAATGAATACGGCTTAGAAGAGGCAGAATATCTAACAATTGGAGATAAAAACATCTCTCTATTAAGTACAATCAATAATAAAAACAGCGTAATTGTGTATCCTTCAAATGTTTCAGGAAAAGATATAATACATAGAGCAATTGTTAAAATAAATGCAAACGACGGAGTTTTTCTATTAACAAAAGGAGACAACCATAAGACAAACACCTATATAGACCAAGATTGTGGAGTCGATATTGTTGATGGAGAGATTACTATAGAAAAACCATGTCTTAATCTTTGTCCGATTAAGGAAAAAGACCTAAAAGGCAAGAAACTTGGAAAAATACCATATATAGGATATATTAAATTAGTTTTGTTTCAATAATATATGAGGTGGGATTATGATAAGATTAGTAATAAAGGACGCAAAGGAATTTTATAAATGTATTGATGCTATTGGAGTACTTATTAACGAAGGACTATTTACTATTGATAAAGACAAGTTTTATTTAAGAGCAACAGACCCAAGCCAAATAAGTCTTGTTGATTTTGTAATGCCAAAAAGCGCATTTGAAGAATTTATTGTAGATATTGGCCCAGAATCAGCAAACAAAGTCTCGTTTGGAATTAATATTAATAATCTTTTACAGATTCTTGCACACTCAAATGCAGACGATAAACTTTCTATAGAAATTAAAGAAGGAAAGCCAAGCATTCAATTAGAATTTATTGGTAAATCCAAAAGATCATTTACAATTCCTTTAATTGATGTCTCAGACCAGCAACACCCACTTCCACAGATACAGTTTGATGTTACTGTACAGGTTGGTTCTGATCAATTGCTTTCAGGAATCAAAGATGCTGCACTTTTTAGTTCACATATCTCTTTAAAAGTTGCAGACGAAAAATTCATTCTAGAAACCCAAAGCAGTAAAGGAAAGTTCAAGCAAGAAGTTGAAGCAGGAGATATTGTTATCTCTGGAAATAAAGCAAGAGCAATGTTTCCATTAGACTATTTGCAGAACATGATAAAGAATGCAAAGACCACAATTACTTTAAAACTTAAAGACGATATGCCAATCGAACTAAACTACACAATTGGAACTGCAGCAATCAGATACTATTTGGCACCAAGAGTAGATAATGAATAGATTTCATTATCTTTTTTTCTATTTCTTTAAAATTTCATATTATATTTAAGAAACACATGCGCTTTTATTTGTCTTAAGGTATTAACTCTATCTTCAAAAGATTTTGTGGCGTTTAGTAATTTTATGACCTCTGTATTCATTTTATGTCTCTCCATTAAATCTCTACCATAAACAAGTGCAGAATCTACATATATTTCAGAAAGCTTTCCTTCATAACCATAATATTTATCAAAAGCTTCAAGAAGTTTACCTTGAATTTTTAAATTTTCTTTAAGAAGTTTGTGCTTTGCGTTATTCATGTCTATTTTGGTCTTATATTCTGATACCTTGTTATGTTTATTTAACAAATCTCTTTTTAGTTCAATAATTTGAGAAATTAGTTCCTTTCTATTGTCTTCTAATTTAATATTTTTCTTAATCTCCGTGCCTCTTTTGTAAGCATGAGTTTCTCTTGCTTTCTCTCTTGCTCTTACTAAATGTATGCCTGTTGGTTTTATTGGTTTTAACATATTTATTCTCTCCTTTTTTATTTTAATAACTCTTTACTAAAGGTTAATTCTAGTTTTCTAGTTTTGCCTTTCTGAGAAATATTGTCTGTGGATTTGATTAGACCAATATTTTCAAGATTATCTAAATAACGCCTTATTGTTCTATCTGAATCTTTTGAAAAATGTTTATAGAGAGCACCGCTATCTATGCCTTTTTCAGGAATTGCATTTAAGATTTCTTTTTCTTTTGATTCTATATAGTTTAGCTTTTCAGAGAGCTTAACTGAATCTATGAATTTTACAGAATCTTGTATAGTCTCTTTATCAATCTTAATTGCGCCTTTCTTCTCACAAGCCTTTGCGGACTTATAAAGGGCATCAATTGCTATTCTTGCGTCTCCGCCATTCTTTGCGCCATAGCCTGTGATATAACCTATCAGGTCTTCAGAAATTGCATTTGGTATCAGACCATATTCTATTCTTTCCTTTAGTATTTCTTTTAGCTCTTGAGGAGAATATCTTTTAAATTCAATTTCTGTTAGAAATAAAGAGCTTTGAACTCTTGGGTCTAAAGTAAAAATAAACTCTCTGTGGTTTGTAATTAGAATTAAAGCGAAATATTTCTTTGAAACCTCAAGCCTTGAAAGATCATAAAGTATAGTTGAACTTTCAGATTTCTCTAGCTTATCTACTTCATCAATTATTACTACCGGAATAAAATCAAACTTATTCATTTCTTCCTTTGTTCTGCTTATTAGTTCGTCAATACCTAAGCCTCTTCTTGGAAGCGGAGAATTGTATAAAGATAAGAGTTTTGAATATACTGAAAACCTTGTATTGTCTTCTATTGCATTAATGTATATTGCTCTTGCTTTTTGAGTATACTCTGATAACTGCTTTGTAACAAACTTTGAGATAAGAGTCTTGCCTGTGCCTGGAGGACCAAACAACAAGAGATTTCTGGCTTTCCGATTCTCAGAAATCGGTTTAAGATTATAGCTTAGCTCTTGTATTTCTTTATCTCTGGATTTTATGTCTTCTGGAAAATAACTAGGATAAAACACGCTTTCATCTTTGAAGATACTTATAATTGAAGCAGTAGGCTCCTTTGTAAAGATGTTTTTCTTCAAAGCTTTATCACAATTGTTAATTACAATATATTTATTGTAGATAGAGGTATTTAAAAACATTTGTCAAAATTTTTGTAAATTTTATTTAAAGCATAGGGGATATGCAAAAATCACAAAAAAACAAGACTGCTGGTTAAATAAAGCAAGAAAAACAAAAGGTATTTAATGAAAGCAAAAAATAAAGGTTTTTTGAGCCTTGGAGTGTTGTTGTTTGTTTCTGTTTTCTTGTCTGTGGTCTTAAATGACAGAACTGATAGAAACCTAGACTTTGTTATTGTTAAATCCGGAAATACAAAAAAACACGCAGCAGCAATTAATTTTGAAGAAATTATTAAAAATGAACTAAATTCTTCAAACATCAATCCAGGCACTTTAAATCTGCAAATAAACACAAGAATTATTGGATATCTAAATGATTTAGATAATCAAGAAACATGGTTTATAGAAGACAATATTACAAAAAAAAGAAAACCCGTAACTCTAGCAGAACTTACTTTGATTACTAAAACAATTATTCTAAAGCCCACACCAAACATTTATATCAAAAGATATACTCTCACTAACGGTCTTTTAAAAAATCAATTTCTTGGTTTTGAGATGCACACAACATATTCAAAAACAACCTTTGTTTTCCCAAAGAACTACACTGTTGAGGTGATTGTTTATACTTGAATAGAAAAGGAATTATAAGTTTGGAATTTATCTTGTGTGTTTTAATAATCTTATTAGTCTTTGGGTTCTTTATAGAAATCAACTTAAAATTTAAAGAAAGACTAGAAGATCTTCCTGGGCTTTCTAAAAGACTAGAAATTATAAAAACACAATATTACAAAGAAAATAGTTGGGAGAAATATGAACAAAAAAGCACAAGTTATGGTGATTGATGTTTTGTTTTTTTCTCTTTGTGTAATCTTTATTGTTTATTTTGAACTGTTGTTTTTTGAAAGCCAAGCTTTAAGTGTTAAAGAAAATAAAGAAGAAATCACAAATTTAGAAACTCTTTTATTCATAGATCAAATGATTACTGATTGTAATTATCTTGCATATTCTAAAGAAACTTACAAAAGCCTTTGTTATTCTAATATTTTGAAATTAAATATTTTAAATTTTGAAAGCGAGCTTAAAAAAAATAATATTTGTAGAATTAGACTCTCTAAATTACCAATATATCAAAAGGCTGGAGAGATAAGACAAACACTTGAGAGAGGAGTTGTGATTAATGAGAATTTTGAAGTTTTGGAATTTGGATTCTGCAAATAAGGCGCAAATCTTTGCTATTGATGCGTTGTTTGCATTAATCTTTATTGCCTTGTTGATCTTGGTTTTAAAAAGCAATAACCAAATAATGGAAGACAACTTAGAACTACTAAAAATGCAAAAGATAGACGATCTCTTAATTACTGCACAATATCTTAAGATTGATGGCTTTCCAGAAATTGAAAGAAACTATAGATTGTTGTTTCCAAGCACTCCTGGGTATATAAAAATAAATAACACAAAAAAAGAAATAAACATAACAAACTTTGAAAAAACAAAGATAATCTCTAATTCCATAAAGTATATTAATAATTCTAATAATAAGATATATATAGAAATTGGAGTTTATAGCTAAAAATATGTTTTACATTATTGGCGTTGGTTTAAACACTAAGCAATTGACGCTTGAAGCATTGACAGCAATAAAAGAATGCACAGAAATTTATATTGATAACTATACAAATATTTTTTCTGTTGGTAACATCGCAGAACTAGAAGAAATAATTGGAAAAGAAATAGTTTCTTTAAACAGAACAGAACTTGAACAAGAGAAGAGGTTTCTAAAAGACGGCTCTTGCCTTCTAGTTATTGGTAACCCCTTTTCTGCAACAACCCACTATACCTTAATTGAAGAAGCAAATAAAAAAAATATTAAAACAAAAATTATCTCAGGAATATCAATATTTAATTATAGAGGAATCTCTGGGTTATTTGAATATAAGTTTGGAAAGACCACAAGTATCGTCTATCCTGAAGGAAACTACAAGCCAATAAGCTTCTATGATAATATTATTGATAATCTTAAAATAAACGCACACACTCTTTGCCTTCTTGACATCAAAACCACACAAAATCGATTTATGAGCGTCTCTGAAGCATGCCAAATACTTGAAGAGATAGATAACGAAAAAGACAAACAACTAACAGTTGCTGTTTGTGTTGCACTCTGCGGGATTGCTGGAGACAATCAAGAAATAATTACTTTTGATTTTAAGGATTATAAAGATATTAAAAGCAAGAACTTTCCACAAACCTTAATAATCTGTGCAAAACTAAATGATTTTGAAAGAGATGGTATTAATGAATACAGACGTTAAAGAATATTGTTTAAAATATAGAGGGCTACTTGAAAAAGCACTATTAACAATTAAAATTAATATAGAAAACGAATCCTTCTTAAAAGACATGGCAGACAACTATCTAGATATGGCAAACAACTATCTTAAAGACGGAAAGGTTTTAGAAGACTCTGGAGATTTTACAAGAGCACTAGCATCATATTCCTATGCTTATGGCTGGATTGATGCAGGCGTTAGAATTGGATTATTCTATGGTGTTGATAGGAATTTGTTTACATTATATAAATAGTGATTTAATATGAAAGTGATACTGGAAAAAAACAGCGGACTTGTTAAAGACAATAACCTAAAAAGTCAAATGATACAGAAAGGATTTGGATTTAAAAAAGCAAATAATCTATATCTTGATCTTTTTGAATGCTTTTACTTTCTTGAAAAAAAGAAGATTATTCTTCTAGATAACAAGAACAAGAAAATTACTTTTGAAAATCTGGAAAAGATAGGCGAAAAAGAAATTAAAGGGTTTAAAGAAAAGCTTTTAGTGTTTAAGGAACTAACTGAAAAAGGATATGTTGTTAAAGACGGAAGCATCTTTGGTTTTGACTTTAGAATATATAAAAAATCAAAAGCCGGAGAGCACACCCACACAGAAATGGTTATAGATGTTTTAAAATCAAATACTATTACAAAAACAGAACTAATCAAATCAGAAAGACTAGCAACAACCATAAATGCAAAATTTGTTCTAGCAATTGTAGATAAAGAAGAAAAGATTAAACTATTAAAAATAGAAAAAATCTAATTTTAGTCACAAGAAACTCTAGAAAAATAAGTAACACACTGTGTGCTTCTAATTTCTACGTCGATTGGTGGATTTGCAACATAATCGTCAATAACAATTCTAAAGGAATCTCCTCTATTAAAGGCATTGCCGTCTATTATGTTTGTATTCTCATTAGCAAGATTAGAATCCTCATCAATTAGAATTGCATTAATATTTCCATCTGCAGGAAAATCAACTTTTCCTGAATTGACTATAATAAAGGTTAGGGTTTCTGCAGTCGGATTATAGTCGCAATTACTTATTTGGATGTCTGCGCCAATACATTTTCTATTTATTGCATTATCCGCATCAGCAGTATTTCTTTGTATGAAGTTTTGACCCCAAGAAAGAAGGATCCCCACTAAAATTAGAGCTATAACTATTAATAGTATAGTTGCTATTACTGGGGATATCCCTTTTTTGGTAATCATGATTCTTCATTATCTGTTATTACTGATTTATTAACAGTTCTTTAATTCACCAACCGCCATATTTGGACAAGTTTCTGACCAAACTTTTAAAGTGACTTTAGTTGCATCAACATTTGCATCAATACATGTTAAAGGTTTTTTTTGACCTGGATTAAGTGCTTCGCCATCTGCAACTCCTGTTAAATCATTTGTTCCTGGCGCAGTACTAGATATTACTCCACAGCTAAAATCGTCTTTTGCAAAGGTATATGTGTCACTAGTATTTGTTATTAAAAATGTCGCAGTATCTGCGGTATTGTCCCAAGAACAATCAGAAATTGCAATTGTTGCACCTGAACAAGCATTACTGATTACCTCATTTGCTTGATTTGTTCCTGTTGTTGCAAAGTTTCTACCCCATGCAAGAACAATTGTTACCAAAATTACAGCAACTACTACTAAAAGGATTGTTGCAACTATTGGTTCTATTGCTTTCTTTTTATAATTCATATTTTATTACCCCTCTTTTTAATTACATCGCGCAATTTCGCTTGTTGCCATATTTGGGCAAGTTAAAGATCTTACGTTAACTTTTACGGCTGGCGCAGTTATTTCAACAGTTTCGCTTTCTATGGCTGATAATCCTGAACCAAGACCTGTTACACCGGCAGTAAATTCTACATTATCTGTTAAATCATCTGCATCATAAACCACTACATTAAAGTCGGTTCCTGTAAAGACGTATGTGTCGCTTGTATTTTTTATTGTAAAAACTAACGCGTTAGTGTCTGAATTCCAAGAACAATCTGAAACTGCAATTGTTGCACCTGAACAAGCATTACTGATTACTTCATTTGCTTGATTTGTTCCGCTTGTTGCAAAGTTTTTACCCCATGCAAGAACAATTGTTACCAAAATTACAGCAACTACAACTAAAAGGATTGTTGCAACTATTGGTTCTATTGCTTTTCTTTTAATATTCATTTTATTGCCTCCTTAATAAATATATAATTTAAAAATATTATTTATATTATTAATAAAAAGATATATAAAGGTTATCTATGACAACCAAAACTGGTTGTTGCAACCAAAGGACAGATTGTTGACCTTAAAGTTACATTTACTAAAGCTCCTGAACTAGAAGTTAATGCTGCAGTTGTTGGTTCAATATTACCAATAACTATGCCCCCTGCTTCTAATCCTTCCCAGGTCCCTGAGGACAACGTTAAATCTTTTTCTTCGTCCATAAGCCCTGAATCATTATAAACCATAACTTGAAAGATATCAGAAGAACTAAAAGAATAGGCATTGCTTGTATTTTTTATAGTTAAAAAAATATTTCCGTCATCTGAAATTATACAATTTGTAATACTAAGAGTTGCTTTATCGCATACATCAGAAATTGATTCATTTGCTCTGTTTACCCCAGAAATTGTAAAGTTTCGACTCCAGGCCATTACCATAACAATTATCATCACAGAAATTACAATTAATAAAATACTTGTAATTAAAACACTAATTCCTTTTTGATTTTTCATAAATAAAAACTATTTTTCTAATCACAGCTTGTAGTTGTTGCTGCTTTATCTGAACAAGAACCTACATAAACTCTAACTCTCTGTATTTGCCCTAAACCATCAAGAGCATCAGCATCATCTAAAATACTGCTATTTACAGTCATTGCGCTTCCAGAAAAATTAGGAGCAAATGTTGCGTGTTTTATTACGTTATTTGTATCAAAAACTTCAATAACTAAATTTTCATCAATGTCTATTGTTGAAGAGTCGTATAGAATTAGACTAATGCCTGTACTTGTGTCGTATCTACAACCAGGTTCAATCAATAAATTTATGGAACTACATTTTGACCATTTCTGTTGTGTTTCAGAAACATCAGAAACTGTGTCTCCTGCATTTTGAGACGCCCAAGAATATAAAATTCCAGCAAGAGATAAAGAAACAGCAACAAGTAAAATTGTTGCAATCAATGGTGAAACCCCTTTTTGTGTTCTTATTTTTATTTTTGATAACATATTTGTTTCCTATTAATATATATTTGGCATATTTATATAAACTTAACTTATTTAATGAATATCATTGAGGCAATAACGTATAGTGGAATAGATATTACTAATAAAATTATAGAATGCTTAATACCAGCCATGGCGTTTCCTTCAGAAATCTTACCAATGATTGGACCTGCAAAGCTTGCTTGTATGATTAGAAGATATAAAAAATATGCATTGAAGTTTATACTCTCAATTGATACTCCTGAAGTATTAATATCATTAGATTTTAACATTGGCAAAAATACAATTTGAATAGTAAGAATTATTGCAATAAAAATAAAAAACATAAAATAAGACGAAAAAACAGTAGAGAACGTTTTTGATCTTCTCTCTTCTCCCATCTCGTCAATTAATTTTACATAATTAGAGACTGCAGAAAATATTTTAATAAGGTTTCCACCATACTTCATGGTTTCTGCAATAACATTTGCAATTTTATTAAACATAGAACTGTCAATTTCTGAAAAAACTTCAATTAATGAATTTTCAAAAGGCACACCAATCTTTATTTGTGCAGTTATTCTTCTTATGTACTGGTTTAATGCACCATAATTGTGATCAGAAAGAACCTCCATTGCAGTAACAATATTCATACCGCCTTGAAGAAGATCTTTTAAATCGTCTAGAAAAACAAACAAATTACTTTCTAAAGATCTTATCTTCTTTGTATAAACCATTGATGCAATACCAATTGCAATAACTACTGGAAAAATACAGAATATAAAAAATTTAGTATTTAATAAAAATATTCCAAGTATTAATGAACCGATTGCTCCTTTTGCTGCAGCATCAAGCATATATTCAATTCTTGGACTAAATTTCATTTTTTTCTCCTTATGACATGAATTGTAAAATTATTATAAAGAAAATATTAATTAATGGAACTAAACCAAAAACACCAATTATTAGTAGTGCTTCTATACTTAAGCCCCCAAGCCCTCCACCACCTATCATCCCAAGCAGCATGATTGAAGAGAAAAGGAATAACGGACCAGCAATAACTATTGCAGAATAGATGTCACCAAAGGTTTCTGCTTTCTTATTAAGATCGTCAAGCATTAGCTTATAGGTAAACTGAGCGTGCTCTGCTTTTTTTTTCATAAACTCTGGTAAAGATCCGCCAGCTTCAATATTTGATTTTAATTCTGTTAGAAATTTCTGTAATTCAGGAGATGGAGTTTTTTCACATAATTGGTCCATTGCTTCTGGTAAAGACAAACCTAAATCTAGATATCTGTTTATTTTATCAAACTCTTTACTGATAAATGGAGTTTCAGACTTAACAGAAGTTGTGTGAAACATTGCTTCTGGAGGCGCACCAGACTCTGCAACACTAGACATACTAAGTATTGCAAGTGGTAGATTGTTTTTTATTTCTCCAACTTTTGTTCCAACTTTTAAATAAGGATTAACCATTGCATAAATCATTATTATAAATACCGACGCACAAGCAACTATAAATAAAACTTTTAGATATTCTGTATATCCAAATGAAATTAACAATACAGAAAACAAAATTACAAAAACAATTGGAATAAATATTGCATAGAAAAGATATTTTGAAAGATAATTTATTTGATCTTCTGGTATGTCTGCCTGTATTAGTTTAAATTCTAGTTCCTTTGATTTAAAGGCTTCAGCTAAAGGGATAAATAATGCATATAGTTTATCTTCTAAACTGACATCTTTATTACCTGTGGTTTTTGGTGACATTTTTTCTCTAGCTATAAATATAAATGTTTGATTAAAATATATTTTTCTAAAATAATATATATGTATTTCTTTTATAAATGTTGTTTTTTACAAAAATCAAGTTTATATTGCAAATTCTACAACATCATTATCTTTTAGAATATAGTTTTTTGCTACATTCTGCCCAGGAAACCTTGTACTGCCCCAAACCTTTGCAGATTTTAGGTCTTTTGAAATGGATTTATGTATTTGCTTTGCTGCTTCAGTTACTGTTGTGCCTTTTTCAAGAACTAATGGATCAGATAAATCTGCTTTCTGTCCTGGTTTTTTAGTATAAACAATTATTTTGTTTACCATTTTAAATATTTCTTCAGTTATCTTTGTCTCGTCTTTAAAATCAAATATTTTAAGATTTTTGTAAGTGGTTAAAGTTTGGTTGTTTTTAGAAAAAGGCATAGACACCACAATTGCAGGATGATAGACTGCGCGAGGATTCATCAATAACAAAAGGTCTTCCATATTGGTTTTTTGGCCAAGAACGACTGTGTGTGAACGATATCCTGAATCTTTTAAGAGTGCAATTGCTTTTTCTTTTGGAATCATTAAATTTTGCTCGTTAATAAAAGTTATTCCTATATATTGTCCTTTTGTTAAATCAATATTTGGCCTTTTCTTTGTAATATAAATATCTTGAGTTTCAACAATTTTTATGATTTTGTCAATTTGTTCTTTTGAATAATCCGGAACAGTAATAATTACTGCATCTGCACTTCTTACAATAGACAATAATTGATTTGCCATTTCTTTTGATTCTAGAAAGGACGGTAACTCTACTATTTGAATTAATGCACCACCATAGTTTAAAATTCCAATTTCTGGTTTTGTAGTTGTGTAAGGATATGGGGCAATAACTGGTTTAGCATTTGTAAACTTTGTTAAAAATGTACTTTTCCCAGAATTAGCAAGACCAATAATAACCACTTGACCTGCGCCTTCTTTTTTTATGCCAATGGAACGACCGGTTTTTTTAAGAGCAGCTGCTCTCTTTTCCATTTTGTTTTTTAGATCAGCAATTCTTTTACTAATATCTCTTCTTAAATTTTCAGAACCTTTGTGAGTTGGTGCAGACGATAGCATACCTTGAAGAGCAATTACTTTCTCTTCATCAGTCTTTGCTTCATCATATTTCTTTTGAGCAGCTACGTACTCATAACTTACATTTGCTGGCATAATTTATTTTAACCTTTTAATTAATAACTGACCTTCATATACACTATTATCAAAAGACAAATCCTTTTCGTGTCCTTTTTGTTTTAGATATTCTTGTATATTTTTTATACAATCTAGAGATGCTGCAGGAATTATTCTTGCAATACCGCCTGGTCTTAACATACTTGCAAGTTTTAAAATTGCAATCTCTTGAACTCTTGTGTGTTCTATTGGCCCCATATTTGTATAAATATAATCATATTTTTTAACAAACATTAGATGATTGAAATTTTCAAATAAATCTTTTTTTGAAAGTGTTTTTATCTCTGGGGAATAATCCTTTCTTATAATCTTTCTTGCATCTTTTGATAGTTGATTTGTTATACTTAATGTGTCAATCTTTGGAGTTTTTTTATGTAATAATTGATTTATAAAAATAACTTCTGCTCCTTTCCCTGGTCCAAGCACAAAAATTTCTGGTTGTTTTTTATTTTTTAAATAAACAAGATCTTGTCTAATTAAGTTATCTACCTGAGGGTATATTTCGTCGCCAACAGATAACCAATTTTCTTTTTTTTCTTTTATCACGTCTTCTACCCAGGCAGTAGACTCTATCTTTCGTCTGCCTGTTTTTTCATCAATAATTGAAGCATGTACTTTTGATTTCTTTCTTAATTTTAAACCATAGTTATTAGGTTTCTTTCTTAGAAAAGCAAATATATTTGAAAATCTTATTTTTGGCATAGCTTTTTTTCATTTCCAGATAATTTTAAAAACAAACAATTCTTCAAAAAAAAGTTTTTTTGAATCAATAATCTTTGCAGAAAGATTTTCTAGTTTTAAATTTTCTATTATGTCTAGTGGAGAGTTAAGAGAAGAAACTAAAAGATAACAAACACCTTCTTTTTCTAGATGGCAAGGCAATTGCTTAACAAACTCATCAATTATTTCTCTGCCCTGTTCTCCTCCATTAACTGCTAAATCATAGCCGTTTATCTCGTCATCATCTTCATTTAATATTTCATCAGTTGGAACATATGGCGGGTTAAATATTATTAAATCAAATTTTTGTTCTCCAATTGAATCAAAGAGATTAGAATATACTATTTTTTGTTTTTCTAGATTATATTGTTCTTTAATATTTAAAAGATAATCAATAACAATTGGATTGATGTCTGTTGAAATCAATTCTTTAATATTATCATAAATTTCAAGACTTAAAAATCCATTCCCTGAACCTAACTCTATTGCAGAAGAGAATTGCACTCCTGATTTAATAACTTCTTTTTCTAAAACCTCTAACATTAAATCTGTGTCATCGCTAGGGAGATATACTCTTGCTGGTATATCCAAACTATATTGTTTAAAATTAAGTATAGTCATATATTATATATGGAGAATAAAGATTTAAAATTCATAGACATTCACTGCCACTATGATGAATTATCTTTAGAATACTTAAAAGAAACATTTTCTAAAGAAGAAATGATGGCTATTGCAAATAATGTAGATATCGATAGCTATAGAAAACTAGAAAGTTTTAGAAAAGAAAATATCCCTGGGCTTTACTTTGCATATGGATTGTATCCTGATGTCGTGGTTAATAAAGGCCTAAAAGATAGCTTAAATTATTTAGAAATTATATTTAAAGACTCAAAAGAAATTTTAGCAATTGGAGAAATTGGTTTAGACTATAAGATAACAAAAGACCAAGAAATTAGAAGAGAACAAAAAATTGTTTTTGAAAAACAATTAGAAATTGCAAAAGATCGAAAACTGCCAGTAATTATACACTCTAGATATGCCACAAAAGCGGTTTTAGATGTTTTAGAAAATTTTAGTGGCTTTCCAATTATATTACACTGGTTTACTGGAAATGAAAAGGAAATACAAACTGCTCTTGACAGAGGATACAATCTAACGCTTAGATTTAATAAACCAATTATTCCTAATATTAAAGAACACTTGAATCAGATTTTTATAGAAACAGACTACCCAATATCTTATGAAGGAAAACCTATAGAAATCACAGACATAAAAAAATCCTACGAGATATTTGCAAAAGAAAATAATATAGATATTACAGAACTAAAAGAAAAAATAAATAATAATTTTAATAAAGTATTTTTAAGAAAATAAAAGAGAAATTACTATGATAAAGAAAAACTCAGAAATTTTTGATTTATTGGTTGCTTGGCTTGCAATCTCTTTGTGTTTTACAATAGTTCTTGGTAACTATAGCCTTTTAGATTATATAAATAAGAATTTTACATTTACCATAAAAGAATTTTTCACAAACTTTGGTTTAAGCCTGATTATTACTTCCACATCTTTTATTTTCCACGAGCTATCACACAAATATACTGGAATACACCTTGGTGCGCAAGGCAGATTTATTATGTGGCCAGCATTTCTTTTCTTTGGTGTGGCTCTTGCTGGAATATTTGGAATTGTTTTTGTTGCGCCAGGTGCTGTGTATATCTATGGTAAAGCTCATAGCATTAAAGAAGACGGAATAATTTCTCTTGCTGGGCCTGCTTCTAATCTATTGATGGCATTTTTATTCTTTATTGGAGCATTACTTGGAGCACCAGCACTAATCGTAACCTATGGTGTTTTTATTAATCTCTGGATTGCATTTTTCAATCTTTTGCCATTTGGGCCACTTGATGGAGCAAAAATAATAAGATGGAATCCACTTGTTTGGGCAGGATTTATTGCAATACCTTTGATTGTGATTTTTGTGTTGTTTTAAAACGCTATCTTACTGGGGTTTTATACTTTCTTGTTATTTTTGCTATTTTTAAAATTCTTTTTGTTTTTAATTTTGAAAGGCGCTTTTCTTGATTTTTTTTTAAAGTTGTTGCAATTCTTCTATCAAACATTAATTTTTTAATAATTTTTTCTATTTTTCTTTGACAACCTGCTAGGTCTTTTTGATTGTCTAGAATATGTTTTTGAAGGGATTCTGGAATGACAATTGTTCTTTTTTTATATTCTTCTAAATTACGAGATAATTTTATTGCATTTGCTGCAAATTCTAAACTATCTAATGCATTATTAATATTAAAAATTCTGCTTTTTAATGTTTCAATATCTTTTATATAATCTTTTATTTTTAAATTTAGAGAATCCATATTTTATCACTTTTATTTTATTTCACAATCTCCTGGTGGAAGATTTGACATTAAATCGTCAATAGAAACATCTATGTTCTTTTTTAAAAATCTATCTTTTAATTCTTTACAAACATCTGATTTCTTGGTTTTCCCTGGAGTTAATATATAATAATCTTTGCAAAAGAAAGAGATTGCAGAAATTGGTCCAGCAATAACCACTTGTTTCTTGCCGTCATAACCAACACCAATCTTTAAATCAATTTTTTTATAATAGTCTCTTTTGCCTCTAATGACAAACGCACCTGTGCCAAGAGACTCTCCAGAACCCGCAGTTTTAGACACTTGCCCATAACCCACAGAATAAACATCCACAGAATATGTGCCACTGGACCACGCAGAAGAATGAATTGCTGCAAAGTTTGCTGCTTCATCTTTATCAATATCTGTTATTTCTTTTTTTTCTGGATTTAATAAAAGAGTGTGAGGAGCACCGTGAATGTCTGCGTGAAAATAAATATCATTTACTGAGAAGTGCTTCTTAACAAGCTGTTCATTATTCTTTGCATCACGCCCAGCAAGAACTAAAAAGCCGTTACTTGTATAGAACCATTTGAATTTCTCAAACCATTCTTTATTTTTTTCTTCTTTTTTCTTTATTTCTTGTTTTGGTTTTTTTGAAGTTTCTTTTTCTAGCTGTTGCATTTTCTTTTTTGTAACCTCTAGAGCCTTATCTATTCCTTTAATCTTTTCTAAATATCTGTTTCTGCCTTTATATTTATTTTCTGCGTTCTTTCCTGCAGATAACTCGTAGTTTATTTCTATTTCCATTATTCAAGACCTTGTTCTTTTTCTAAAATATCTATTAATGCACTGCTGTGACTTTTTTGAACATACATTGGATCAGAAAGATAAAATACAGTTCTTTCTTTAATATAATTATAAATATCAGGGTAATTTAAAAAATATTGCCTTTGAACATTATTATAATAATCTTCAACATTCTTTGCAAGATAACCAATAGCAACATTATAACCTTTTTCTGTAATTACTTCAGAACAATGATAGATGTTTGGAACTGTAGTAATTATCTTTTTTAAATAATTTTTTGTCTTCTCGTTTGAGATATCCATTTGAAGAAAAGTCCAAACTCTTAACCCATAACCAGCAACGCTAGAATTTAAGGAAGGAATATATTGTTTTATTAGGCCCTGCTTTTCCATTAGATCAATTGAAGACTTTATGGTTGCTCTGTGAAAACCAGTGTGTTTCTTTAATTGCCTAATATTTGGAACAAGAACTCCCTCTTTACGCATTGCAGAAAGAATCTTTATTCTTATTGGGTCTAGAATCTTTTTAGAATCATCCATAATTAGTCACAAATAATATATGCAAAAAAAGATATATAAAAGGATATAATTGTGCCAAATGGAACAATTATTCAGAAAATTCCTGCCTTAATAAATCAATTATTGTTTGAGCATCAATGCCTAGTCTTATTAAAGTGGTATTTCCTTTTACGCCTTTTCCAGAAATTGTTGTAGAAATAAAACCATAGGTTTCAAGTTCTGTAATATATTCTCTAAACCAACGTATAGTTACTGCTTTTTCTGAATACTTCTCACATAAAGAATTATATTTGTCATAGATTTCTCCAGAATATAAAATATTACTATCCATTGATTGACCAGTTACGCCTAAGATCCCTTTTGGCCTTAAAGAACCTTGAGCAATTGCAAGAAGCACCAATTGAAGTTGAACAGGAAGAGTTAGAACCATACTTTTCATAACCTCTTGCTCAACTTTTTCTTTAGCATCATACACTTCTTTATCTGTAACTTTTGTGTTACCGTTTAGATCTGCAATCTCTCCTGCTCTTAGAAGAAGCATGACTGCACGCCTTGCATCCCCTGATTCTTTTGCTGCAATTGCTGCTGCAGCATTAATTGCTGAAGGGCTAACAACGTCTTTTTTAAAAGCAATATCTATTCTTTGGAAAAGTATGTCTTTTAATTCCTCAGCATTATAGGGAGGATAGACTGCTTCTTGCTCACAAAGAGAACTTTTAGTTCTTGAATCTAAATTATTTTTAAAAAATATATTATTTGAAATTGCTATAACTGAAACAGAACCATGTTCTATTTCATCATTTGTTCGTGTTAAAGTATAGATTAGATCATCAATTTCTTTGTCTTTGATTTTGTCAATCTCATCAAGAACTACAATAAAGTTTGTTCTGTTTTCTTTAATGTAGGTTAAAAACTTATCATAAATAAAAGACCTAGAATAACCAAAGAAATTCTGGTCTGGGTAGAATAATTGAACACAATATACTAGAACAGTGTATTTTGTTTGATAATTTCTACAATTTAGATAGACTGTAACTAATGGTAGATGCTGATCCTTTGAGAAATTTTCAAGCTGAGAAATAACGTGTCTTACAACTGTTGTTTTTCCAGTTCCAACTTTACCATAAACAAAGACGTTGTGCGGCTTTGCTTTCTTTAAAACTGGAGATAACCATAAAGATAAATCCTTTATCTGCTCATCTCTAAAAGGTAGTTTCTCCGGAGCATAATGCGGAGATATTTTTGACTTATCAGTAAAAACCGAATTTTCGTTTAAAAAATTATAGAATATATTCTCTGCCATCTTCTTTCACCACAAACTTACTATACTAAAAGGTTAAATCTATTACTAAAAACTTTCCATAGAGAATACTATATATTAGGAATCAAAGGCTTTTTAAGAGTGTGGGATTAACTTTACTTATTTCTGCATTTTTTGAAATAGAAAATATTTTATGATGTTGTTTTACTGGCTTTTTGTTTAAGACAGAAAGACCAACACTGATAATGTCGCCATGAGTAACTAGCAAGATATTTTTATTTTTATGTGTCTTTTCTATGTTTGCTATTAATTCTTTAATTCTTTTTGCAATAAAAGAAACACTCTCGCAGCTTTTTAGAGTTTTTCCTTTTAAATCATTTTCCCAAAGCTCGTGATACATGTTATCTTTGCCTTTCTCAAAAATACCAAGATTTCTTTCTCTTAAGTTTTTTGAAAAAATTGGTTTTCCTGATTTGAGATACTTACTTACAATCTCTGCAGTCTCTCTTGCTCTCTTGAAATCAGAAGAATAGATAATTGTGTCTTTATCTAACTCTTTATTTGCTTTTATTGAATCCTTTACTTGCTTTTTACCAACTGCGGAAAGACCGTAATGCGTAATTGCATTTTCTGGTTTTGTAATAACCAGATGTTTTAGGTTTGCAAGGCTTTGGCCGTGCCTTATAAAAAAATAAATGTTGTTCATGCTTTGCCATTCCATTCTTTATAGAATTGTTCTAAATACTTTTCCATAAACTTGTGTCTTTTTTCTGCAAGCTTTTTTCCGGTTTCAGTGTTCATTAAATCTTTTAACAAAAGTAGTTTTTCATAGAAATGATTTATTGTTGTACCTTTGGCTTTAATATATTCTTCTTTTGTTAGATTGGTCTTTGGTTTATCTTCAGGATCGTAGATTACTCTGTTTTTAAAACCACCAAAAGAAAAGGCTCTTGCAATTCCGATTGCGCCAATTGCATCAAGTCTGTCTGCATCTTGAACAACTTTAAATTCTAGAGTCTTCTCTGCTGGTTGTTCTTTCTTAAAAGAAACGTGTTCTACTATATAGACTGCTTTGTTTATTGTTTCTGTATCTACGTTTAAAGCCTCTAAAAAATCTTTTGTTTTCTTTGGCGCAATTGTTTCATCACCATCTGTAAATTTAGAATCTGCGATGTCATGAAAAAGAACCGCTAGTTCTACAACAAACAAATCAGCTTTTTCTTTTTTTGCTATTTTTTTTGCAAGGTTGTTTACTCTTAAGACATGAAACCAATCATGCCCACTGTCTCCAGACATCTCTTTTTTTACAAACTCTTTTGTTTTTTCAAGTATTCTTTTTTTGTTCATTTTATTATTCCTCCGCCAAGACAAACATCTTTTTTATAGAAAACACAAAACTGGCCAGGAGTTACAAACTCTTGCGGTTTTTTAAAGATTACTTTTATCTCGTCTTTTGAAATCTTTACAAGCCTTGCCTTAAGAGATTTTGTGGTATATCTAGTTTTAACATCAATTTCTGTTTTTGGAATTTTTGAAAGGAGATTAACGTTTGTAACAACAATCTCTTGTCTTGCAGAAGACTTTGGAAGGTTTGTTACTATTAGTTGGTTTTTTTTTGGGTCGTAACCAGAAACAAAATACTTCTCCTTTGATTTAATGTTTAGGCCTCTCCTTTGGCCAATTGTGTAGAACCATAAGCCTTTGTGCTTACCAAGAATCTTCCCTTTGATGTCAATGATGTCGCCAGGATTTTTTCCAAGTTCTTTCTCTAAATATCTTGAAATATCTTTACCAGAAACAAAACAGAAATCCTGAGACTGTTTGGTTTTAGAAAAAAAATCAAAGTCTTGTTTTTGGGCTAAAGAATAAACTTGGTCTTTTGTCATGTCTTGTAATGGAAAAATAATTCTTTTTAGCCAAGACTTAGGAAGAAGACAAAGGCCATAGGTTTGATCCTTTCCCTTGTCTTTTGGCTTTAGCAACTGATTGTTTTTTATTTTTGCATAATGACCTGTTGCAACAAATGGAATTTTTTTCTTATCTGCAAAATCTAGAAGCGCCTTAATTTTGCTATAGCGATTACAAATCACGCAAGGATTTGGAGTTCTGTTGTTCTTTAGTTCCTTTTTAAAATAATTTACCACTTCTTTCTCAAAGTTTTTTCTTTCATCGACAATGTAGTGAGGAACATTTAATTTCTTACAAACATCTTTTGCAATCTTTAAAGCTTGAGGAGTACAACAAGAATTATCTTTACAAGTTGCTTCTTTCCAGACTGGGAGCTTAAGAGAAACGCCAATTGGAGAATAGCCTTTCTGTTTTAGAACAACAAGCGCCATACTAGAATCAACGCCACCAGAAACGCCAACAACAACTCTTTTATCTTTCATATATATCATTTAAAATAATAATTGTTTGATTTGGAAATTGCATCATCGACTAAGAGATCAATATCTTTAATATTGTTTTCTATGTACTTGACATCTGCAATGCTCCCCTTTGTCTTTGGGTGCTCTGCTACCATAAAGGAACAACAGTCTGGATATGGAAGTATTGAAGTTTCATAGGTTCCAATCTTTTGAGCAATTGCTATTATCTCGTCCTTATTAAGACCAATAAGTGGAGAAAAGACCGGAAACTTTGCAGCCTCATAAATGCAATTTAAATTTTCAAGAGTCTGAGATGCAACTTGGCCAACGGAGTCTCCTGTAACTATGCCAAGAGCATTTTCCTTATCCGCAATCTTGTTGATTATTCTAAACATAAATCTTCTGTAGATTATCATACGATAGTCTGCAGGAACTGCAATCAATAATTGTTTTTGAATATCTGAAAATGGAACCACAATTAGTTTTGTATCTCCTTGATAGTCTTTTAAAATGCTGCAGAGCTTGAAGATTTTATCTTCTACTTCTTTTGTCACTAAATTATTGCTTTGAATATGCACATAAACTACTTTACAGCCTCTCTTGTTTAGCATATACCCAGAAACTGGACTATCAATGCCTCCAGAAAGAGAACAAACAACGTTTCCTGTTGAACCCACTGGAAGGCCACCAATACTTTTGTATGAATCTTTATTAGTATAAACAAAAACCTCCTTTTCTGTAATCTCTACACCTATATCTAAATCCGAATTTTTTAGTTTAACTGGCTTTTTTAGTTTCATAAAAACATCCGCGCCAAACTCTGCATCTGCTTCTTGAGAAGTTAATGGGAATTTTTTAAAAGAACGTTTTGTAGTTACTCTAAAATTTACAAAATCGTTTTCTTTGGACTTTGCAATATCAAAAACTAGTTTTTTTATTTCAAGGATATCTTGAGAACAAGAATAACAAAACGAAAAACTAGAAATCCCAGGAGTGTTCTCTAAATTTTTTTTTATAATAGAAAGATTAGAATCCTCTTTTAAAACAATTATTAATCTGCCATATCTTTTAAAGACATTTTGTATTTGAGGTCTACAGACATTACTAATATTTTTTAAAAGCTTGTTCTCAAAGATAAACCTATTATCTTTTTTTATTCCAATCTCTGAATAATGTATAATTATGTGCGTGGTTTTCATTTTAAAATTCCTTCTAGGTATAGATATTTAAGAACAAAAACAAATTAAAAAGGCAACTAATTTCAAAAGATAAGGTTTATAAAGCTAAAGACCAGAAAATTAGCCAAAAAAGACAACTCAAGATAACAATTTGTTTTTATATATTTTGGTTCAATATTATATTACTATATATTTTTAGTAAAAAGGGGAATAAACAAAAAAGGTGAATAAAAATGGCATTTTTAGACAACGTTTTCTCAAAGAAGGGAGATTTAGATGTTGACGACTACTTAAACAATATGGAAGTTGACGAGGAACCAGAAGAAGTAGATTTTTGGGTAAAATCAATAAACTTACAGACAAATGCTGAAGTAGAAGAGACAATAAGAGAATTAAAGGAGAAGAACCTTGTTCTTTTAGACATCGAGAACCTATCCAAGAGAAATGCACAAAGAGCAAAGCAATTTTTAGGACAAATAAAGATGTATGTTAAAGATACTGGCGGAGATATAGCAATGATCTCAACATCAAAGATACTTTTAACACCATCAAAAGTAAAGATTTCTAAAAAAAGATAATTGCAAATGGAATTAAATAAACATTCCTTTCCTGTCAAAATAACTCTTGAGGACGCTATTTCAATATTCCAAAAAGAGTTTGACAAAAAAGGACACAAGGTAAAGATAAATAGAGAAAATCTTCACCTTAATCTCACACCTTTCTGGGTATGCTTTTTCGATATTGATTGTAAAAATGATGGTAAATATCAGCACATCTCTGCACAGACTGCACTTAATTCTTTAACAAACAAGATTCAAGACGAATTTCTAAAACTTCTAGAAGTTTCAACACCACAAATTATTGATAGTATTGATGTTTCTTTAGAGAAAGTTGAAATCAGAGTTAAGAAATCATTAATTAAGCTTGAAGAAGCAAAAGAAACAATTACAAAGATGCTTGCCTGTAAGTATAGTGTAGATAAGGCAAACATCTCTCTTAGCGGTTTTGAAGAAATGTATATCCCTATATGGAGATGCAATTTTGAAAACCTAGAACTTTATAGTGACGGAGTTATTGGAAAGATTAATAATTTTGAAAAGATAGACAAAAGACAAAAAGGTTCAAACGAAATCTTTTCAGAAATGCTTGAAGATATAAAAAGCCCTAAGATGTTTTTTAAATATTTTATTAATCTATTTTCTTGGATATTTAAAGTAATTATAAAAAACTGGTATCTTGTAGTTATTATGGTTATTATAATAGTTATTGCCTTTTTGGTATTATTTTAAAGCAATAAATTATCAATATCTTCTTGAGTTTTTGCAATAGATAATTTCTCTCTTAATCTTTTGGAACCAGAAAAGCCAGAAACTAGTTGTAAGAGATTGTTCTTTTGATATTTTATACTTAGATTATATTTCTTAGACAACTCTAAAAATAATTTTATGTTTTCCTCTATTGTCTTTTGTTTCTTGTTAGCAATTAAAGAAAAAATACTTGGGTTGGTTAATGCGCTTCTGCCAACCATTAATCCTGAAAAAACATCTATGTCTCTAAACATAGAATAGTTGTCTTTTGTTATATCTCCATTATAGATAACTGGAACAGATAAATCTTTTGCAATCTTTTCTACTGCTTTATAATCAGAAGGAGTCTTATAGCCTTGTGTCTTTAGGCGGCCATGAATTGCTATAGCGTCTATATTTGCAGACTCTAGAGTTTTTGAAATTTCAAAGATATTGTTTTTTTCAGTTCCAAGCCTGACTTTTGCAGTTATTTGCTTATCAGTTTGAAATTTAATATCTTTTAAAGTTTTTGAAACCTCTGCTATATCGTCTAGAAGAAAAGCACCAGACTTGCCAGCCTCAATCTTTGGAGAAGGACAGCCTAAATTAAAATCTATAATCTTAAATGGCAATTTCTCAATCTTTTCAAAAGCCTCTTTAGTTTTTTTAGAATCTCTAAAATCACCAACCAATTGAAGAGAAACAGGATAATCTTCGTCTTTTGTATTTAGCTCTGGGATATTTTCTAGAGGTTGATTAAGAATGTGGTTGATATGCACCATCTCTGTATAAGGCAAAGCACAGCCATTTTCTACACACAGACGCCTAAACGAAAGATTGGTATACTCTAACATCGGCGCAAGAATCGCTTTATTTTTTATAGTGATTTTTCCAATTTTAAATGCTTTCATAATAAAAATGATTTATTTATATAGTTTTTATATATTATATTATATAAGAAAAAGAATAAAAAGACGTGAACTAATTTATGAAGGCAGATAAAAAAACGTTATTCTCTATATTTATAGTATTGTTATTTGTTGGATCGTTATTTGCTATAATGACTTATGGTAGTGGCAGAAATACCGCTCCAAACACAGACATTAACGGAATACCAGACACTAATACCGAACCGGTAAACTATCAGGCACAATTTGATGCAAACATTTCTGAAATCTTTTCACAGATGATTGTTGCGGGAAGACCAATAGAATATGATCAAGCAGGAATTGAAAATAAACTTCTAGAGCTACAAGGCATAAAAAACAAAACTCTTTCTTTTAGACAAGCAGCAGACGGAAACATAAATCTAATAATTACTATTAGCTATATGCCAGACAAAAAAGAAGAAATTATTTCACAGATTAGCCAAATGGCAATTATTGAAGAACCTATTGAATTTTATCAACAAGCATTACTTGATATACCAGAAGACGTAAACTTCACAAACGACTCTAATCAAACAGTGTCGTACTATTTTGGAGAAACACCAATGGAGGGCGTTGTTAATATTGAAAGCCTAAAAGGAGACAGCATAAGTGTTGCTTGTTATGCTAGTTTTTCAGGTAATGAACTAATAAGCGCAACAGGAATTGAAACATATAATAATAGCGGCTCGCCACAAATGCTTGTAAGCTCCGGAGATTTTAATGTTGTTGGATATGAACCACAAATATCTTTACAAGCAGAAACTATGCTAATTGGCTCTAAAGACAAAAATGATCTGGAAGCAGAAATAAAAAAAGACTATAACGATACAGAGTTTTCATATAATATTTCACAAAATCTAATCTATAATATTTCTGAAGACAAAAATTTAGAAAATATAGAAACAGACGTGAATGCTCTAAAAAATAACTTAAAGATATCAGACTATTCTCTAGATACTGAAGCAAAAACTTTAGAGGTATATCTAAAAGAAGACACAACTATTGAAGATTACAATTTATTAAAAACACAAATTAAAGACTTAACTGGTTCTTTAACAACAACTAGCGAACCAAAGACAAATCTTAATATTCTTTTTAATTATTCTGAAATTAATATCGCAAAGATTAACGAAATAGTCAGTAGCTTTGGATTTGAAAATTCAAAATATAAAACCACAGCCATTGTAGATACAAGTGATCTTGTGATTGAAGAAAAGAACTATCAATACGAAAAAACAACAACGCAGGCAAGCGTTAATTACCCAGAAGACCTTAACAAAACCACATTAACATTAAACATACAAGCATATGCACAAAGAGACAAGATACTATATCTTGGATTAATGAAATAGAATTGCTTATTGCAAGAGCTCTATAGCTTTTGCAATATCTCCAGAGGTTTTCTCAAGAGCTGCTTTTGCTTCTGTCTCGGTTTTTCCTGTGGCAGAAACCACCATGTCGATATCTTCTTTTGGAATCTCTCCTTCTTCTTTTATATCTCCCATGATTTGAAAGGTCTTTTGGCCTTGCATAGAGACTTCAGTTACTGTTGGGTTTTCAATAATTATTTTTTTAGAATCTGTTTCTATAATTACACGTTTAGCAGGTATTTCTTTATTCTCTATACCCATCTGCTTCATCATGCTTTGCATTCTTCTAGGATCAATTCCGCCAAAACTCATAATCATCACTTTTAATATAATTAAAGATAAGAAATAATTATAAATAGAATAATTTTTGTAAAAACCAGAAAAAGGCACGCAAAATTTAAAATTTACAAAAAAACAAACCAACTATATTTAAATACATTAAATCAGTAATATATATGCGAAAAAATATGAAATTTGATGTAATTTTAGAAAAACAAGAAGCCGGCGGATATACTGCTTATGTTCCATCTTTGCCTGGCTGCATCTCAGAAGGAGAGACCGAAAAAGAAACTCTAGAAAACATAAAAGAAGCAATAGAAATCTATACTGACGAGATAAACAAAACAAAACTTAAAACTCTTGTTTCTTCGGTGTATGTTAAACAAATGCAAGTGAGCATTAATGTCTAAATTACAAAATACTTCATCTAAGGAAATCTGCTCAATAATAGAAAAACAAGGCTATGCTTTTGTAAGACAAAAAGGCAGTCACCTGATTTTTAAAAACAAAGAAAATAAATTAATGGTTATACCTAATCACAAAATTCTAAAAATTGGGACAATACATCACATACTTAAAGCTTTAAAAATACCAAAAGACGATTTAAAAAAACTATAAAGCTTTAAAAACAGTTAGTTTAATTCTTCTATACAAGACTAAGTGTATTAAATATGCCACTAACCAAAACAATAAACAACTATGATGCTTTCGTACAGGAATTAAAGCTAGAAAAAACTAACGATAAGGCATATATGGATGCTTTTTTTAAACGCAAATTTATTATACTTGAAGACAAAAAAATAATACACCCAAAAATTCGAGACCTAGAAGAAAAGATTAAAGAACTAGAAATTGCAAAAGACAAACTTAAAGGTTTAAAAAAATACTGGGAAAAAGAAAAAGACAAGGCACAGAACTACTATAGAGATATTAAATTTAAAAAATATCTAAAAGGCAAATTCTGGAAACACAAGATTAAACAAGCAACAAACCCAGAATATAGAGAAGATGTAATTAACTGTAAGCTAACAGACGAAGTATTAATGGATCCAGAATATGGAACATTAGCAGACACCTTCTTAGTGGACTATGACTACAGAAAGAAACTAGCAGACACTGTTAATCGCTCAATCATTTACAAAGACAATGTTATTGGAGACCATAACAAGAAAAGACAACAATTTAAGAAAGAAAACGCACAAATCAAGGTTGACCAAGTAACTGAAAAACTACATTTAACAAACCTAGAGATTCTTGCTTTTGAAACTGTAATCAAATATATTAAACTTATTAACAAATAATAAAAACAACCGTTTTTAAAAAGTTAATTTCCATATATTATATTAGGGAATAACTTATGGCACTAGACAAATGGAACAAAGACCTAGAAAAAGAAATTATAAAAGAAGAACTAGAATCTAGAGTTTTTGAATTTATTGAAAATAATAAACCTTTGTATAGTATAGACACACCACCACCATACATTAATAGCCCTGTTCATATTGGACATGCCGCTACTTACTCAATTATGGATTTTATATCTAGATATAAGAGACTAAAAGGATTTAATGTCTTGTTCCCTTTAGGACTTGACAGAAACGGCCTGCCAATCGAGATGGCTGCAGAAAAGAAATTTAAGATTTCTATTCTTAATACTGATAGAGAAACTTATATTGGTTATTGTAAAAAGATTCTAGAAGAAACAACCACAGAAACCAGCAAAAGCTTTTCAATGCTTGGCATTTCTTTTAATTGCTACGAAGATACAGGTAAAATTGGTTCAGTCTATAAGACAGACTCAGAAAAATACAGAACACTAACACAAGAAACCTTTATTGAGCTTTACAAGAAAGGACTAATCTATCTTGACGAAAAAGTAACTAACTATTGTCCTGGCTGTAAGACTACTCTTGCTGACTCAGAAATTGATTATAATATTATTGATTCTAAATTTTACACTATTTTGTTTGAAGTAAAAGAAACTGGAGAAAAGATACCGATCGCAACCACTAGACCAGAACTTGTCTGCTCTCTTGGAATGGTCATATTTAATCCAGAAGACGAGAGATGGCAAAAACTTGAAGGAAAGACTGCTATTTCTCCATTGTTTAATAGAGAAGTGCCAATTAAAGCACACCCTATGGCAAAACTAGACAAGGGAACTGGTCTTGTCATGATGTGTTCTGCTGGGGACTACTCAGATATTCGGTTTTTTATAGAACAAGGAATTAAACCTATAATCTCTATTGATATTACTGGAAAAATGAATCAGAACGCAGAATTTTTAAAAGACCTTAGCGTTAAAGAAGCAAGACTAAAAATGGTTGAAGAACTAAAAGCACATAATCTTGTAATCGAAGAAAAGACTATACAGCACAAGGTTCCAATATGCGAAAGATCAAAACACGAGATAGAGTTTATTTCTTTAAAAGAATACTATCTTAAACAAATGGATTATATTAAGAAGATGAAAGAAATTGCAGAAAAGGTAAACTTCACAAACCCTGCAACAAAAAAGATTCTTCTTGACTGGCTTGAAGTTGTTTCAATTGATTGGCCAATCTCCAGAAGAAGATATTATGCTACTGAAATTCCAATATGGTATTGTAAAAAATGCGGAGAAGCAATACTTGGAGAAATTGGAAAATACCATCAGCCTTGGAAAGAAAAATCCCCTGTTGAGAAATGCCCAAAGTGTGGCTCAACTGAAATTGAAGGAGAAACAAGAGTTTTTGATACTTGGTTTGATTCCTCGATATCTCCATTGTTTGTTCTTAATTATGGTAGCGAGTTTTATAAGAAACACCCAATCTGCACACTTAGGCCACAAGGAAAAGAAATTGTTAGAACTTGGTTGTATTATACGCTTTTGAAATGTTATTTGTTTACTGACAAAATTATTTTTGATGACGTCTATATACATCAGCACATACTAGACGACAAAGGAAATAAGATGGCAAAATCTTTAGGAAACGCCATTGACCCACAAGAGATATTAAGAGACTATGGCGCAGAAGCCTTTAGACTTTGGGTAGCAGACGAAGGAAACCTTAATGAAAAGGATTTAAAGTGTTCAAAAGACAGAATATCAACAGAACAAAAAACACTAAACAAACTTTGGAATGCTAGTAAGTTTATTTCTCAGTTTAAAAGAATCGAAGGCGTAAATTCTGAATTTTCAGAACTGGATAAAGCAGCACTAAAGGAAATAAACAACTTGATTGAATATTGTGATAAGAAATATCAGGAATATGATTTTCACGAGCCAATTGTTAAACTAAAATATTTCCTTTGGACTACTCTTTCATCACATTACTTAGAGCTTGTTAAAAGTAGAGCTTATAACCAAGAAGGCGCATTTAGTAAAGCAGAACAAAATGCAGCAATTGATACTCTTAATTATTGTTTGGAAAGACTATTGGTGTTGCTGTTTCCAGTCATTCCATTTACAACGCACAAAATACTTCTAGAACTATTTGAAAATAATCCAAATACTGAAAGTTATCCTGGAATTGAGAAATTTGAAAGCACATTAAGTTTAGAAGACATTGAGAACTTAAATAACGCCATATGGAAATACAAAAAAGACTCTAACCTTTCATTAAAAGACCAGATTAATAATCTTAAACTTAATAACAAATATCGCGTATTTGAAAAAGACATTAAAAAAACACATAATGTTTTAAATATTGAGTATATTAATATTGATAGTATAGAAGTGAAATAAATATGTCATTAGCACATACTAGAAAACCAATCAGAGTTCTTGGAATGGTAATTATTCTAATTATCACTGTTGTTTTAATTTATTTACTTATAATGTATATTTCTAATTATAATATTACTAAAATTGCAAAGCTAAATGACAAATATATGATTAGCGAAACTGACCTTATTCCAGACGACTATGGTAGCTATATTTCTGATCTTAAAAAAATTGGAAACAAATATACTGGGACAATTATTGAATATGTGTATCTTTATCAGGACGCAAAGAAAATAGATAGAGCAGTCAATTATGCAATTATTGAAAACCAATGCATTACAAGAATCACGATTGCTAAGATTGATACGCAGATACAAGACAGAGATGAACTTTTAGAAAAATTAAAAGCAATGCAAGATAAGAAACTAGAAAAAATATATTGGAACGAATATATCGACATACTAGAAAACAGATACGCTATTGATGCTTTAAAAACGCGAGTCTCTGAAATCCCTTTTTGTTAAAGCAAAAGAAGAGAAAAATGCAAAAACTAATTAATAAAGGCGCAGAAGCAATAATTCTTGATGCTGGACAAAAGATAACTAAGAAAAGAATCTCTAAAGGCTATAGAGACCCAAGTCTTGACAAAAGAATAATTAAAACTAGAAACAAGCAAGAAGCAACTCTTCTTAAACGCGCAAAACTTTCAGGAATTAATACTCCCATTGTCTACTCTGTAACAGAAAACACAATAGTTATGGAGAAACTAAAAAACACCCAAGAACACAAGAAACTTGCAAAAGAAATTGGAAAAGAAATCTCTAGGCTTCATGCTCTTGATATCATACATGGAGACCTTAATCTTATTAATATTTTAACAACTAAAGACAAGAAAATCTATTTCATTGACTTTGGTCTTGGCTTTCTTTCAAGAAAGATTGAAGACAAAGCAACAGACCTTTTAGTCTTTAAAAAGACCCTTTTATCTAGTAAGAAGACAGAAGGCCTATGGAAAGATATAGAGGCAGGCTACAATAACAAAGAAATACTAGAAAAGATTAAGGAAATTGAAAAAAGAGGGAGATATCTTTAGAACCCAAAATAAAAATATATATAAACAAATCGCCACAATTATTATATATTATAGACCCTAATTTTATGGCTATATTTCTTATTAAACGCGCCTAAATAATCGCCACAGGCAAAACTTAATGGAAGAAAAATATAAGTGATATAAATGAGCGAAAATGAAAAAAAAGAATTAACAAAAAAAGAGATTTATGATCAGATAGAAGACCTTACAAAAAAAGGTAAGACTACTGCTGAGATTGGATTTTATCTTAAACAAAAATATGGAGTAAAATCTGTTCTTGAAGCAACAGGAAAGAAGATTGGTAAAGTTCAAGCAGAACTTAATCTTAAAAAAGACAAACTTCCTGACGAATTACTATACCTTATCAAGAAAAGCGTAAAACTAATTAAACATAAAGAAGAAAACAAAAAAGACACTAGTGCTAAGAGAGGCTATCAAAAAACAGTCTCAAAAATTAATAGACTAAGAAAGCACTATATTAAAAGAAAAAAAATAGACGGAGCTTGGAGATATTCAGACGATTCAGCTAAGCTACTGGTTAAGTAAAATGGTGTTTAAAATATGGCAGACAAAAAAAGTACAGTAGATAACTGGAAGAAAAAGAAATGGTATGATATTAATGCAGACTCTACGTTTGATGAAAAGAAAATTGGAGAAACTGTTGCAATATTACCAAAAAACCTAGTTGGTAGAAATATCAAGAAAGGCCTAAACGAATTAACTGGTAATATCAGAGACTCAAGCTTTGAAGTAACCTTTAAGATAAATAAAATCACTGGATCTAAAGCAGACACAGTTATTTCTATATTTGAAGCAAAGACTGGTTTTCTTAGAAGAATGATAAGAAGACAAAAATCTAAGATTGAACCAGTATTCTATGTTACAACAAAAGACGGAAGTAAACTTAAAATTAAAGTTATGGCAATAACTGGCGCAAAATTTACAACACCACTTAGAACTCAAGCAAGAAAAGCAATTGTTGATTTCTTTAATGAAGAGATTTCTGGTAAAACTACAAAAGAAAACTGGAACGACATAATCTATCAACACCTTTCTGAGAGATGTAAAGCAAAAATCTCAAAACTTGGTTATATCAACAAAGTTATGGTAATTAAGGTTATGTTAGTATAGGAGAGAAAAGTTCTTAAAGAAAAAACATGAACTTCATTTTCTATTTTATTTTTTTTTATATACTTGGTATTGTTCTTTTTATTACTAGAAAATACGATATCTTTACTATTTCTTTAATATTTGGAATGACTGGTCTTTTCTTGTTTTTTGGAAAAACCGCATTGTTCCTTTATCTTCTAATGTATTTCTGTGTAGCTGAAGGCTTATCTCTATTGTTAAAAAACAAGGGCGAGAACAGAAGCTATGTTAATCTTTTAGGAAACTGCCTTGTTGGAACAGTTCTTGTTGTGTTTGGACAGATATATGCTGCTGCTTCAACTATTTGTTCAGCATTTTCAGACACTATGTCTTCAGAGATTGGAAGATTATCAAAAACTAAACCAAGACTAATAACCAAAATTAAACAAGTTGTTGAACCAGGAACAAACGGTGGAATAACAATCTTAGGGTTATTTGCAGCACTATTTGTTTCTATTGTTACGTTTGCAATATTTTATTTTTTATTTAAAGTAGAATTAAAAACATCAATCATTATTGGAAGCTTTGGAATAATTGGAAGTATTATTGATAGTTTTATTGGAGCAACAATAGAAAATAAAGGATATCTGGATAATAGCCAGACTAATTTTTTAACCACCTTAATTGTTGGCGGGCTTTCAATACTTGCGCTTAGTTTTTTATAATATCCCATTTCCAAGCAGGAATTATTTTTATAATCTTATTATTCTCTGTAATTTCGTCCTCTTGATTTAAAGTTATTATTATCCCAAAATTTAAATTAAACTTATACATTGCAGACTTTAAACCATTAATCTCTCTGTCTTTATTTTCAGAATTTAAATCTACGCACACTTGGAATACTTTTGTAATTTTCTCTTTTTCTTTAATTATAAAATCACATTCTAAAGAATTCTCTTTAAAGAAATAAATATTATTGTAATTATTTCTTAGATTTAAAAAAACAAAATTCTCAAGTAACCTTCCTTGATCTTTAGAAAATGCTAAAGAATTTGCTTTTGCAAATCCGTTATCTATTGCATATATTTTTTTTGGATATATCTGTTGTTTTTTTAAAGAATAGTCAAATCTATTTATACTAAATAAAAAATAACTATCTTCTAAATAAGAAACATAAGAAATCATTGTGTTTATTGAACCTACGCTAAATGTTTTTTTTAAATTATTATAGGAGTATTCCTTGCCTATATTAGAAAGTAAATATGTGGCTAAATCTTTTATTGTTTTTGAATCTTTTAGATGGTGTCTTACAACTATGTCCCTATAAATTATGTTATTTAATAATTCTTGTAAAATCTCTTCGTTTTTAAATTTTAAAAACTCTGGAAAGCCGCCAAAATATAGATATTCGTTAAATGATTCCTCTTTTCTTTTTTGGTTAGTAAATCTTAAAAATTCATCATAAGAAAAAGGGAATATCTCTTTTCTTAAATGCCTTCCTGTTAATCTAGTTCCTAGTTCTTTACTTAATAGCGATGCGTTTGAGCCAGTAATTATTACTTTTTTTTTATGATCTAGTAATTGTCTAACAAAAACCTCCCATTTACTTATATTTTGTATTTCGTCAAAGAAGAAAATATTTGTATCGCCATAAACTTCTAATAACGCCTCTTGCAATTTTTGAAAATCAGTAACTGCGAAATTATTTAGTCTGGTGTCTTCAAAATTAAAAAATGCAAAATTTTTTTGTTTGTGCCTTATTTGATGTAAGAATGTGCTTTTACCACTGCGTCTTATTCCAGAAATAACATAAGCAAAAGAATCTAGAAGATCTATTTTGTCTAGTTCATTTCTTGGAGTCCCTAAATCTGTGTTTTCTAAACCTGCCTTTTGATCCAGGACTATATTTTTTATTTCATTTTTTAATAGCATATATATTTTAGAACAAACCAGTATATAAAGGTTTTCATTGGCAGTGAAAACACTTGTTCATTGGCAGTGAAAACCCTTGCTTTTAAAAATTAAAATTGCACGCACTAACCATGAGTTATACACTTATTGCTTTCACAACTACAAGTAACGCCTTCTCTTTGTCTGGCTTCCCCTAGATGAGTTCC
>CAZGLB010000003.1:0-38254 GCA_964526365.1 uncultured archaeon
AGTGTGAAATCTTTGTTGAGCAAGACATTATTAAACTTTACACAAAGAACACAGAGGTCATGCCATATTTTACAGACTTCTTTTATCCTCGAGAGAATTATCTATAATTACGGGTTTGGGAGGATTTGAACCCCCGTCAGCAGGTCCGAAGCCAGCTGCACTATCCAGGCTATGCTACAAACCCATTTATAAAAATATTCCTTCTATAATATTTATAGTATAAGTAATACCTTTAAAGTATTCGTTTTTTACTTAAAAAAAGAAGGAGTGTTAAATAATGGATAAATGTACAAGCTGTAACAAAGAGGTTACAACAGATTACACACAGTTTAAATGCCCATCTTGTGGCAAAAACAAGATAATTAGATGTACGAGATGTAAGACTACATCAAAGACCTATAGATGTAAAGAATGTGGATTTATCGGGCCATAGGTGGATAGTTATGGGCGATATTCTAACAGTTTATAAGTTATTTCCTGAAGAAATAGAAGATACAGAAAAGATTCAAGAGTTTATTAAAAATAACTCTCCTGGAACAGAATTTAGACTAAATACAGTAGATCTTGAGCCAATTGGTTTTGGATTATCTGTTGTTAAGGTTTCTTATGTGTTTTCAGATAAGGTGGATGGACTTTTAGATAGAATTGAGAATTTTCTAAGAGATATCCCAGGCGTTAACGAAATTGAAGTAATTGCAACAACTCTTATTTAATTTCTTGTTTTTTTACTAAACAGAATGGTTTTAAAACCATTTCTTTCTTACTTTTTAATATATGTTTAACAGAAAAGGCCAATTATCAATAGAGGTTCTAATAATTCTAATATTTCTAATTACTTTTATCTATGTCTATGACAATTTAGCAGAGCAGACAGTCTATAGTTTAGAAGTAAGTAAGATAAAGGCACAAGAAACAACAATCGGCCTTTCTCTAAACGAGTTTTTAGAGGCTCAAAGGAATATTCTAAAAGATACAAACGTTGTAGATTATAATGCAAGCTATAGATTGCAAAATGTTGAGATAGCAAGCAGAAGAATAAATGATTGCTTTGTAGATATTAATACCACAACAAAGCAGATGATAGTGCAAACAGACTTTTCAAATATCTATACTGATTTTAATATACAGTTAGATTCAGACTTTAATCTTCCAGAAAGAATCAATTGTGGGACTACAATAACTTGCAAAATCGTAAGTTCAAAAATAGATTGTGGGTAAATAAAAAATGATAAAAACAAAAAAAGGTCAAGTAATACTATTAGATGTATTATTTACAATTGTTATAGTTATCTTTATGTTTTTTATGCTTTTAAAGTTTGTAGAAACTGACACTTATAAATCAAATATTAATAATCGTACAGAAGAATTAACAAGTATCGGTTCTTTAGCTTATCAGAAATTTATAAACAACCCAGAAATCAATTGTAAAGTTTTAAGCGCAGGAGCCTATGTTCCTGGAACCATTGATACAACCACAACAATTACAAAAACAATGCTTGGCATTCCAAGCGATTATAATTTTAATGTTACCTCTACCGGAACAATTAATTGTTCTGGTTGTTTTACTGTTCCAAGTACAGGAAATATTTATGCAATTAATTTTGATTTAGTTACTTGTAATGGAAACATGTCAAAAGCAAATTATATTAATTACATTAATTCTGGCGGAGCATCAACATCGCAAATAAACTTAAGTGTATGGAGGGCAAAAGAATGAAATCTAAAGCTTTTGTATTTACGATTACTGCTTTATATTTTGTAATGATATTTATTTCATTTCTTGGTTTGATTATTTATAACTATAATCGCCCAGTCCTTAAGCAAGAAATTTCAGTGGCTGATAAGTTTTCTGTAAATTATGTTTCTGGAGACGCAAATACAACTCCTCAACCAACAACAGGCTGGTGTGTTATTCGTTTAGTGTATGATGCAAATGCAAGTGCAAGCGAGCCATCAACAATAGGGCAAAAAATGTATTGTGAGGATTATGCAAAAAAAAGGTTTATTTGAACTAGTATTTATACTAGTAATGCTAGTGTTATTGCTTCCTGCAACAACACAAAGAAAAGCAATAGTTACCTATAGCGCTCACGCACAAGTCAATGATTTGTTATTACTTACAGATGAAGCAATTGCTGATGCTCTTGCTGATAGTTCGTACAACGGTTGTTCTCCTAATGCAGATTCTGCAAAAATAAATACTTATATTTCAAACATTATAACCGCACACAACAATTTAGGGAATAATTGTGGATATAAGTTATCTGGTAATCTCGCAAGTTCTATTTATACAGCAGACCTAAATGTTTCTTGCTTAGAGGATAACAACAGTAACAGCACTTATGTAAAGAAAAAAATTAGTATTAATAAAACAATTACTGCAAGTGGTTCATCACCTTGCCGCGTTGTGATTCGCGATAATATAGAAAATTATGATCAAGTAGATTATAATGCTTAAGCAGTATAATAATATTTATTAGCTTTTTTCTGTTCTTGGTCTTTTTGTGAACCTGGTTTATTTGCTCTTGGTCTTTTAGTGTCTGGGTCTTGCCTAAAAGTCATGTCTTCTGTTTTTAAAAATGCATTAAATGCTTCTTGTAAACCAGTTATGCTTTTTGCTGTACCAACAACTCCTGGCTCTCCTTCAAACAACAACATTCTGTCTGACATATAATCCAAAAGCAACAAGTCATGGTCAACAACAAATGCGCATTTCTCAGTTTTTGTTATAATGTTTTTAATAGCAGTAGAAACTACAAGCCTTAGTTCAACATCTAAAAATGCACTTGGTTCATCAATAAGATAGATGTCTGCAGTTTTTGAAAGGCAATGGGCTATAGCAACTTTTTGTAGTTCTCCTCCGCTAAGTTCAGAGATCTTTTGATTAAATATACTTTCTAAATCAAATTGTCTTTTTAGTTCTAAGGAAAAAATTTCTTGGTCAATGTCTTTTTCTGTAAATAGTTCTCTAACTGTGATTTCTGGTTCAAAGTCAATATATTGTGGTTTATAGGAAATCTTAAGCTTCAAATCTACGTCTTTATCTTCTGCTTTTAGAACGCCTGCAAGAACTTTAATAAAAGTGGTTTTACCAATTGCGTTTGCTCCAAGTATTCCAATAACTTCTCCTTTGTTAACTGTTGCAGAATCAACAGTTAGTTTAAAGCTTCCAAGTGTTTTTGAAAAAGAAGGATATTCAAAGAACAATTGTCTTTTAGTTATTCCTTTATCTTGCGTGGAACTAAAGGTTATGGCGTTTGTTCGAATTCTAATATTTTCTTCTTTTAGAAAGCCTTCTAAAAATTCGTTAATTCCTTTCTTTGTGGTCTTCTTGTTTGAGGAAACTCCATAAGCCTGTTTTTGTCCAAAGAACACATGCACAAAGTCGCTTAGGTAATCCAAGATTGCAAGATCGTGTTCAATCAAAAGCATAGAATTTTCTGTAGTTATTTTTTCTCTTAGGATTTTTGCAATTCTAAATCTTTGCTTGATATCAAGAAATGTAGAATATTCATCAAAGAAATAAAGATTAGCGTTCTTTAAAAGAGCTGATGCGATTGCAACTCTTTGTAGTTCTCCGCCTGAAATTTCCTTTGGAGTTTTATCTAGTAGCTTTTCAAGTTCTAGTTCTTTAATGATTTTTTCTTTTTCTGTTTGGTCTTTACTGATTCCAGAAATCAATTCAGAAATCTTTTTATCATAGACTTTTGGTATTTCTTCTACCTTTTGTATCTTGTAAGCAATTGTAATTTTATTGTCTCTTAAATCTTCAAAATGTTGTTGTATGGCTTTTCCTCTAAAATATTCAAGCACCTTTTCTTTTTCTCCTGGCTTTGAGTAGTCTCCAAAGTTTGGAACAAGCATTCCTGAAAGAATATTAATAGCGGTTGTCTTTCCTGCACCGTTCTTTCCGATAATTCCAGTAATAAATCCTTTCTCCAGAGTTGGTAAAGAAAACAATCTAAACATGTTTTTTCCATACTGATGAAGCGGGTTATCCAGTTCCATGCCAATATTAATAATTGATATTGCTTTTTGTGGGCAACGGTTCTGGCAAATCCCACAGCCAGTACAAAGTGATTCGTCAATTATTGGAAAAATATTTCCTGGTTCCAAAATAATTGTTTCTTCGCCCATTCGCACACCTGGGCAAAGATGCTTACAAAGATAGTTACAGCTTTTTGGCTGGCATTTGTCTCTATCAAGAACAGCAATTCTAATATTTTTTGCCATAATCATCCAATTATTTTCTCGTATTGTTTTTCTGTGATCTTTGCACCAAGATGTTTTATTTCTTCTATAGTAAAATCAAAATGTGTGATAAGATCGCTAGTGCATTTATTGGTTTTTGCAATAATAAACATAAATGGTAGATAATCTCTTAGAACAATTTTCTTAGAGCAATGCAGTCTTTGTTTCATTTTGTCTACAATTGCTTTCTGCAAGATTTTGTCTTTAGAAGTATACATTCTCATAACCCTAGGAAACTGAAAAGGCGTGTATCCACTAGAGATTTCTCTTTCTTTCTTGGAATAAGCAATACCTACAGTCAAGTAATCAAAAACATATTTAAGTAATATCCAGCTACTGCCTCTGATTCTTGCTTGAGTGATGTCAGCTTTACTAAGATTATCAAAACCTTTTGCTAGATTTCTTGGATTCTTATATTGTCTTGGCAGGTTTTCTTCCACCCACAAGAGCAAAAGATTCCAATCAATATTTAGTGTGTCCATTACATTTCTAGTTTCATAAAAGTCTTTAGGATAGAATATCTTTTGTAAGGCCTTAAAAACATCTTCGTCTTTCTTTCTTTCTCCAAGGGATTCTGTGTCTTCTAAAGTTATCTTTTTGTCAAAAGACAAGGTATAAAGATCAATAAGTGTTGCTCTAACATCGTTATTTGCATTTTCTATAATTCTTCCAAGTGCTACAAGATCATAATCAAGGTCTTCTTTATCGCAAATATCTTTAGCAAATTTTAAAATTGATGGCTTGTGTGGAAGATCAAACTTTATCTGCTCGCATTTCTCAAAGATTGGTCGTAGTTTCTTATTCTCGTAAGGGTCGTTTGCCACAATAATGATTGGCTGAATAGATTTAGTAATAATTTTTTCTAGTTCAGAAAAAAACCCAAAGTCTTCTCCACCTTTCTTGTCTGCCACAGAATCAATTTCGTCAATTAAGATTAGTCTTGTGTTTCCAAACAAGGTGTTACTAGAACAAGCTGCATTTAATAGTACACTTATGGTTTCTTTGTCTCTTATGTCTGTTGCATCAGTTGTAAGAAGCGTCCATTTCTTTTCTTTAGCCAAAAGATTAGCAACAAGGGTTTTACCAATACCAGGAGCTCCATAGATAAATAAAGGCTTCTCGTGCTTCTCGCTCCATTTCCTAATTGCTTCGATTGCTGGCTTGTTTCCAACAACCTCATCAAGAGTTTTTGGAGTATATTTATCAAAAAAGCTCTTCATAATATAATATAGTTAAAGAAAGTATTAAAATAGGTTTACAATTGTTTTTCAGAATTGCTTTTTGTTGAAAGAATCTTTGCAAAATTTTGTTTTTTAGATTTTGCTTCTTCAATTAACTTTCTTTTTTTTGTTTCCCATTTCTTGCCAGTCTTAGTGTTTGCAAGCCCGCCTCTTGCTGTTTCTTTAAGCTCTTCATCCATTCTGTTTCCTATATCATTCATTGCGCTTGCAACTTCATCAAATGGAATATATGATTTGATTCCAGATAGCGCCATCTGTGCAGCAACAAAAGCAACACCAATACTTGTAGCATTTCTTTTTCTACAAGGAACAGAGACAAGCCCTGCCACAGGATCACAAACAAGACCAAGCATATTTTTTAATGCCATTGCTGCAGCATTTTCTACCATCTCCGGATTAGTATTGTCTTTGTAAAGAAGATGTATGATTGCTCCAGCAGCCATTGCTGTAGCAGAACCACATTCTGCTTGACAACCATGAACTGCACCAGAGATTGATGCATTTTTTATTATTGAGTATTCTATGGCTGAAGCAGTAAGTAAGGCGTTTTGAATATCTTTTTCTGAGCAACCATAGTCTTGAGCAACTGCTAAGATACAACCAGGAACAATGCCTGAAGAGCCAGCAGTTGGGCAAGCAATAACAGTTCCCATGTTTAGGTTATTTTCTGTAATTGCCAGTGCATAAACGCAAGCTTTATGAAGAGTGTTACCAAGAATTCTAGTCTTTTTATTATTAAGTTTCATAGAATCAGAAGAGAACATCAAATTCTTAAATTTATAATTGCCCTTAAGTCCAAAATTTATTCCGTTATTAAAGGTTGCAATAGAATGATTTAATTTATTTGAAATTTCTTTGTCTGCTCTAGAAAATTCTGTCTTTTCAATATCTCTAACAACATCTGCAATTGTTTTTTTCTGTTCTTTTGCTTTTCTTACAAAGTCTCTAATAATATATTCAGTCATAATGATGCAACTTCTTTAAATTTTATTCTTCCACCACCAACAGAGGTTCCAGTAAAATATCTTTTCTTATTTTGTTTATCGGTTATTGCAAAAAAAACAGTATTAGGATGATAGTTCTCATTAATCACATGATGCCATTCAATCTTAATATTCCTGTCTTGAGCATATTCAAAAGAGAAAGGGATTCTTGGGTCTGTTTCTTTAAATCCCAAAAGCCCAGCAACAAGTGCGCTTTTTGTCATGTGTGCGTCTCCAGTGTCTGCTAGAGAATTATACAGAATAATTTTAACAGAATCAATATCTTTTACTCTTTGATAGACTTTTAGACCAAGTCTCATTGCCCCAGCGGTATGAGAACTAGAGGGCCCAACAATCTCAGAAGTAACAAGATCCAAAAGACTTATTTTGTGTTGCATAATTTCTCGCCAATAGTTTTTCTTGAAGTAATAATATGGTTAATAATAGCTTTTTTAAATAGATTATTTCTATAATTAGCTTTTTAAAACATTTGTTGTTACTTTTATTGTGAATAATATGATTGCAACAAAAAATACAACAATACTTACAAAAAGTTTAGAAACTATAACGCCTTTGATTCAGGAGACAAACATTAGATTTAAGGATGAGGGCATATATATCAAAGCAATTGATAAGACCCAGATTCTTCTAGTTGATTTCTTTCTTTCAAAAAAGGCCTTTGATACCTATGCAATTGAGCCATGCTTAGTTGGTGTAAATATTCAAGAACTAAAGAACAGATTATCAAGATCTTTTGGAGAAGACAAGTTGCAATTAAATCTTAAAGACCAAGGGCTTGATGTTTATTTACTAGGAAAGATTGAAAGAAGATTTTACATACCTTTCTTGGACCTTTCAGAACAAGACGTAAATCTTCCAGAGAGAAAATATGATGTTGATTTTGTAATTACTGCAGGGTTATTAAAAGAAATATTAACAGACATCTCTCTTGTGGCATCAACAATTGTTTTTAAAATTCAAGATAACAAGCTTTCAATAGAAGCAACTGGAGAGAAAGGCACAATTAAGACAACGCTACCAGAAATGAAAGTAAAATCTAAGAAAAATTTCTCAATTAAATTTTCTTTGGCCTTTTTAAGAAATATAGTAAAGGCAATGGATAATGATAAAGATCTTCTAATAAAACTTGCAGAAGATGTGCCAATCTATTTGGAATATAACTTGAGTAAAGATTGCATAATCAAGTTCTATCTAAGTTCTATGCTAATCTAGGTCTTGCTTTTATTCTAGTTAATGTCCTTCTCTTGTAAGGACTAATCTTTGGTTTTGTGGTTTTTAGTTTTATATTGTTAAGGGCGTCTATTAATGTCTTAGTTCTTAGTCTATTAAAATTAAGATATCCTTCTTTATCAAAATATGTTTTAAGAAGTTCTTTAATAAATTTCTGTTTAGCTTCAAAAAGTTTTAAATTTCTTTCAATTTCTTTTTGTCTTTCAGGGGAAATATTTTTAGATTTTAATTCTTCAATTTTATTAGTAAAATAAACCTGATATTCTTTACCGCCAATTAATTCTTCTTGGCCAAGATATTGTAATCTATAACCTTTATTTAATCTAGGTAAACAGGCCAAAAGAAATGTGTCAGTTAAAAGTTTTGACCAATCTTTTGGGGGTTTATGTTTAGTATTATATTTTACCCCTTGTATTGCTAATATAGATATGTCATTTATAGAAGTTACTCCAAAATTAAGAAGGCCAATAGCTCGCCCATTTTGTCTTAAGCAAAGCCACGCCCCAAATCTTTTTGATTTAAATGTTTTAAGGTCTGGAAATGTCCAATATCTTTCAAAAGTTATTGTAAATCCTTTAGGTAAAGGTATTCTAGAAACATTATTTAGAATTTCTTTTTTGAGTGCATTTGCGTTTTTTATTTCTCTTAGTGCTTCTTCATATTCTTTATCCATATCTATTTCTAATTACTAATTATTTTTAAATTAATGTTTCTTTATATATATTATTATAGAAATCTTAAGGATCAAATATGTCAGGCCCAAGAAAACCAATTAATCCAAATCTAAAAGGCGGTTATTCAGAAAGATTAACAAAAAGGGTTCCAAGAAAAAGAATAGCAGTAGTTAAACCCATAAAATATAATAAACCCTATCTTTCTGATTATGATTTGCGTTTGATAAAATTTAGATTTGCTTTTGAAAAAAATTTTGGTTTTAATATTTTTAAAACAAAAGGGCAAGAGCTTCATGTGTTTTTACCAATGACTTCTATGTCTCCGCAAGGCCACTTACTAAAGTCCTTTTTTGAGCAGATCTTACCACTTGCAAGAGTTACATTTTTAGTAACCCCAAATACTGATGCACTATCTAAAACAAAAGATTCGGAATTTAGAAGAAAGGCCTTAAATAATTTAGAAAATCATTTAAGAAGATCTCTTAATATACACGATAAATACTTTGTTTGCTTTGATTACATAGACACCGGGAAAACACAAATAAACATTATGCAAAAATTAAATAAAATATATAATAGAGAAGTAAACTATATAGCAGTAAAATCGCCAGAAGGTGGCGCAGTAGCAACTCACCTAAAAGAAATAGACGGTAGCTCTATAAGACTATACCATTCTAAAACAAAAACTAAAAACATTATACAAGAACATTATAATGCAGGCATTGAACTTTCCAGAAATAAACAGTTTGTTTCAAAATTATTAGAATAAAACTTATGCAAGTTTAAGTGCATAAGTCTTGTTTATTCTTTTAATTAATTCGTCTTTCTTTGCAGAGTCCTTAAAGGAATGCTTGATTACTTCCCAAATAGTTTTAACTGGAATAATTTCGAGATCTTTAGCGACTTCTGGCGAAAGAACAAGGTCTTCCTTATTTGATTCAGGAATGATTACAGTTTTTATCTTTGCAATTTTTGCAGCATTGACCTTTGCAGTAACTCCCCCGATTGGTAAGACATCTCCTCTAATTGAAAGAGAACCAGTCATTGCTATCTCTTGCTTTATTGGAATATCTTCAATAGCAGAAATGATTGCAGTAGCAATAGAAATTGAAGCAGAGTCTCCTTCCACATTGTATGTTTGAAGGAACTGAACATGTATGTCATAGTTTGAAATATCTTTTCCTGTCAATTTCTTAATTATTGCAGAAACATTATCTACTGATTCTTTTGCAATATTTCCAAGTTGGCCAGTAGCAATAATCTTTCCTTCGTTCTTTGAAGCCGCAGGAGTAATTTCGCACTCGATTGGAAGTAATAGCCCCGCATCACTATCGCTCATGACCGCAAGGCCATTAACTCTACCAACTGCCGTTCCTGTTGTTTTAAAGATGTCGTAGTCTTTCTTAATTATCATCATCTTGTTTACCATTTGTTCTTCAAGAGTCTTTGCAGTGCCTTTTGCTTTGATAACTAAATCTCTTGTTACAAGTTTCTTGTCCATTTCAAGAGCAAGATCTCCTGCTGCTCTTATAAGTCCTCCAAGTTCTCTCATCTTTAAAGTTAAACTGTTTTTTCTGCTTGCTCTTTTTCGAGCTTCAAAAATTATTTCATCAACTGCTTCTTTAGAGAAGTGTGGAATTTTTTTATCTTTAACAACTTCTTGAGCAACAAATTGAATAATCTTGTTTCTGTTTTCTGCAGTGTCTGGCATATCGATATTCATGTGACATTCATAGCCAGAGCCTCTGATTCTTGATCTAATTGCAGGATGAACTTTTTCAAGGTCAATGTAGTTACCGGCTGCTACAAGTATGAAATCACAAGGCGCTGGTGTGGTTCTTACCATTGCACCACTAGACATTTCTGATTGCCCAGTAATACTAAATTTCTTTTCTTGAAGTATTGTTAATAGGTCTTGTTGGGATTTAGGTGAAAGCGCAGAGATCTCATCAATAAACAATACTCCGCCATGAGCTTTGTGTATCATTCCAGGAACGACTCTTAAATGTGCTGGCGTTCCAAGACCACCAGATTGAAGAGGATCGTGAAGTACGTCTCCTAAGAGTGCTCCAGCTTTTGCGCCAGTTGCATCAACAAAAGGTACTTCTTTTTTATTAGAGTTATCAATTAAAATTTTAGGAATAACTGCTCTTTCTTTTTGCATCATCTGCATACTAATAGATGTTGCAACCATTAAAAATCCAGAAAGTAAAAGCATTGCTGCAAATACTACATCAGGCACCCAACCAAGTCTCCAAAAAACAATTGAAACAATTAACCAGATTGTTGGCAAAAAAAATCCAATTATTCTTCCTGCCCCCATTTGTCTTGCTGCTTCAATCTTTGCGGCAATGATTATTTTTTTGCCGTCTCCTGCAGGCATTTCTAGAATCTTTGGAGTGTGTGTGTCTTCTTCATTTGGATAACACATGATATCTGTTAGTTTGTTTGTTGGCATTAATTCCGCAAGAGCAGAAGCAATCATGGATTTACCAGTACCTGGAGCACCAATAAGCATTATGTGCCTTTTTTGGTTTGCAACTTTCTTAATAAGATTAATAGAAGCGTCTTGTCCAATCACTTGGTCAATCATTCTTTTTGGTATCTCAATTTCGCTTGTATCATTATATATTAGTTCTTTAACATCTGTCTTTGCTTCGATTTTGGTTATTGCCTTTGAACCGATTTTTTTTGAAACCGTGCGCAATATTTTTGTTTTTGTTTTTATTTTTTTCATAATTTCACAATTAATTTTAGAATAAAGGTTATTTTATATATAATATGTGTTCCAAATTACTTAAAAACATATTTGTATCTATATATTACTATGTCTAGCAAAATAAAAGTGGTATTTTTAGGAAATTCTGCGTCTTTACCAACAGCAGAAAGGAATTTGTCCAGCATGTTGCTTAACTATAACGGCCAGAACTATTTGTTTGATTGTCCAGAAAATTGTCAGCAACAGATAATGAAAGCAAAGCAAAGCATAATGAAGATAAATAATATTTTCATAACTCATATGCACGGAGATCATTTCTTTGGTTTACTTGGTCTTCTTTCAAGTTTTAAGCTTAACAATAGAACAGCACCACTAAATATTTTTGTTCCAAAAAACGAAAAGAAGAATCTTGAACAATTAATAAAATTAACAGTATATGATACTTATGTTCCAGAGTATAAAATAAATATTATAGAAGTAGAAAAAGGAATAGCTTTTGAAAATCAAGAACTAAAAGTTGAGGTTATTTCTTTAGAGCACACTACAAGAACAAATGGTTATATTTTTAAGATAAAAGACAAGATTGGTAAATTCAATAAAGTAAAAGCATTAAAGCTTAAGATTCCAGAAGGTCCTTTATTTTCACAGCTTCAAAAAGGCAATTCTATAAAGATAAATGGAAAAACTATAAAGCCAGAAGCAGTAATGGATTATAAATTTAAGAAGCTTGGTAAGAAAATAGCATATCTTTGTGATACTCAAGTTCTAAAGAAAATTTCAAAAGAACTGCAAGATACAGACATTTTGATTCACGAATGTACTTTTTTTGCTGAAGACCGAGAAAAAGCAAAATTGGTTAAGCACGCAGTTGCAGAAGACATTCCTGATTTTGCAAAAAAGATAAAGGCAAAACACATTTATCTTACACACATCTCTAGTAAATATAACGACCTAGAAAAAAGAGAAAAGCAATTACAAAAACAAAACAAGGGTCAGAAAATAAATGTAATTCATGCTTTAAAAGAAATAGTGATAGACGATTATTAGGTATGTTTTTAAACATATCCCTAAATTATATAATTATAGTTTATAACATTAATAGGTGATTAAGAATGGCAATAATAAAAAGAGCAGCAAAAAGAATCGCTCCAAAGACCTTGGATAAGATGAGGGCAAAAACCGCAGAAAAAGAAAGAATAAATGCAGAAAGAGAAAGAAATCATCAACTTAAATTAAAAGAATATAGAGAAAAAATTCAAGAAAATGCACAAAATGAAGCCAAATTTGGTAAATTCATAAATAATTTAAGAAAAAAAAGGTTAGCAAAGATTGAAGATAAAGAAAGATTTACTCCAAAAATTGGATTATCAGAAATTGAAAGATCAAAAAATATGAGAAACATAACTCAAGAAAAGATTGATACATTAAAAAACAGAATAAATACAATTGAAAATGCTTGGAAAAGATTAGACAATCAAAAATATGTTCCGGATAATAATAATCCTCAAAAAGGAATGCTTATTAAATTTCAAAAAGAAGCAACAACTAAAGAACAATGGGCAAAAAGAGGCTATCAAGAAGGGCTTATAGTTACAGAAAAACAATATAAAGATGCATTAAATAGAAATAGGTCTGCATATAATACCGCATTAAACGAATTAAATAGAGCAGAATTTTTATATTCTTTAAAAAGACAAGAAAGATGGTTGTCTGGCAAAAATGTTGGAGAATTTAAAGAAGCTCATGCAAAAGCAATAGATGTTTTAGCACAGAGATATGAGCGTGGTCAAATTAACGGAGACGCCTTACAAAAATTCATGTCGGTTATAGACACGTCTGTAAAAAAAACTCTTGAACAACATAGGATTTTAGCTAAAACAAAAGGTTCCGAATATTTTGATTCTCATGCACGAGTAACAGGTAAAGCACTATTATCATTCTTGAAAGAAGCAAATTTAAAAAATTTAAATGAATCAACAAAAAGATTTGAATTGAAAATGAGTGCAATAGCTGGCACCATAGATAAACCAAATCGCGCAGCTGAATTGGAATGGCTTTATAGAAATATATAATTTATTTATAAGTCCATTCTTTTCCTGGTTCTATCACTATTGGCTTAATAGTGTATCTGGTGTTTTCAAATTTGTTTTTTAGAATATGTGGGTCTTGTTTTGTGTGTGCAAAAGTATTATAGCCCATAGGAATTAAATATTTTGGTCTAATCTTCTTTGCAACACTAACAGCACTGCCTAGATCCATGGTTGTCTTTCCACCAATCGGAAGCATTGCAATATCTGCTTTTATTTTGTCGTGTTCTTTTGTCATTAATGTGTCTCCTGCAAAATAGATACTGCTCTTCTTATCTGCAATAAGGTAACTTAAAGGATAAAAAGATGTTGGATGATGTGCAGGATATGCGGTATAGGATATGTCGTTTATTATTTTTGTTTTATACTCGTCCATTGACACCTTATAATTTTCATTACAATCAATCTTATTAAGTACGCTTCTGTGTGCAATTACTTTTGGGTTGTTTTTTTTAACAATACAATTAGTGTTTTCAATATCAAATGCATCGAAGTGTTCGTGACTAATAAGTATAGTGTCGATATCTGGAATTTTTGTTATTGGCATTGCGCAATCGATTAATCTTTTATAGCTGCATTTGTCTTTATTATCAAAAAACGGGTCTGTAAGAATATTATTTCCATTTATATTAATAATGAATGATGAATGTCCCAAATATCTAATCTTAATCCCCATATATAGATTAAAGTAAGTAAGCTATTTAAAGGAATAGTCTTATTTTAGAAATATGTCGTTTATATAAACATTTTTATACTATATATTACAATATAATATATTAATAAAAGTAAGGAAATAAAATATGAATAAGAAATATCTAATAGTTGGGTTGTTGGTTTTGTTTTTATCAATGCCTGTATATGCGACAATTTCTTTAACAAATTTTGATGTTTCTATAAACATTTCAGAACCAGAGAAAGCAACAGTAATAGAAAACTGGAAAGTTGTTTATGAAACTTCTGAAGAATTATCAGATTTAAAAGCAGAGATTTTAGAGTCTAGTTTAAATTTAGAAGAATTAGAAAATATTAATCCAGAAATAAAACCTCACGTTTATGTTGATAAAAAAAACCTAAATGGCTTTACAATTTCTTTTGATGAAGAGAACGCCAAAATAAGGCTTGAATATACAATCCAAGATGTTTCTCTAATTAAATATCTAGACTATCAAGATCAGATTATTTGGAAATTTAATGAAATTTTATTTAGTCAGTTTATAATTTCAGGGGTTTTTAATATCCCAAAAGGGTCACAAATCTCAATAACTCTATATGATCCATTAATTATTGGAGACATTGTTCCAACTTCAGACATGACAGGCAGAACAATTCTTTGGACAGGGCTTTCCTCTAACGAAATAAGAATATTAGCAATTGAGAAAAAACCTCCAAAGCCAACCTTTGTGATTTCTAATCTTTTTTCAAAGGATTATTTGAATAAATCCTATTTTAATATTTTATTTATACTTTTAGTTATTGTTTTAATATTATTAATCTTTAGAAACAAAGTAAGTTATGGAATAAAAAAATTTATAACAAAACATTCTGTAATAAAACCAAGAAAGCAAATAAACGAAATTATTGATTTTGATTTTGTTAACAAAAAAAATAAATGAAACTATATGAATTTTAAATTTCAAGAGTCTGATGCAATAGTTTATGAATATTTAAAAGACAAAAAATCCGCAAGCCTTGAAGAGATTCTAAAAGATACAAACTATAATCAAGACTCAATTAGGCGATCAATAGAAACCTTAAAATTAAATGGTATAATCGACGAGTCTACAACTATTTCTTATGATTATGAACTAGATATTAATGGTAAGATTGCTTTAGACAAAGGATTTATTGAAGAAGTCTTTTGTAATTTTCTTAAAGACAAATCATTAAAGATTACAGAACTAAATTCCAAAAGCATTCCTGGTTTAACAAAAGAAGACACAACTCTGGCTTTTGGCTTAGCAAAAAGAAAAGAATTAATTGAAATAGTTTCTGGAGAAATAAAACTTAAAAAAGACTATCAGGAAAAGATTTCAAAACAAAAAGAAATACTTTCTGCAATTTCTTTAAAAAAGCCAATTTCAGAAACTCCAGAATTTCAAGATATTATAAAAAGAAAAGATTTTGTAATAAAGAAAGAAAAGCAAAACAAAGTATATAAGTTATTACAAATCGTTAGTTTTGATATGATTTCTGATAAGCAACTATATCTAACACCAGAACTACTAAAGACCGGAGAATACAAAAATATTGATTTTAAAGAATTTGAAGTATCAATTCTTCCAATGCCAAAAGAACAAGGAAGAATCAATCCTTTAAGGCAAGTAATCTATCAAGTTCGAGAACTGTATCTAGAGATGGGCTTTAAAGAAATGCAGGGGCCGTATGTTGAAAGTTGTTTTTGGAATATGGACTCAATGTTTATTTCTCAGAATCATCCAGCACGAGATATTCAAGATACATTCTATCTTAATCTTTCAGGGGATTTACCTACAGAAAAAAACCTAACCTCCCAGATTGCAGAAATTCATAATAATGGTTGGAAGACTGGTTCAAAGGGCTATCAATATGATTGGAATGAAGAAGAATCAAAGAAATTAATTTTAAGAACGCACACCACCGCAACAACCTACAGGACTTTTTTTAATCTAACAGCAGAAGAAAAAGACAATTCCAAATATTTCTGTATAGATAAAGTCTTTAGAAACGAAACAATTGATTTTACACACCTTCCAGAGTTCCATCAAGCTGAAGGTTTTATTATTGGCGATAATCTTTCTTTAGCTGATCTCTTATCATTTATTAAAGAATTTTTTAATAGACTTGGAATAAAGAAAGTAAAGTTTAAGCCAACCTACAATCCCTACACAGAACCAAGCGTTGAAGCAAGTGGTTATCAAGAGAGCACTGGGAAATGGATTGAACTTATTAATGCAGGAGTTTTTAGACCAGAGTCTCTAGCACCATACGGCATAGAAAAAACTGTGATTGCTTGGGGTCTAGGTCTTGAAAGACTAGCAATGCTCCTTTATCAAAAGCCAATTAAAGAGATTCATGGTGACGAACAAGACATTGATTGGTTAAAGGAATATATTTTACCAAAAAGAGAATTATAATTATGGCAACAATAGATTTAAGTTTTTCTGAAGTAAAGAGAGAATTTAATAAAGATATTTCTATAGAAGAACTAGATGAATTATTATTTAATTATGGTTTTGAGATTGATAGCTATAATAAGAACACAGATGAACTAAAAATAGAAGTAACTGCAGAAAGAGCAGACGTTCTTTCTAAAGAAGGATTATTAAGAGTCTTAAAAGTCTTTGGCGGTTTTAGTAAGCCTAAAAACTATTCTGCAAAAAAACCAACTCATATTCTTAATATTGATAATTCGGTTAAAGTCGTAAGACCATACAGCGTTTGTGCAATTATTAAAAATCTAGAATTGACTGAAGATAGATTAAAACAAATAATTGCAGTTCAAGAAAAATTGCATTTTACAATTTTTAGAAAAAGAACACTTGGTGCTCTTGGGGTTTATCCTATGGACAAAATTGAGTTTCCAATAACTTTTTGTGCAAAGTCCCCAAAAGACATAAGATTTATTCCTTTAGGGCAAACCAAAGAAATGAATGCTGAAGAAATATTAAAAGATACAGAGACTGGAAAAGAGTTTTCTCATCTCTTGGTTGGTAAAGACAAGTATCCAATATTTGTGGATGCTTCAGGAAAGATACTTTCTATGCCACCAATCATAAATTCAAATATTACAGGCAAAGTTACAGAGAACACCAAAGATATATTTCTGGAGTGTTCTGGTTTTGATATTGTGCGCTTAAATCAGGTACTAAATATCATGTGTTGTATGTTTATTGATTTTGGCGGAGATATTCATTCTATTGATATTCATTTTGGAAACAGCTATACAGAAAAACAAATGGTTACTCCAAACTTAACTGAAGAAAAAAGATTAGTTAATCTAAATAACATAAATAGACTAATCGGTATAAATTTAACTCTAGAAAAAGCTTGTGAGCTTCTTGAAAAGATGTGTTATAAAACAAAGAAATATGGTAAAGACAGTATAGAGGTTTCAATTCCACCATACAGAATAGATATTTTACACGAAGTTGATATTATTGATGATATTTCAAGAGCTTATGGCTTTAACAACATTCCTTTAAAGATGCCAATAGTCTTTACTGTTGGAGAAAGATTAAAGGAATCAATTAATCAAGATAATATTATTCAAATACTTGTTCAGTGCGGGCTAATAGAAACAAGTCCTTTGTCTCTTTCAAGTAAGAAAGAATCTTTTGAGAATTTTAATTTGAGTTTTACAAAAGATAAAGCAATAGAACTTGGTTATTCCAAAGACAAGTCTTTAGAGATTGTTAGTCCTTGGTTTCTTCCAAAGCTTTTAAAGATTCTAACAAACAATCAACACATGAGCTATCCACAAAGAATATTTTGTTGTGATAAAGTTGTAATTCCAGATAAACAAAAGGACGTAAAATCAAAAACCGTTCTTCATGCTTCTGTAGCAATCGCAAATTCCAAAATCAGTTTTACAGAGGTTTCAAGTATTCTTGTAACATTATGTAATACTCTTGGGCACAGTCTAGAGTTACAAAAGAAAGACTATCCATTCTATTTGCCTGGCCGGTCAGCAACAGTTTTTATAAATAACAAAGAAGTGGGCCACATAGGGGAATTACACCCAAGCGCTCTAAAGAATTTTGATTATAATGTGCCGATTGCTGCTTTTGAAATAGATGTTAATGAGTTATAGTTGAAATGATCTTTAACATTTCTGTTTCTGCGTTTTTAAATTCTGCGTCTAGATTTTTAAGGTGCTTTTTCTTAAGTTTCTTATTCGGAGTTAATAGTTTTTTTAGATTTATTGGTTTTCTATAAAACACAAAAGCCACAAGATCTAAATAGGATTTTTCGTTATAGAGATATTTTTTAAGAATTATCTGGCTTTGTATTTCTTTTAAAAACAAAAAATATCCGTGTAGTTTAAGTTTTGTTATTTTTGTATTTTTACAATTTAGATGCTTATAATATCTTTCAAGTGTTTTTTCAATTATCCCTTCAGGATAGATCACAGGAGAGATTCTAGAGTTTTTAAATTTACAATCATAGAAGAATTCTAAACTCAGATGTTCTTCAGCAAAAGTAATTGCGTGTTTCTTAAAATAGTTATGAAAGTATTTGTCTAAAACATTATGCGTAATAAAACCAATTGCAAATGATTTTTCTGCTTTCGTTTTTGAGACAGCATACATTCTTTTTCCAAAAGCCACACCTTTCTGATTTCTTATTTCATAAAAGAATTCAGGGTTTTGATTTATTTGTATTTTATAAAAACCATAATAGTCTGGAAACAACGCCCCTGATTCCAAATATCTAAAATCTAAATCTTTAAAAAAAGTTGGTTTCTTTTTCCTAAGTTTTTCAAGAAACCCAAGATGAGTAAGAACCGTTGGCATTTTTCTTAACTCCAAAAAGAAATAAAATTATTTCTTTCTTGAAATCTTAATCATTGCCCCTGCTTTAAGATATTCGATTTCATTACCTGCGACAAGATCAGTAAACTCATCTTTATCTACTTCGTAGGTTTGATAGCTTGCCATATCCATAACTTGAAATTTATTTCCAAGGTCTGCAATTATTTGTGCATTACCTTTGTCAAGTATTGGTATTTCAACATCTTCTGAGCTTGGTTTTAAAAGATTAGTTTTTTGTCCAGTAAATACAGCAGTTGCAGTTAGTCTTATCTTTGCTGCTCCGTGTTTACCTGGCTTTGATTTAGTGATTGTATCAATCTTACAAATAACATCATCAATCAAAATAAACTGTTTTTCCTTGACTTGTCCAAGTTCCATAAACTTAATATCATAATCTCTTGCCATATTTTTTCACCATTTTTCTCTCTAAAAAAAGAGTTTTTTATAATTAAAACTATATATTTAGGTATAAATATATTTTAAATATGTTTGTTTATCAAATACTATATTATATCTATATAATTTTAGAGAAGCGTGAGCATAATGTTAAAGATTTTTAAAAAGATATTCAAAAAAGTACCAAAAGAAAATACAAGAAATAATATTGCTGTTTTTGTCGATGGCCCAAATATGTTAAGAAAAGAGTTTAATATTGACTTATTCAAAATTAAATCCCAACTACAAAAAGAAGGGCCACTAAAGATTGCAAGAGTGTATCTTGATCAGTACGCAAATGATAAACTTATAGAAGCGGTTGTTAATATCGGTTTTGAAAGTATAATAACTGTTGGAGACGTTGATGTTGCAATGGCAGTAGATGCAACAGAAGCAGCATACAGTACAGAAATAGATACAGTGGTTTTTATAACCCGAGACTCAGATTATCTTCCAGCAATACTCAAAGCAAAAAGGCAAGGTAAGAAAACAATAGTTTATCTTGTAGAGGACGGCTCAGCAGTTGCTTTAAAGAACACAGTTGACAGAGTGGTTTTTATTAAATAGTTTTTCTTGTAAAAAAAGTGAAAAAAAATGAATCTACCAGTATCAAATCCAGTGGTTAAGAACGCACCATTAGATAAGATTATTGCAGAGAAATTATTTTTGGATTTATTTAGTAAAAAGTTTACTGGTTATATTTATTTAACAATTGAAGGGAAATATTCTTTTGAGGAATCAATAATAATATTAAATGAAGGGAAAATTGAAGGCGCAATATATCTGCAGGATAGTTACGATATAGAATTATTAGGGAAAGACGCCATCTATTATTGTTTTAATTGCTTTGGTGCAACAAACGGAAGATTAAATTTATTTGCATTAACCACAGATCAAGTAAAATTGATATTATTGTTTAATGAAAAAACAAAATTTAATTTAGCAATCACAAAAACCAATAGTATTCCTGGTCTTAAAGATGTTAAATATAATGAAAAAATAATAGATAACCTATTAAGAAACAAGATCGAAATACCAAAAACCTCAAGAGACGTTTTAAATGATTTTAATCTAGAAGATTTATTAAGAGAAGAAAAGTGAAAAAATTATGAGTTCCATAACAAAATTATTTGCAAAGTTTTCAAACAAGATTTTAAATTTAGAAGACAGACAGAGTGAAAGCCCAATAGCTACATTACTAGTCTATAAACCAATATTTATACATTCTTCAGATTTAACTGATTTTTTACAGAAACTAAGATTAAAGCACTTGATTAATGACATAATCATTACAGATATTGATGGCATAGTTATTGGTAGCACTAATAAAGACATAAAAGAAGGGTTTAAGAGTGCAGCCCTATATAATTATATTAATTCTGAGATAAAAGATTTGTCAATAATTTTAATTGAAGCAAATGGTTGGCAAATAATTTTTAAGAATGACGAAAAAGTTTATTTCATAAAAGCAAACGATGGCTTATCCAGAATAGAGGTATTAACAATTGTTAAAGAAATAGAGAATTTTATAAAATGTATCATATAACATTATATTGTATTTTTTAATATATTATAAGAGTGAAGACAAATGGGCGAAGTATTTGCAATAGTTTCAGGGAAAGGCGGTGTTGGGAAAACAACACTTACAGGTAATTTAGGTATAGCGTTATCAGAATTAGGATATTCTGTATTATTGATTGATGCAGATTTAGCAATGGCTAATCTTAGTTTACTTATGGGACTTAAGACTCCACCAATAACTATTCATGATGTTTTATTAGGTTCTGCGCCAGCAACAGATGCCATCTATGATGGACCAAAGGGCATAAAGATTATGCCAGCAGGCCTATCTCTGTCATTTTATACAAGAGTAGATATTGAAAGACTAGTTTCAGTGACTAAAGAACTACAAAAAAAATTTGATTTTATACTGATTGATTCTCCAGCAGGAATTGAAAAAAACGTAATTGCTGCAATGTCTGCATCTTCTCAAATACTTTTGGTTACTGAACCAACAGCACCATCAGTTGCAGATGCATTTAAAGCAAAGATTGTTGCTCAAAGGCTTAATCAAAGAGTTTTTGGAGTAATAATTAATAAACACAGTAACATCAAAGGAGAAATTTCAGAAACAGAAATTATGAAAATGCTAGAGCTACCAAGTTATGGTAGAATTCCATATTCAGAGGATATAAGAGCGTCTTTTTTATTAAAAAAGATTAAGCCATTGTTGATTCACAATCCTAATTGTGCAGCAGCAAACTCTTTTAGAGCAGTAGCAAGAAGACTAACAGGTAAAGAGCTAGACATCTCGAAAAAAGACAAAAAGAAAGGATTATTCTCTGGTTTCTTTGAAGCTCTAGGAAATATGTTTAAGAAAAAGAAAAAAGAATAAAAGGAAAAAGAAAATTGTTTTAATATATAAAGGAGAAAAAAAATGAATGACGTAAAAATATCAAGACCATTTGACATGCTTAACAATTCCTTGAATAAGCAAGTACTAATAACGCTTAAAGGAAATGTTACAGTAAGAGGCAAACTAAAAGCATTTGATGTACATCTTAATGTTGTATTAGAGGATGCTGAAGAAATAGAAAACGGAAAACCAAAAGCAAAGTATATTGAGGTTTTTCTAAGAGGAGACAACGTTATATTAGTAACAGTATAATTTTCTTTAATTTCCTTTTTTCTTTTTTTACAGCACAAATAATGCCAAAAATATGAAACAGATAATTTTAGATGTTTATTTTGGAAACCAATTAGTAGATAATCTCGCAGAGAGTGACGCTTTTCCTAAAATATTTAATCTAAATACTTTAATTTTTTTAATTTCTTTCTTGTTTTTTATTCTACTACTTAGTGTGTTTATTTTTATTATAATGCCAAAGCTCTCAAGAACTCCTAAAAAATACTATGAAAGATATTTGGCAGTAAGACAAGAACTAGAAAAGATTGATCAATTATATGCAAAGCGAAAGATGCCTTTTGCAGAATATTCTTTTACGCAGTTTCATTATGCTAAAGAGTATGAGCAAATTATTGATTACTTATCGGGCTTTCCGGAATATAAATCTAAACTGAAAAATTATAAATTAATTACTGCTAGATCAAACACAGAACCAGAAAAGAAATTAAACGATGTAGAAAAAAAAGAGCAAGACACAGTTAATTATTTTGTTCGGGTTTTAACGCCATCAGCAGTTTACTATAAAAAAGCAGAAATCTATCAAGCATTACTAGATGAAGGATATTCTAAAGAGATTTCTGAAAAGGTTGTAAATAAACTAGATGAATCCGGTATAGAGTTTGGCAGCAAAGAACAAACACAAAATCGTAAAGCAATTGAACTTGTAGATGTTTTATTAGAAGAGAAAAACAAAATAAAAGAAGCATCAAAATCAGAATCGCCAAAGGAAACCGGTTCACCATTATCAGTAATTGAAACTCCAAAAATACAAACAGAAGAACCAAAGTCCCCAACACCAAAAGTAATTTTTAATAATCCAAATGATGTAAAAATACTGGATGCACCAACAATAATTGATTTAAAAGATTTAGATAAATCAAAAAATACAAAACAAAATTTTGGGGAGCCAGTAACCTATTCTAAATATGACAATTACAAATTTGTTGCAGAAAAAAAGACTTTTTTTGGTTCGATATTTGGTGCTCTAAAACCACAGAAGACTCCATCTGTTTCTGAGATTAATGATATTTTTAAAAATATAGAAAAAAAACTAAAATAAAAGTGTTTTTAGCTTTTTGATCTCATCAAAAGTATTAATCCAATAATTATTAATATTAATCCAAGATATAGATTAAATGCGGCTAAAAATCCAGGAAGTGAAGGGATGTATAATCCAATTCCGATTCCAATCAAGATTCCGCCAACAAGACTTTGACTCATATTATCACCATATTAAAATATTATAAATACAATAAATATATATTCATTTGTCTTTAAATATATATACTATAAACGGAGAAATTAATGAAAACACATCTAGTCTTTGGATTGTATGATATCTTGTTAAAAGGCAAACACGACAAAAAACCAGACACAATATTTATGAGTGAACTGGTAGATTTTGCAAATGAAAATAATAAAGAACTTTATTTAATTACAGGTCTTGACAGAGAAAAAGGCGAAACATTAGTAAAAAATAACGGGTTAGATGCTTATTTTAAAGAAGAAAATATTTGTTATATAGAAAAAGAATATTACGAAACTTTATCAAATGTAGATAAAGAACTAAAAGAAAAAGCAAAAGAAGAGGATCCTTATTATTCTGATGAATATTATAAGGTGCATTTCTTTAATAAAATATATAAGGGCCCAAAAGATAAAACATTATTTATTGGCCATGATGTTTGGACAGACGCTTATTATTTGTCTAAGTATTCTGATGTAGATGTGGTTCTTTTAAAAGACACGCTTGCAAATAATTCTTTGCCACACATAATAGAAATAAAAGATTTGCATGTTATTGAACCAAAAATTGAAACAATTAAAGAATATCTAGAAAAAGAAAAGATATTCAATTATGAACCATTACACACATATGCAGAAAAATTAATTTATAAAAAGATGGTTGGAGGGAGTTTATTTAATACTAAACACAAGATTGGTAGCGCGTGGACAAGAAAGCAAGATAAAATGTCTGTAAAAGAAGGGGATGACTAAAATGAATATTAAAAAAATTAAAGCAATAAGAATTCTTGATTCTAGAGGAATACCAACAATTAAGACTTTTGTTTATACAAATAACGCCACAGGTTTTGCATCTGTCCCTTCAGGCACAAGTAGCGGGAAAAGAGAAGCATTAGAGTTAAGAGACAATACCAAAGCTTATTTTGGTAAAGACGTAACAAAAGCAATAAATAATGTTAATAGCAAGATTTCAAAAAAACTAAATGGAGAATTTATTCTTGATCAAAAGAGAATAGATAATTTGATGCTAGAGCTTGATGGCACAAACAATAAATCTAATCTTGGAGCAAACGCAATTCTGTCTGTTAGTCTTGCTTGTGCAAATGCTGCTTCAAAAGAGCTTAATATTCCTTTACATAAATATCTTTCAAAATTAAATAATAATAAAACAGAAAAAAAGAAAATGCCAACTCCTTTCTTAAATATAATAAATGGAGGAAAGCACGCAGGAACAGATTTAGCATTTCAAGAGTTTCAAATAATCCCACACAAGAAAACTATTTCTGAGAATCTTCAGATTTCTTGCGAAGTCTATGGTTTCTTAAAAGAAATAATTAAACAGAAATATGGTTCAAGTGCAACAAACGTAGGTCTAGAAGGAGGTTTTGCACCAAACTTAAAGGACCCAAAAGACGCTCTTGATCTTCTTGAGAAAGCAATAGAGAAATCCGGTTATAAAAAAGAAATCACAATAGGTTTAGATGTTGCAGCAAGCGAGATTTATGAAAAAGGGAAATATACAATTAATTCAAAGAAATATTCTTCTGTTCAATTGATAGATTATTATTTTGATATTTTAAAAGCATATAAAATAACTTCAATTGAAGATCCATTATCTGAAGACGATAAAAATTCTTGGATAGATTTTACAAAAAAGTTTGGAAATAAAATTAATGTTATAGGTGATGATCTTTTAGTAACCAATCCAAAACTAATAAAGGGCGCAATTACAAAAAAACAATGTAATTCTCTTCTTTTAAAAGTTAATCAAATAGGCACATTAACTGAGTCAATAGAATCATATAATTTGTCTAAAAAAGCTAACTGGAAAGTTGTGGTTTCACACAGATCAGGAGAGACAGAGGATTCTTTTATTTCTGATCTTTCCTATGGCTTAGGTTCAGACTTTGTTAAGTTTGGTTCTCCAGTAAGGGGGGAAAGAACAGCAAAATATAATAGATTATTAGAAATTGAAGAAGGGGTCATATAATTTTTTAAAGTTAACAATTTACGAAACCTTTAAAAACAAATGTTATATAAATTTATTTATAATATATATAATAAACTAAAAATGTGATATTAAATGCCAAAAGATATGGGAGACGATTTCGGTTCTGATTTTGATGTTGGAGCAGATAGAAAACTTGGTGGGGGAGCAAAAATAAAATGGGAAACTCTTTTACCTGTAGTTATTATTATTGCAGTAATTTTATTAATAATATTTAAAACAAATATACTAGCAAGCGGTTTTGATTTTTTAAATATGAATCAAGGCGCAAGAATATTAGTTCTTGGTGCGCCATCAACAGAGTTTAGAAATATTTTAGTAGATCAAGAAAATAAAGACTTAATTAAAGAAACTAGATTTATGGCTCTTGATGCAATTGACCACAATCCAGAAGAAAGAATTAAAGGCTATGATATAATTATACTTGATCAATCAAAACAGTCTGATAAATCAATAACTAGAAGAACAGCTAATGCAATAACCAATTATGTTAATAAAGGCGGAAAGCTAATAGTTGTTTTAAATTCTGGTATTAAAAGAGCAGATGATGTTTCTGTTCTTGGTTGGCAAGCAAGCTTTGGAAATATAATTCCAGTAAGATGCGATCCAGAATTGTCTGTTCCTTCTTGTTTAAGTCAAAGGGAATTAGTTGGAACCTTATATACTGCTAGAGAAGATCATCCAATAGTTAAAGGGATAATTCAAGTTCCAGCAGTTGATACTTATGGCCCAATAAGAACCGAAACATTTAATGTTGCAGCAGACGGTAAGGAGATTGCTTATTTAGAAGATTCCAGAACAAAAAAGACATATACAGGAATTGTTGAAAAACCATTATTATCCGGTAAAGTTATTTACTTTAATTTTAATCCAGCAATAAGTAAGCAAATTGTAATAAACACAATCAAGTATCTAAAGTAAATTAATTTTACTTTCTTCTTGAGCCGGTTACGCTCAGCTCGCGCGCAACTGGTTTTTCTATAACATTTATAAATTGAATCATTCATAAATTATATATATAATATTTTCCCGTTAATACTGCTTTCAGGCAGGAGGTGCTAAGATTTTGGATAAGAATATAACAGAAAAACAAGTAGTTGAAAAGACTTTAAACGAAGTAATGTCTATTTCAAAAAAAAGAAATTTTGATGAAGCAATCGAGATGGTTGTAACATTAAAGAACATGAGCCTAAAAAATCAAGCTCAAAGAATAGATTATTCAGTTACTCTTCCACACCCTTATTTAGACAAAGTTAAATCTTTAGTTTTTGTTAAAGACAAAAATCTTATACAAGAATTAAAAGGCGTTGTTGATAGGGTTGTTCTAGATGAAGACATACCAAAAATTTCTAAAAAAGACGCAAAGAAAATGGCAGAGGAATACAAGGTTTTCTTAGCTGAAGGACCAGTAATGCTTACTGTTGGTAAGCACTTAGGACAAGTACTTAGTCCAAGAGGAAAGATGCCAATTGTTGCTCCACCAAACATCAATGCAATTAAAACATTAATCATAGCAACGATTTCACAACAAAAGATATCAAATAAAAAAAATAAAAGCTCTGTAGCTTTACAAATAAAAATCGGGAAAAAGAGTCAAGGAGTTTCAAATTTATCTGATAATGCTTTAGTTGTAATCAAATCATTGATTGATAGATTACCAGCAGGTTTACAAAACCTAAATCGTATATATATCAAGTCAACAATGAGTAAAGCAATTAAAATGGGTGATGAAAAATGAATCACACAAAATCATGGAGACTTGAACAGTTTGATGAAACTAGTAAATTAATTTCACAATACAAAGTGGTTGGTATTGCTGACCTTAAGGATTTTCCTTCTGCTCTTTTACAAAAGGTAAAAAAGAATGTAACAGATGCAGTTTTTAGAGTAACTTCTAAAAATGTTTTAAAGAGAGTTCTAGAAGCAAAAGGGCATAAGGACATTATAGAAAAATTACCAACTCAACCAATATTGATGCTAACCAACAAGAATGCTTTTGAGTTATACGGTGCAATAAAGAAAAGTAAAGCGCGTTCAAAAGCAAAGATTGGTATGATTTCTCCAATCGATATTGTTGTTCCAGAAGGAGATACAGGTCTTCCACCAGGTCCAGCATTATCTGATCTTAAGAAGGTAGGAATCAAAGCACAAGTAAGAGGTGCAACAATTTTTGTGCCAGCAGACACGGTTATTGCTAAAGCTGGAAGCGTAATTAACAGCGATATTGTTAGTACCCTTTCAAAGCTTGATATCAAGCCAGTTGAATTAATGCTAAACGTTATTTTAGTGAAAGAAGATGGCATGATATACAATAAAGATGTGCTAGATATTGACGTAGACACAATTATTATGCAAATTGCAACAGCCGCAAGACAAGCAATTGGCCTTGGTGTTGAAATTGGTTATATCTGTAAAGATACAGTTGAACCAATGATTGCAAAAGCAGAAAGAGAGGCTAAAGCACTTGATGCTTTAGTTAATAAGGAATAATTAAAATAGAGGTGTAGAAATATGGATTACATATATGCAGTTTTGTTATTACACAAAGCAAATAAGGAAATAACTGAAGCAAACTTAAAATCAATTTTGACTTCAGCAGGCGTAAAAGCAGATGATGCAAAATTAAAGGGGCTTGTCTCAACATTAAAGGACATAAACATTGAAGACGCAATAGCTAAAGCTTCAGTAGTTGCAGCAGCACCAGCAGCTTCCCCAGCACACGAAAAAAAGAAAGAAGTTGTTGAAGAACACGTAGTAACAGAAGAATCAGCTGCAGAAGGCTTAAGCGCATTATTTGGTTAGATTAACCAAATAATCTTTTTCTTTTTTTTATTTTATTTAAAACCTTAGAATAAAAATCTATTTATAAAACTTAGTTTCTATCTATTTCCTTATGGATAAAAGCATTAGATTTTCAATTATAGCATTGGTTTTGGTTATATTTATTTTTGTGCCAAATTTTGTTTTTGCAGATAGCGGACCTAGGCCCACAAGAAAATTCACCGTTACTTACGAAGGTCAGCCAATTAAAGATAACGAATTTTATGCTGCATATTTTTGGTGTGCTAAGGATGTGCCGAGTTACCAAGATTTAAATTCACATGTTGATAGAGCATTTCTTAATCTTGGTCCGTTGCTATTTGTGAATGGTGGTTATGATATTGATAGAAATTGTTATTGGATTATAAGTGGTGTTGGTGGGGATCAAGGGACTTGTAAAGATTCAAAATGTAATTTTGGATATTATGGTTCTTCAGAATTTAAATTTGGGGTATATCTTCCAGATGAAAACAAAGTATTTTTATCCGCGGAAATAATATATATGACAGCATTTCACAACACCTATAAAGCAAATCTTTTGGAAAATGGAGACATAACCGTTAAAAACACAACCGCATTTTACAAAACAAATTTAGCAGAATATATTTTTGAATTTTTAATTGCACTGATTTTTACAATAATTATAGAAATTATAATTATCAAATTATTTATTTCAAAAAATTTAAATAAAAATAGAATAATTAAAATCGCAATTTTAGCAAATTTTATATCCATAACAACATTATGGGCTGTATGCTTTATTAGGTGGCAAGATTTAAATAATGGTTTTTTGAGTTGGTTAATCATAGGCGAAATATTTGTGTTTTTATTTGAATTAATCTTTATTTATATTTTAAATAAGAAATATATAACAATTTGGAAGACGATGCTAATGGTTTTTGTTGCGAATTTAGTTAGTTTTATATTAGGGGGTTTGCTATTATTTTTAATTCAAATTCTATAAGCAATTCTATTTATAAACTATTTTTGTAATCAATATTATTGTTTATGTCAGAGTTTGTAGTTCACCCAATTGTTAAGAAAGAAACAATAGAGAAAAGATTATATCAAGAGCTCTTGACAGCACAAGCAATAAAAGAAAGCACGCTTGTTGTTGCTCCAACTGGTCTTGGTAAGACTATAGTGGCAGTTCTATTGATTGCTTATACTTACAATCCAAAAAAGTCAATTATTCTTTTGTCACCAACAAAGCCACTCATCGCTCAACACAAGAAAAGCATTCTAAAGTTTCTTGAAATCCCAGAAGAGAAAGTTATTCTCTTGACAGGAGAAATTTCTCAAGACAAAAGAAAAGCATTTTATGAGGGACAAGGTCTTGTAATATGTGCAACTCCTCAGACCATTCAGCACGATCTGGAAAAAAAACTAATTAATCCAGAAAACTTCAATCTTGTTATCTTTGATGAAGCACACAGAGCTGTTGGCAGTTATTCCTATACTTTTATTTCTCAGTATTTCTCTAAAGACACCAAACGTCTTGGGCTAACTGCATCTCCTGGGTCCAGTAAAGCAAAGATTCAAGAAGTAGCAGATAATCTTGGAATAAAGCATATAGAGATAAGAACTGAAGAAGATATTGATGTTAAAGATTATGTTAATGATATTGAAATAGAAACAATCTATACAGAGCTTGATAAAGACTCAAGATTTATTTCAGATAAACTAAAAGAATTCATTCATTCAAAGATATTGATGCTTAGAAGATTTGGTTTTGCAATTCCTGACAACTACACAAAAACACAAATTCTTGATCTTCAGTCTAAATTATTTCTACTAGTTAACAAAACAAAAAACAAAAGTTATTTTCTTGCAATTTCTTTTGTCACAGTTATCCTTAAAGCCCTTCATGCTCGAGAGATGATAGAGACTCAAGGTTTTCTTGCGTTTAAAAACTATCTTGATAAGGTGATTGAAGAAGCAAAAGTAAAAAAATCCAGTAGAGCAGCAAGTGCCTTTGTTAATTCCAAAGAGTTTTCTGAGATTATTCTTTATCTTGACAGGCACAAAGACAAACTAGAGTATTCAAAAGAAACAGAATTAGTTAAAATTGTTCTAGACTATGTAAAGAATAATCCAAAGTCAAGAATTTTAATATTTAATAACTTTAGAGATAATGCCACAAGCATTGTTTCTAAACTAAATCAATATTCTGAAATAAAAACCACGCGATTTGTTGGACAAGCAAGCAAAGGACTTTCCGACAAAGGGTTATCTCAAAAAGAACAGCTTTCAATTCTTTCTGATTTTAAAGAAGGCAAATACAATGTTCTGGTGTGCACCTCGGTTGGCGAAGAAGGCCTTGATATTCCGTCAGTAGATATGGTAATATTCTTTGATGCTGTAGCTTCAGAGATTCGAAACATTCAAAGGCGTGGAAGAACTGGGAGATTTAATGCCGGTCGTGTAGTCTTACTTCTTAATAAAGACACAATTGATGAGAAATATCATTTTGTTTCTAAAAACAAAGAAAAGAGAATGAAAAGCATTCTTAAAAATTTCCACAAGCCTGATAAAAAAAAGAAAGAGCAAAAAAAATTAAGTGATTATTAGAAAGCTTTAAAAGAATAACTTATCTTAAATTATATAATATAAGGTAAAATAAGGTGGTGTTATGTTAAGTAAGTCAGTAAATGTAAACCTAAAAATCTCTGATTATTCAAATAGAGTTTTAGGTGTAGTAAAGGAGAAATATGGCTATAAAGACAAATCTCAAGCTCTTGATAGATTAATGGACATGTATGGAGATGAATTTGTAGAAAAAGAAATCAAAGACGAAATTGTTTTAGAAGTTATAGCAGAAGTAGGAAAAATGAAGAAACAAAAAGTAAAACCAATGTCCATAGCAGAATTAGATAAATTGTGCGGCATTTCAAAAAAATAATGTGATAACTGTGTCTTTCGAATTTAAATTATCAGATAATTTAAAAGATTTGATGAGGCAATTACAATTTAAAGATAAACAGTTACTTTTAGAATTAAACAAAAAAATAAAACAAATAATTTCTGAAGATAAATCGACTATTAATCATTATAAAAATTTAAGATATGGCCTTTCTGATTACAAAAGAGTACACGTTGGTAAATCTTTTGTTTTACTTTTTTCAGTGGATTTAGAAAATAACACAATTTATTTTGTGAAATTTGAACACCACGATAAAGCTTATAAAAGATAATTATGCCTCAAAAATTAAAGATTGTATGTGACACAAGAGAGAGGGTCAGCCAAATCAATCAAGAATTAAAAAATCTGTCTAATGATTCCTTTGAAGTTGATGTGCTTATTGAGCAACTTTCTCTTGGGGACTATCAACTAAGTAATGAGGTCTTGATTGAAAGAAAGACAATAGCTGACCTTGAGTCTTCAATTATTGATGGCAGAATTTTTTCTCAGCTTGATAGTCTTTCAGAGAAGGTAAGTAAGCCTGGTCTTATAATTGAAGGCATTATCAATTTCTCAGACAATGACAACAGAATAAATAATAAGTCTTTAATAGGTCTAATAACTTCAATAGGTCTAAACTATCGTATTCCAATTTTCTTTACAAGAAATCAAAAGGAAACAGCATTATTTCTTTATGTGATTGCAAAAAGAGAGCAGTTTGGTGTTAAGACAGAAATAAAGCATCGCTTCAGTAAGAATAAGATGTCTTTTTCTGATCAGCAGTTATTTATCTTGGAATCTTTTCCAGATATCGGCCCAACGCTTGCCAAGTCTCTTTTAAAAAAATTCAAAAACATAAAAGGCATAGCAAACGCCTCAGTCAAGGAGCTACAAGAAGTAGAGAAGATGGGGCCAAAGAAAGCAGAAAAGATGCATTATCTTTTCTCGCGTGCTTTTGATTAATTTTTGTTATTAATGACATTTAGTTGTCTAATAAAAAATTCAAGCCTGGATATGGTTTTTTGATAATGTCTTTCAATTTCTTTTATTGCCATTAATGTAATTTTATAGTTGTCTTTGTCTTTAAGTTTCTGGTATTTTACTAATTCCTTTTTTTGTTTATCTAATGTTTCTTTCCAATAATTTGCGTCTTCCTTTAAGCGATTAATTTTCTTTTCAATTTTCTCTTTAACAAATTTTGGCATCTTGATTTGTTTTTTTTCTGCATTTTCATAAATATTTGTTTCAAAAACCAATTTTTTTAAAAAAAGTTCTTCTGCCCTTATTTCTTCTGCTCCAAAAAGTTCTGAGTTTTTCATGGCATCAATATAGTTTATTTCTTTTTCAATATTATATATCCTGTCTGCAGCTGGTTGTCTTCTTTTAAGTGATACATCAATACGATTTTCTTTTCTCTTTAAGGTATATTTTTTAGTTTGCATATTTTCTCAGTTTCTGTTCTTTTTAAATAGTTTTCTATATCAATAATATATATTAAGACATATATTTATAATATATTTCTAATTGTAAAATGTGAATAAAATATGGTTGAATGGAAAAGAGTATCAAGAAGAAAAGCAACAGGCGGAATAAACAACGCAGTTAATGCAAAAACTAAGTCTTTAACAGACAAGGGCGGAAAGTTCTCAAAAACAACAGTTAGTAAAGTTGATAAGAGATATAAGACAAGAGCAGTTGGAGGAAATCAGAAAACAAAAATTTCTCATGCTCAGACAATCTTAATTTCTGATGGCGCTAAGCTAACAAAAGGAAAGATTATTGATGTTACAGAGAATCCCGCAAACAAGCATTTTGTTAGACAAAAGATAATAACAAAAGGTGCAATCCTTAAAGTCGATATCAACGGCAAAGAAGCAAAAGTAAAAGTAACGTCAAGGCCAGGTCAAACAGGACTAGTTACTGGTGTTTTTGTTAGATGAAATCTAAAACTTTTGTTAAAAGATTCAAAAAAGATATAAAAGACGAGAGGGAATACAAAAAAGCTCTTTTCTTTTTGTTTCTATTTATTTTATTTTTTTCTGTTTCTTATTTGATTTTTGGTAAAACCCTAATTGCAGGCTATATAAATTATTTCTATGGTTTTTTGTCAAGTGCGATTCTTTCGGTTTTTGGTATAGCAAATACTTTTGTTTTTGATTCTGTAAACCAAATCTCAAAGATTTTAGTTTCTGGGTTAGCTGAGCCAATAACCATAACTTTTCTTTGTTCAGGAATATTGGAGTTTTGTCTTTTAATTTCTGCAATTCTTGCGTCAGTTGGCATTTCTGTAAGGAAAAGGGTTGTTGGTGCATTGCTTGCGGTGCCGATAGTTATTGTTTTTAATATTATAAGGATAGTATTTACTTCAATTATTATTGTTAATGGCAATCTTTCTTTTGCAAATTTTGTGCATGGATTCCTTTTTAGAGTTTTCCTAGTAATAATAGTTATTGGAACCTATTACTTCTGGTTTACAAAAAACACAAAGTGAAAAAATGCCAAAACCAAAAATTACAACAAAAGGCAATCCAGTTACGCCGCTGCCAAAAAAAAATAAAGTTATATTTACAAAACTAATTCCAACTATTAGAAGTATTCAAGAAAAAAAATATTGGCAAGATGCCCCAGGCAAACAAAGTGATATAGACCGAAAAGTCAATCCCCAAGTTAAAGCTATAAATAGAATGCTTGGTAAAGAGAAGTTGTCTGTTCTTTCAGATAAAGGCAAAAAAGATTTAAATTTATTTTTATATAATCGTTTAAAAGCAATGCCAGAAGTTACGTTTAGAGACCTAGAAAGTTTAAAACGTGAGGCAATATCCATTATTATTAAAGTAAAAAACAGCCATTTCAAAGACAATCTGATTTCTAAAGATAATGCAAAGAAAAGAATAATAACTGAAGAAATAGATTATTATGATTTACTTAAAGACGCAGATAAACGAAAAATAAACACCATTATTAATTATAATCTAAGATTAATAAATTCTAAAGGACTTATTAGTTTTGAAGATTATAAAAGTCTTGTGGAAATAATACGCCAAGAACTAGATAAGTTTAATTTAAGATACGTGGTTTCTAAAAAACTTAAACAAGAGTTATTATCTTCTCAAAGAACTAAAGAGCTTCTTTCTTACAGAACGCCTGTAGAACAGCAAAGGTTATTTAAATATCTTAATAGAATAATTAATACAGAAAAGAATATATATTCTGTTAAAGCACAAGAAAGCATAAAAAGAGAATTTATCGCAAAATTATTAGGTTTAAAAAGGTAAAAGATATGGGCAGCAGAAAAAACAATAGAAAAAATATGGCAAAAAGAGGGCCACATATTCCTGATGAAAAAGATCCTGGTTTTGGGAAACCAAAAGAAAAACAACAACCCAAAAAGCCATTATTAGAACAAAAAAAGGTTGCAGAAGTTTTAGATCACATATTTCAAGGTCTTAGAACTCACGGGTCTCAAAAACTTAATCTTGGAGAAATAAAAAAAGAGCACAAGGTAAAGATATATAGTCTATATGAAGAATTAGTAAATGACACCAAAAATCAAAACTTGCTTTCAAGAACTGGGAAATCAGAGTTAGAGATAGCAGATGTTATTGTTGATTATATAAAAGTTAAAAATCAGCCGCTTGACGTTATCTTAAATAATTTATCAAAAAAAGAAATAGGTGCCATTAACAAATTAATTTTCTATAAGCTCTTTTTTAACAAATAATTTATTTATTGTCCTTTATCAATTTCTTTACTTGTTCAACAGTTGTGTATTCTAAAGGATTAATATTATCAATTATATATTTCATTTCTTTAAGGTCTTCAGCTTTAGCATATCTTCTTGACATCATTTCAAGAGTTGATTCCAAACCTTTAATTTTAGTCTTAAGTTCTTTTATCTCTGCTTGTAATTCCCTAAATTGTTCGCTTGTTGCAGAGTTTGCCCCAGAACCTCCATCGCCCTTTGCTGCAATCTTTTTATTTAAAACAAGTATATTTCTACTTAGTATCTTTTCATTATGCACTAAATATTTTATTTTCTCAGACAATACCAATATGCTTGACTGTAATGCCTTGACATCCTGAGAAGCTCTAGAACTTTCTTCAACCATAGTATAACCTTTAATTATATCTAATAAATACTTGAAATATTTAAAAAGCAATTGTTTTTAAAATTCATAAGCTTTTTAAAGGTTTTGCCCCAATAGATATTTATTAATTAGACAAAGTTAATGTCTAATCCCCCAATTTTGAAAAAAGGAATAATCCCCCTTTTTTCTTTTAATCCCCTATTTTAAAAACGGAGAAATATTATGAGAAAAGAATATTTATTTACTATGTTATTTTTAATAGCAATAGCTATACAATCAGTTTCTGCGTCGCCTTTTGCAATCAATTATTCTTATGTTAATACAGATTCAGAAGCAGAATACCTAAATGTTCAATATGGAAACTACTATGATAATTTCAGTCTAAGATTAAGACTTCAAGCCCAAGAGGGATATAATAATGTTCCAGTCTATGTTTCTCCACAAATCTATGGAGTTAGCAGTTCTGGAGATTTAACTTATCTTTATAGTGTTCCAACTCAAACCTATTATGCTTATTCAACTCCATATGAATACACTTATTCAAATCTCTATTATATTAATCCAAACTATTATGGTTATGTTGTTAAGGTTTATGCAAATTCTTATATTGATTATTATTACAACACCTATAGTTATGCTTATGTTTATCCAGTAAATAACGATCCCTATTATTATTTTATTGACGACGATACAGAAGTAGACGATGATACAACACCAATTATTCCAGACTGTTCTGATTTCTTTTTAAGTGGTCAAGCAGATATCTCTCTTGATGAAGGAGACGAATATACTTATAATCTTTATATAGAAAACGAAGCAAATGAAGATCTTGAAATTATTGATGTAGAGACAAGTAATACTTCAAGACTAGATGTTGAAGATATTGATTCACCACAAGAGGTTCCAGACCTTTCAGTAAGAACCATAAGACTATATCTACAAGCAGATTCAGTTAGCGATGATTACGATTCTTCTTTTGATGTTACAGTTAAAGCAAAATACGATAACACAAGTATTTGTACAAAGACCTACACCATAGAATATCACATAGAAGAAGGAAATAACGGAAATAATGATAATGATAACGACAATGATGTAAGCTGTTCTGATTTTGATATCACAAACATCAGTTTTACAATTGATGATGATTACACAAGCACAAGAAAAATAAAATTAGAGAATGATTCAGATTATGATTTTGAGATTAACGATATAACCATCAGCGATAGAGACGGCTTAAATGTTTCTATAGTTGATGAGCCAGATGTAGTTGATTCAGGGGATTATGAATATCTAGAAATAGAACTAGATGCTGATAATTTTGATTACGTCATCACAAAATATTTAGATCTAAAAATAAAAGGCACATTTGTTGATTCTGATGACGACGAAATAAAAGACTGTACAAGAACAGCAACAATAACTGTAAGAATAGAAGATGATGCAGGCAATTCTGATAATGAGGATTATGATGAAGAAGAAGACTGTAAAGACATAGATATCTATGCAATGAATATAAGTCAAGCAGAAAACACCACAGACAGTTATTCAAAATCTGATGGCTTTTATATTATTAATAATTCTAACACAACTTTTACAATTAATAGTTTTTCAATTAATGATAACAGCAGTTATGCAAGTATAAGTGACACCAGTTATACTAAAACACTAACTTCAGGAAGCACAGGTTCAATTAATTTTGATTTAAAAACAAATAATATCAATTCCGCACAAACCTCAAGAGGAACTATTTTAGTTTCTGGTAAATTCTCTGGCGGAAAATCTTGTAGCAATTCTGATATTGGCACAAAATATTTTGATATAGATATCTTTGAACCTACAAGCACTAGTTGTTCAGGAATAGAAGTTGGTTCAAAAACAGTTTCTTCAGGTAACAACTCTATACCAATTTATAATCGCACAGACAATAAATTCTATGTTACAAGTGTGTTATTCCAAAATAAACAAGGCCTTTCAGCCTATGCAAGTAATTCACAATTAACCATTCCTGCAAATGATGATTCTTCAATGGTTGTTGGAATAACCGGAAACGGAAGTTTAGAGATGTTAGTTTCTGGAAAGTTCTCTGATGGTAAGTCTTGTTCATTTACTCAAACAGATTCAGGTATTCTTTCAACAGGAAGTTCAAACAATGCTTCTTCAACATCAAACACAAACACTTCAATAGTAAATCTTTCACCAACAACACCAAAGATAACTTTAGTTTCTTATCCAACATTAATTACTCCAATAACAAACGATACAAAAATAACCTTAAATATTAATAATAGTTTTTCAATAGCAAAAGAAGTTACAATTAAACTTGCTGGTTTTCCAAACACCTTTATTACAGAATCAAAAACCACAACCGTTTCTGCAAACGATACAAAAGCGATTTCTCTAGAGATTAAGATTTCGGATTCTGCAGCAAAGAAAGCACATAAAGGCTATATAGAAGTTTATTCTAATAATTTGTTAATAGATAAATATCCTCTAACAATTGATCTTTCTCCAGCAACATCAAAGATATCAGTTTCTGCAACTTCTGGAAGATCTACAGTTCAAGACAGAACATACATTATAACTCTAAAGCTAAAAAACAATACAAACCAGCTTCAAGAAACAATAATTGATTTTGGGTTGCCAGAAGCTTATTTAATTGAAGGCGATAGAGAGGTAAATCTTTTACCAAACGAAGAAACTACAAAAATATATAAGATTGTTTCTCCAACTAAACTAAGAGAAGATAAAGTTTTAAATATAAAGATTAGAGATAAAATTACAGACAAAGAACTAGTAAGTCAAGAAGTTTCTTTAAAGTCAGGTAAATCTCCAATCAGTGCTTTCTTTACTTTAAGAAATACAGGTTTTATTCTTTTAGGTTTAGTGGTTCTAGTTGTTCTAGTAATTATTTTTAGAAAGAAATAATTTCTTTCTCTTTTCTGCCCTTTTTTTAAAAACAAGCATATAAAAAAGTATTGTCTAAATATATTTTAGAAAGTTTGGAGGCAGAAAGCACATGAATAAGAAAGGGCAAGTGGTACTGGAAATTTTAGTTGTAATAAGTATATTAGTTATAGGCTTAATTCTTTTTGGTTTATTTTTTCTACGAAGTCAAACCAATTCTTTTGAACTAACAAATATTGAAACTCAAGATGTGTTACAGTCTCCAGTTGATTATTCTGAAGTTACAGTTCCTGGAAGAATTTCTTGTGGAAACCTTATCTGTGAATCAGGAGAAACTTGTGAAAACTGCCCAAGCGATTGTCCGTGTCCGATTCCTGAACCCACTTGTGGTAATGGATTAATTGATTCAGGAGAAGACTGCGATGGTTCTAATTTAAATGGACAAAC
>CAZGLB010000004.1:0-27516 GCA_964526365.1 uncultured archaeon
AATCTGGAACTGCCTGCTGGGTTAATTGTTTCTCCAGGTATTAAACTATAAACTAAATAGTTTTGATTAACCGGATACCCCGGAGGTTTGAAAAGATTACCATCAGGATTAACATAATAAATATTTAAGTCAACGATGTTGCCATTTGTCGCAACATCTGTATAAATTGTATAAATTGTGTCTGTTCTTAAAGTGGAATTATCTAATTCTAAACCATCACAAACAGGGCATTCTATCTCTGATAAATCAACACTATCTATTTGATAAGAACTACTATCAAAATCATTTTGTATTGTTGCAAGATTTGCCAATTCTAGCTTTAGATTATTAGCAATATAAGAAATTTCTGAATTCCCTAAAGAATTAATATGACAACCAGAAATATTAATGTTTGTTTCATTAACTGGCACACGTTTAATTATTTCTAATTTTTTTGGCAAGAAACTACCAGAAGCCAGATATTTAATGTTTATATCTCCAATCCTTGGATTTGGTGTAAGATCGCAATTATTTGAACAACCACACCAATAAGATGATAATTCGGAAATTCTAAATGCCATTAATACTGTTTTAATTTCAAAATTTGGGCTTGCATTATAAAGATAATCTATATTTATTGAACCAACATTTCCTCCTCTCAGGTTATCCCCATAAAACCCGCCGGTATCTCCTTTGACCCCTCCGTGTTCATCTAATTTGAAAAACCCTTTATTAATAATTTTAGAAATGTTTAAATCATAAACACTCCCACCATTTCCGTGATTACCCCCTTTGCCTCCATTTAATTTTATATCTAAATTTCCGTGATTTTCAATATTTATTGCTTCTAACCAGACATCTGTTCCAGAACCATATGTTGGGAAGTCCCCTACAATTATTATATTTAAATCAGCGTTTTCTAAAATTGTTAATTTTTGGAATTTTAATTTGAGTATATTATAACCATTTTCGCTGGAGAAATTCCCGCTTTCTCTGTTACCATAATCTGTAAGACGTATTTTTTTATTTTCCGAAATTACTTTTACGTTTGGTACATCAAAATTAATTGCTGTGATTCCTAACAAATCTTGATTATCAACAATAATATTTATATCTGAATACAATCTTATCTCATCTACCCCACTAATATACTGATTTATTTTATTTCCTGTTAGATTTATAGTTATAGAATTATTAATATCTAAGATTATTTTTTTGTCTGCACATGCGAGATCATCAGGGTTTATTTTTACAAAGTTTAAATCTTTGTTTTCAATGTTTGAGGCATTCAATAATACAACGTGTTCTGATGAATCTGGGGGGTTGTATCCTATAATGGCAGTAGGAGGAAACCCTGGAAGTTCCACACACTGGCTTGCTGCAAACACCGTTGACGAGAGTTGTATAAATATTAAAATGATTAAAACTTTTGAAATTTCTTTTATTTTCATCATATCTTTCTTTTCTCAATCATTTATGTATTTTAAATGGATAATCTAATTTTATATCTGGATATGTTGTTTCTGGTCCGGGATTATTTAATAATTTAAATCTAAATAGATAAGTGTCTAATAGATTTACATCAATCCCAGATGGATAATTGTTTGAAAATATTTTAAAAAAGGTGTTTTCTTGATTTTGAATTGTTGAAACTTGTTGATTTAGATTATTAATATTATATAGCCCTTGGTTAGTATCGCCAGTCTGTAAATTAATATTTATTGGTAGTTTTGTTACTGAAGAGTTAATTGTTCCAAAGATAATCGGATTCGATTTTATTTGAGATTTACTAGTAAATAAATAATGTGCTATTTGGTCTCCTATATTTACAGTTTTACACGAATTATTTAATGAAATAATCTTATTATTATCTATTCCTATATTCTGCTGATTTAAATCAGTATAAGCATTACTATCTCTAGCATAATAAAATGTACAAACCCCATTATAATTTGGTGATTGCGGAACGGTTAATCTGTCACAAGTTGATAGTGCGATTTTTGCATAATTTTGGATATATGGCTCATCATGAAGGTTTTGAGCCACAGAATACAACCTAAACTGAGATGGCAATCTCCCAGAAAATTTATTAAAATTAATTTCAAATATTGGTTCTGTAATCAAAACGTCTTCTATACTATTAATATCTTCAAATACTAAACCAGTTAATTGCATATTTCCAATATTATTTACATCTCCAAATTCTATTATTTTGTTATTTACTTTTAGGGCCATATCAATATAATTATTCCCATCAATTAAACATTGGTTTGTATCGTTAAATGCTGATGCCGCAGAAATTATAGACCACGATTCAATAAAAAGATTACCAAAATTTTCAATCTTTGTTTCTGAAAGATCTATTTCTGGCAAATATAACATGTCAGAATTATTTAGAGGATTGCCCCAAGTATCTGGATCTAATCTTATACATTGGTTTATATCTGAATATTGTTGAAGATAAAAATTCGCATTTTCTGAAATTATTATGTGCCCAGAAATTTGGATTCTGGTTTCTGCGAAAGGGGAAATAATAATTGTTTGATTACCGTCTACTACAATTGAATTAAAATCAATAATTGTTAAATTTGCATCTGCAGTCATACAATTGGTATCTGTACTATCTTGGGAAATACAATTGGTGTGTAAACGTAAGCTATTATGTAAAAATAGACTATTAGAACTTATAATTAAATTTGGTTTTTCAACATCTTCAATAAAAATTCGCCCGTCTCCTACAACATAAAAAATTACAAATTTTTGATCTAAATCTAATACGCAATTTTTTGTTGTAGAATCATATTCACAATATGCATTATCTGTTCCGTCTGTTGGTTTTAATCCGCGTATTATCTTTGGTTCTGCAAAAACAATTCCTGAAAGAAAGGTACTGATTATTATTAAAATTAGTATTATTACTGCTTTACTAGGAGTGCTTTTGGTTTTTTGCATTATTATATATCACCAAAACATAAGTAATATTATAAATTCTATTAAAAGTATGATTATAATCGCTTTTGCTGATAGTTTCATATTTTGTCTCTTTTTTATCTAAAAACTATATAATATATTACCTAAATATATTTATATAACTTTTCTTAGAGAAAAAATGAGCAAAATAACAATAATTAGAGAATTATTTTACTTCTTTTACCCTACAGCCCCATTCCTTACAATCAAAGACATGATAAACTGCGTTTGGATTAGATTTATAGCCTGGGCAGAAATTATCAGTAATGTTTGTACCTATATAATATACATCATTTACTAGGTATTTCATTAATGGAATCTCTTGGCTTGTTACTTGGTCTCTGATTTTAAGCTCTTCTAATTCCAGAAAAGAATAAGACTTTACTATAAAAAGGTCTCTAGAAAGTTTTTCCATCTTTAATTTATCAGTATAAGTTTTTAGATCTTCTTTTGTAAAAACATAAATCTGAGAAGGTTTTAATTCTCTATTTGTTGAACGTCTAAGAAATAGAATTTCTTTGTCTGTTGCGTATCTGTTTTTAAAATTTAATAATTCTGTCTTTGCATAAATATCTAATTTTTCTTGTATTGATAGTTCTTTTTGCGTGTTTTGACTATCTTCAATTGTGTGAACAAAAGACAAGGCAAATATTAACCCAACAAAAACAATTATTATTGCCCAAATAAACATTACTAGTTTTTCGTCTTTCATTTATGATTCTCATTAAATAATTAATCGTTATTGTAATTTGTAATTATTGCGTTTTTAATTCCATTAGGTAAATCAATTTTATCAGTTACCCATCTTATCTTTGAAGTAGATAAGCTTTTACTTATACAAGCATTGCCATCCTTTACTTGATTAAATAAATCGTTAATTGAATAGATATTTGAAACTCTTGAGTTTAATTCCATTTCTTGTGTGCCGGTTGTATAATTAAGACCATAGATTTTTGAGGATTCGTTATTATCTAAATTTAATAAAGATAATTTGATATCGTTTTGTTCTGGGTTTACTGGAAGATACACTATTGTTTCTAATAGGTATTTGTTTGCTAAAGGAGAATTATTATATTTCTCTATAAATTGCTGTTTTGTTATTTCGTGTCTTAGATAATTACTATAGGCGTCATAAATTCTTGAATCTGCAATTGCGTTATCGTAATTATTATCATCAAAGTCTTTCCATTTAATAGTTGAAATGCCATCGCTTTCTCCTAAAGGCACAGCAATTGTTTCGTTTAATAAAAATTTATATTTGAAATCTTTGTTATCAATGTCGCTTACCTTTGCAAACAAATGTATTGGTTTAGAGGGCGTGAAATTAAAGGTAATGTGTGTCTTTCCAGTTTCTGTTGTGCTTTCTGTTTGTAAATCTAGTAGTACGCCGTTTGATTTCAAAATATCTTCTACTTGCCAATTCACAAGATTGCTTGTTGGATAGTAGGCTGTAAGGTTTGTTATTCCTGAACAGTCTTCTCCTGGACAAGTTGTTGGCTGATATAACTTAATTGCTTGTGCGCCAGAAGTTAAGGAGATTTCTTCTGAATAATCATAATCGTTCGAAATTGTTGAACCGTAACCTATTCTATGTACTTTATTACTATCTAATTTTCCAAAGTCTCCATCTATTGGTATGTAATAGAATAAGCTGTCTTTTCCAATAGGAATTGTTGAAACCAATTGTAAAGTAATTGTTAAATTATTTGCAAAGTTATCATAACCGGTTGCAATTATCTTGTATTTTCCTACTGCGTTTGTTGGTGTTTCATCGCTTGTTACTTTAGATAGCGTTATTTCGTGCTCATAGTCTTGATCTAAATAGCTTTCACTAAATGCAGAATTAATATTATGTGTAAGCATTTGATCATATCTTTCTCTAAAATCCAGTAATAAATCATCTGAAAAACCATCAGACATTAAATAGATATAATAATTTTGGTCTTGTGGGTCAAAATCAGAAGCACCACCACCAATTAAAGAGAAAAGAGAATAAAGTGCCTGAACAGAATCACAGTGTGTTTTATTTGTGTCATATTCTTCATTTTTATCAATACACAAAGTCTTCCAATCAAAGTTCTCATTTTTCCATTTGTATATTATGTTTGGTAAAGCTTCTTCTCCGCTTTTACATACTTCTTGGTCTGTTGAATCACAAGTGCCTAATATGAAATAATCTTCTACAGAAATATCTCCGCCTACACCCATACAGAAATTACCTGTTAGCCCATTTTCTTCTAAAACTACGCCTGGATCTTGTGGGGTATAAGTGACATAGATTGTTAGATTTTTGTTTACAAGTATTGCTGTATAATTAATACTTAAATTAAATGATAGGGCTTTACTATAGTCTTGGAATTCTATTCCTGAATTAATAAGATTTGTATAGTTGCCATCAATTGTTATTGCTAATTCTGTTGGCTCTTGAGTAATTGCGCTTGGAATTGTAATATTTTGTGGGGTTATTATTAGTGGTGCAGAGTTTGCAATCTCAATTCCTGTTAAATTAAGGTCGTAGCTTTTTGTTTTGTTTATTAGATTATATGTTTTTGTTGCATTACAATCTGCTTGTCCTCTACAAAGTATATTATAATAATCTCCGCCAAGGCCTGCTGTTAAATCATAGGTTTTATTTTTTGGATATATTATTAATTTAAGCGGTATATCGTAAATAAAATAATCAATTGTGTTTCCAATCTTTATTTTTATAATTGTGTTCTTTTCTATAATGTCTGTGACATTTACATTCTTTAAAGAAAACATAAAACTAATATTATTATCTAGCCTATTTGAAATATTAGAATCTGTGTGTGTTTCTGTAAAATTAATATAATTAGAAACGTCTTCTCCAGATAATGAGAGTTCTTGTATTTTATAATCCATTGGCGTATTAAAAGTTAAATCAAGATTATAGTTTACAGAAACGTTATTTGAAACATCTTTAATAATTTCTATTCCTGAGCCGTTACTATCTTTATAATAGCCGTTACCTTCAATGGTTGTAAACTCAGAATCATCTGTAATGTTTAGTCTTTTTATTAAGACGCTTGCATTTGTGTCTTTATACAAGGTTATTGGATTTTCTTCTGTATTTTGTATAGTAAAAATATTATTAAAATTAAAATTAATATCTGATTGGTTGGTATTTGAATCTATAAAAAGCTTAGCAAAGATAATATTTTCTGCTTCTAGCTCTTTTGGAATTTCATTATTTATAATAATATTTTGGTCTATTGCTTCTATTAATAACCCAGAGTTATCGCTTACTGATATTTCTTCTATTGTTACGGCTCTTGTTATTCTGTTTTTTATATTATAGTTATTGCTTGCTTCTGAAGAACTAATTTTTCCACTAATGCTAGCAAGAACTACAGAATAATTTAGTCTGTTGTTGTTTGTTATTAGTTGGTTATCCAAATCATATATTTCTATTCCTGAACCAATTACTTGTGAGTATGTTAATTCGTTGTTTGGTAGATTAGAATTTGGTATTGTAAATGTAAAAGTTATAGTCTTTCCAGAATCTGTGTCTGGAATGAAAAGATAAGTGTTAATGGTGTTGTTTGTTATTTCCCCAATCTGTGTTGGAACTGTTTGTCCTGAAATTATATATCTTACTAAAATATCGTTTTCAAAGTTTCCGGTTCTGTTCTTTAGACTAATATTAATATCATTTGAACCAATATAGATTTTACCATCAGTTGCTGTTGATCTTACAAATGGAATATATTGGTTCGGTGAATAGGATAAAACATTTGTGCTTGTGGTCTCTAGAGTTGAGCTGCTGTTCTTGAATAATTGTGTCTTTATGCTTGGCTGACCAGTGATTGAAAAGAAATCAACAGGGTGGGCGATTAGACTATTTTTAAAGTAATATCCTCTGCTTGTTGTTTTGTTTGAAATTATTACGCTTGGGGTATTATCAAGAGTAATAACATTAGCATTAACATCCCCTTTTGCTTTAAAATAACTTTTAGTAAATACTAGATTGTCGTTTGCGTTTTGTGTGTTTGTAATAATGTCTCCTGTTCTGTTATTGTCTCTAAATTGTATGAAATCCAGAGTATAGTTGTAATCTCTATCAATATACAAAATATAATCTGAACCAAACTTTGTTAGTTCTCCATTAATATCATATAATTTTATAACATAAGAATGATTTGTATTATCAAATGGTAATTGTTGCTCTTGGCTTGGAGCATAAAAGAAACCAGCTGGCATTATTGACCAATTCTGCCAGTTGGAAAGCGTTGGAGATAATGCTGCTGTTTGGTCATTTGAATTTAGGGATTTATAATATATCTTATAATTATCAATTGAAGAAATTTCGTTTCTAAATTTAATATTTATAGAGTATTCTATAACGTCTAAATCAGCATTTGTAAAATCAAACTCCGCCCATTTGTATTTCCCGGCAGTACATCCTGTGCTTGAGTGATCAAAAGTGTAATGGGTATTAAAATAAGAATTATTCCAGTCGCTTAGGTCTCCGCGATATTTACAGCCAGTATTTATTTCTGTATCTTCTGGTGTAAACAAGTTATTGTTTGTTAGATAAATATAATCGTCTGCTTCTGTAAAATATCTCCCGGCTCTAATTGTTGCTTTCTTTAAGCTTTCTGAATTGTTTAAGCCAAATACAGTTTTAAACTTTAATTTATATTCTTTTGTTAAATCGTTGTTTCCTGTAAAGCCTATGGTATTTATCTTTGTGGTTCCGGTTTCATCAAATAATCCAAGATAAGTTGTTGCTGTCTGTGCTGTTGAAAGATTTGTTGGAAAGGTTAGTTCTTTATAGACTATTTGTCCAGAAAATAAATTAATTAAATCTGTTTGATAAATGATATCGTCTTTTTCTATCTTTAAATAAACTCTTGAACACTCGTCTCCACAATTGAAAACGAATGTTTGGTTAGTGTCTCCTGTTACTCTTGTAGAAATAATATCTCTTGAATCAATTTGGTCTCCTGTCACATCAAAGAAACTATAATTATAATCTTGTGTTGGAGTTATTTTTAGATTTAGAGTTTTTGATTGATTATTAAGTTCAATATTTAGTTCTAAAGTCTCATTATAATCTAAATCTTGTATTGGTAAAGAATCGCCGTCTGCATTTTCGTTTCTTAAGATTGAATATGCATAGTATTCTCTATTACTTCTTATATTTTCAAAGTTTGCATCTCCTCTAAGGTCTGTTAGCTTTGGTGTTTCTGGATTATAAAGTATATATTCATCATCGTGTTCATAAAATAAATAAACTAAAGCATTTGCTCTATTGTATCCATCTTTTGAAACTTGTACATTTATTCTTCCACTGTTTAATGTTGAAGAATATTCTAAAGGTATCTCTATTGTTGTATTATTATCTGAAAGATTATTTACGTCTCTTGGATCTGGAGAAAGATATCCTGCTTCTTCTGTGTTTGAAACTACTATTCTATAGTTTCTGTTTGCTGGTAGAATAAAAGTTGTTTGATTAACATCTGTTCTTGTTGTTACTAAAGTTGAAGTATTTTGATCTCTTTTAAATATTGAGATATTTCCAATTACTGGAACGCTTGTGTTTTGGTCTTTAAGTTTTATTGTTAGATTTGCCATTCTTCCAAGAATACAGCCTGTACCGTTTGTGTTTGGAGTGACAAGGCCTATTAACAAAGAACTATTACAATCTAATACTCCGTTCTTACAGAATGGTGCATATTTGGAATCAGAACAATTAATATTATCAAGATCAGAGATTGTAAATAGCGTTATTTCTGCTGTTGTAAGGTTGTTGTTTACTAGAACGTAGGGCCCAAGTCTAGACATATTAATATAGCCAATCTTATCTAAAGAAACAAGATAGCTTGCCTGTGCTGCATTAAATTTATATTTACCATAAACGTCAGTTATTCCTGTAAGGTATGTTTGATCTGATTCGTTTATTGGCGTTTGTAAATTATCAATATTATGTAATCTTAGATTAACATAAGGTATTGCCTGGCCAGTTACATCTTTAACTATAACTTCAAGCATTCCTTTGTTTGTGTTTGCTCTTGTTAGTTCTACAACATTGTTTTCGTTAACATTTCTATCAGTAATTATCTCATAAAGATTAGAGCTTACACTAACTAATAAATATCCGCAATTGCTTGGTTGAGTAACTGTTATTCTCCCGTTTGTTACTGCTTGGTTTTTTGGGTTTGGTTCTTTTCCTGAGACAGTACATTTAAAGCTTACATTTAATGGGTCAGTAACTACCACGTCATAGCTTTTAAAGATTATTTCTCTTCTTTTCTCTTGACTACTGCCTTTAAATTCTGCTTTTGTGGTGTCAATTGTTAGAGTTATTGTTTCTTCTAGATTATTCTTTAATTTTATTTCTTTAGTTGTTGGGTTATAGCTTTCTTTTGTAACATTAATGGTTACTTTACTTGCTTTAATATCTTTAAACTCAATATATCCAAAGCTATCTGTTGCTTGTGTGTTTTCTATGTCTTTATAGCTTATCTTTACATTTGCTCCAGACAATGCCAAGTCTTGTTCGTCAACTACATATACAGAAAAGGTCTTTGAAGAGTTAGTTAATTGTAAAACAATTACTACAATGATTGCAATTACTAATACTATAATTATTGGCAATAAGAATTTTGATTTTGTTTTTTGTGGTTTAGTTGTGGCTTGTTTAGAGTTATCTTTATTAGTATCTATTGTTTGCTTAATGTCGGCCATTATTTCTTTTTCTGTTTTACTCATTGTTAATCTTGTTTTTAATTATTAAATTGTTCTCTTAATGGTACAAATGGAAAATTAAAGGATTTATCTCCTCCTTGTATTGTTGTAATCTTACCGTCAAGGATATACTCTTCTCCATAGCAGAAAAGGTAGTCGCCTGCTTCTGGATTTAAATTATCTCTGTCTTCTTCTGGATCATAGCTATACCTGTTTAGGTCTTCTGGTGTAATAAGGTATTCATAACTATTAACCTTTGTATTAAAGACTCCAGAAATTGAATTTTTATTAGTGTATACTGGTAAAAATTGGCCATCTGTTCTTTTTGTATAATAAATGCTATTTGGTTGTGAATTATAATCGCTATAATAAATATTTAGGTCTCCTGGGTTAATTGTTCCGTTAATATTAGAATAAAGATTATATTGTTTTGTATACCTGCTTTGATCATCCTCAAACCGTATAACTTCGCAGTGTGGGCAGAATCTATATGTTAAATCAAAATTAGAATTTACTACTGAAATTGCGTCTGGATTTGTTGCTCCAATTATTGTGTCATCTTTAATATTATAATTTACTGCTGTTGGATTGATATAACACCCATTTATTCTGATGTCGTTATTAAAAAAACTATAATTATCTATTGCTGTGTAAGCAGAAATGTTTTTTGGAAGGTAAGAACCATTATTTAAGTAATTTATGGTTATATTTGATAATTTTAAATATGAATTTAATAATTCTATTGATTGCATATCTGAACCATTATCGGCTCCGTCTATTCCTCCATTATTTGTAGCCACTATTGCTAAATCATAATCAGCAGGTGTAAAATTAAAATTAGATGTAATCTCAAAACCATTTGCTGAATTGTTTTCTACAAAATCAATATTTATGTTACCTATATTTCCTGGCAATCCAAAAGATGTATTTTCTCTTCCGCCATCATTTCTTGGATCGTCTGCACAAGAATCTGATAACAAAGTTACTTTTCCAAGCGCTCCACTATTTATTTTTAAATTAAATATAGAATCAGATAGTTTATTTTGTAGTATACCTATATTTAAATCACTTATACTACCCCCATTACCACCACTACCATTATGCCCAAAACCACAAGCCCAATCTTGCTCCACTCTTTGTGAACCAGCATATCCACCATTACCGCCGGATATTTCTAAATTTAATTCCCCAAAATTTCTTATTTGTTCTATTTTAGATGTTTTTATATCGCCTGCATTTCCTCCGTTTCCTCCATGAATTGGTTCATCTATAGCAGAACCAACACAACGATCTACAACACTATTTCCGCCAGTTCCCCCATCTCCTGTTTTTAAATTAATATTTAAAAGATTATTATTCTCTATATTTGTTATATTAAAATCAATACTCCCTGAATTTCCTGCATGATCTCCCATATCTGGACTATCATTATCTATAAAATCAGAATTGTCGGTACCGTCTCCGTTTGCGCCTTTCCCGCCAGTGCCTGTTTGTAAATCAATTGTTATTTTTCCGAAATTTTTTAAATCAATAATTTTAAAGTTTAAATCTCCGGAATCTCCTGCAGTAAGCCAATCATTCTGACCAGCTATTGCATCGGCGATTGTTGGTTTTCCTGGGTTACTAGAAATTTTTATATCCGCGATTGAATTTTGATTAACAAAAATTGATTCTATTTTAATATCGTAAGAATTTTTCTGTGTTTGAAAATAACCGACAGTAATAATTTGTAATTTTTTTCCGGAATTTACAATTATATTTGGTAATTCTATTATATTGGAATCATCTCCAATATTTATATTTGAAGAGGCATTAATTATCAAATTACTTATTACATTTGAATTGCGTAAAATATTTGAACTTCCGGGTAAGAATGTAAAGTTTTTTTCTAATAATAAATCATAGCCATTTGTATAAAAATTAATTATAAAATTATTACAACTAGGATTAGGAATATATAGAGGATTGACGGTAGTATCTGTATTAACTTCTATATTGCTTGTAAACCTACAATCACAGATTTTTGTTTCTTCATTACAAATACAACTGGTTTTTCCAGCAAATGGAGAATCATTTGGAAAACCAATAATACAATTAGCAAACACTCCATTTAATGATATAATCATTATTAAAAATATTATTGTGTATTTTAATTTCATGCTCTTCTTCTTTTAATTTTATGATAACTTAAATGGAAATGTTAAATTAATGTCTTGATTGCTGCTTGTGCTGATGTTTGTTCTAATATTATATAGTCTAAAAAAGTCTTTTGCTACAATTGATTGAATTGTTTCTGGATTGTTTATTTTGGTTACATAAAAGAAAACATTATTCCCTGTTCTGTTGCAGTCAGAATTTATAGACTCATATGGACTATTTACTGCAGGATAGAAAGAATTTGATAAGAAACTTGTTTCACAATTTATTCTTGCGTCTGGGTCAGGGATGTTACCAAAGATTATTGGATATATGTTTCTATTGTCTTTTGGAAATACTATCCAATCGTCTTCTGCAAAGACTAGCCCTATGTTTAAGATAAAGACTAGAACAATTATTGCTTTTAATACTTTATACATATTATTACCTTTTATTAATTTACTATCCCGTCTAAACCCTCTCCAGTAAATTCTGTTTGTTGTTCAGGATTTGGTTGATATATGTATCTTGGATTCCAATAGAACTCAGTAGTCTTTCCATTTTCTGAGTTAACTACACAAACTTGTTTTGCTTTTACTTTCTCAAATATCTCATTTACACTATAAACTGATAGATTGGTATCTCCAAGATACTTTGTTGTGCTATAATTGTTTCTTTCTGTAAAGAAGCTTACAGCATTACCTGTTTTAGATTTGCTTATTAATGTATAACCTATTGGACTATTATCTGAATTAAATGGAGTGTAAAAGATTGTTCTTAGATAGACGTTTCCTGTCCTTGCTACACTATCCCAGTCTATTGCATAGGAGTTGCCCATATTCTCTTCTGGTGTTGCTTGTCTATCATAGAAGTTAATAAATCTTGAATACACATAGTCTCCTGAAAAGTCTAAATATCTTGGTGTATCGTTTTTATCTGGACTTACTCCGCTCCAGATTCCTAAACTATTTCCACCATACATTATCTGATTATTACTTTCATTTCTTAATTGATAGTATGCAGTAAATGAATATGGTTTATTTCTAGCAACTTTCATTAATACTGGTGTTGCAACATTTGGAGAGTATATCATCTCTATTTGTGTGTCGTTCTTTTCTTTAACAGTTAATAGACTTCCTCTGGTTTCTACATCGCTATTTATTTTGAAGAAATCATTATTGAACTGTACATTTAGATACTTCTTTGGATTTGAATTAGTGCTATTACCAGTTGTTAAATCTTGAATATTGCCGCTTTCTTTATGTACTATTGCAATTTCGTCGCCTAAATAACCTAATCCGTAGTTTTGTCTTGAATAACTGTTGTTAGACATACCAACAAATCCATCCACTGGCATTCTATAGAATACACTATCATTTTCTGGACCTCTTAGATATGTAAATGTAATAATTACGTTTGCATCAATGCTTCCATTATCTTCTGTTAGCTTCCATTGACTATTATCATATACAAAGTCAATTCTTACTTTGTATTTCCCTGGAACTAAAATATTAACCCCGTTTTGCGCTGTTGAATATTTTAAATCAAAGGTTGTGTAATCTCTATACAATGGAGAATAGATTCCTGTTTTATATTTCTCTGGACCAATTAAGAAAGCTGTTGAACTTACTGTAGTACCTGAGGCTTTACCACCAGAAGCTTTATCAAAGTCGTTTAGGAATTGCTTATTATAATTGTCAGTTATTAGATATGCATCAAACTCTAGATAGTTCTTTAAAGTTTTTATATCTTCTTTATTCCACGCGCCATTTGGGTTAGTGTTACTTGGATAGATATTTTCATCAAACCACATGTCTATATAGTCTACACCATTAAACTGCGCAGTTGTTGCTGGTACTTGACAACCTGTTCCTGTTGATGCTTGGTGTATGCTTGCGTTAATGTCTGTTTGATAGATTGTGTAGCCTGATTCGCCAGTATGTGCGTTTGGACTTGAATAGTTTACAGTTAAATTTATATTATTTGCAATTATGGCTTGGCCGTTTGTTCCTTCATAAGTAAAAGTATAATCTTTGGTGTCGTCTTCTCCTGCAGGAAGAGTTAAAACAATTGTTTGTGTTGGTGTTGGTAAAGTTACTGGTGTTGTTACTAGTGAACCTGTATCATCTAAAGTTTCATAGGACTTAGGCACATAATCTCCATATCTTACGCTTAATGTTCCGCCAGACTGTAATATTGTTCCGGTTCTATTTTGAACAGACACTTTAATTTTTGTTTGATTGCCATCAGTTCCAAACCTTACTTGGCTTAAACCAGTATAGCTTATTGGAACTTCTGCGCTCCATGCTTGGTTTGTTGCTGTAAGACTATAAGTGCCAGAAAGACCTTGATCAATTGCTTGAGCATTACTTTTTGGGCAAACTATTGAATTATCATTAATTAATTCATCTGCTTTAATAATTCTATTAACAATCACTTGAGACAACTGTGTAGCATCACAATACTTGTTACCATCGCTACAGCTTGTTATGTCATTAGCATTCCATGTCCAATCATACTTTACTTTTGGAAGTGCGTATTCCCCAGTACTTCCTGACTTTCCTGAATCTGTTGTACAATCCTCTAAAGCAATATCTGCCTGTATTCTATCAGGATATTGTTTTGCCATGATTGCAAATCTGAATCTGCCTATTTCTGAATCTCCAAATGCTGAATCTGAAGAATTTGTGCTATCATCAATTGTTGGCTTGAAAGTAATTGTTTTATATACTCTGTCGCCCAAGTCTAAATTTATTTCTGCATTTGAATCTTTTTCAATAATAAATTGTAATGGTTTAATACCTGCTTGCTCTGGCCAAATTGTTTCGTCGTATTTACAAGCCGTATATGCATCGGCAGTTACTGATGCATTTTTCCTACCTCCATCAAAACTCCAAGAACCATCACATTTTATCGTATAAATATACATCCCTGATTCTTCTGTAATATCCATTGTGTTTGAACAATTTTCTGAAGAACTAATATTATTAAATTCTTTAAATTGTTTTTTATGATCGGCACCATTACATTTTAGTGCATACATTTTAAGTTCTTGATCTGTAGAAAGATAGCCTTTTTCCATAACTCCATGAACATTTAGATAAGATATATATCTAGATCCAGTTATATCAAAAACATCTATATATTCTTCTTTAGGGTTTCCATCATTAATTATCATATATTTCTCATTTTCAAATCCTGTATCGGTATGATATTTTTCAATATCTACATATCTAAATTCCGGATCAAATTCATAATCAGTAAAAAACATTGGAAGTATAATAGTAGTAGTAATTAATGTAATTCCTATAGCCATCCATCCCCAAACCGGAATTGCTAAAAATGTTCCTATAATTGGCCCATAAGCAATTAACCCATATCCTAGATACCCCGTAATAACAACGCCTATTGGTCCAGTAATCCACTGAACGGTTTTACTCCAACCGGGTCTTTCTTTATTTACATATGTAAGATCATCTAATTTTGTAAAATTCATTTTATAAAAAGAAATGCTATTTTTATTAAAATTATCTGGCAGATATTTCGCAAAATCTGTTCCGGTCTTACTTGTTGCATAATCCCATGGTGTGGTGTTGATGTCGTGATTTAATAGCTTTACTGGCTGACTGACATAAACTCCATTTACTCCGCTTTCGTTTTTATCTACTTCAATAAATGGATCTTCCATGTAAAGGGTTGCTGATTGTACGTTTACTTTTAAGTTCTTAAAGATCGTGTGTATTGGTACACCATTGTCGTTTAATACGGATATCTTTACTGGTATTACATATCCGCCTGGAACATCTGGCTTTTTGATTCCAACTGTGTGTGAGTCCTCGTAATTAAAATTTAAAGTATCATTCTCATATCCTTCCATATTATCATAATCTAATTCTTGGCAGCCTGCCCAGAATTTTGGTTCGCCATCAATGCTTGCACAGAATTGTAATTTGAATTTACCAAGGTCTGAACAGTTGTTTTTTACAACTAAATCTTTTGGTTGATAGTCAATAATCTCTTGAGGAATAATAAACATATCATTTATCTTCTTACTGCCATCATAGAAATCAATACATTCTTCTATTTTTCTAATTGCTATTTTTGTAGTAAATGCTACATCTCTTGAAGTGTTTACATATTTTAGACCTGTTTCTGTTTCTGTCTGACCATTAATGTAAATCTTTGTTTCTACATCTCCAAATTTCTTTTCTTGAGAATAGTAAGTTAATGTTGCAGAGTGTTCTCCTGGAGATAAATCATTAAATATTGTAGTATAACTGCCTTCTGAAAGAGTTATTGTTCTTCCATCAACATTTAAAGTATAATAACCATATTGGTCTTTTGTATTTTCTATCTTTGCTCTTATAGTCCTAAGAGCAAGAGTCTGTTCATCATTTCCTTTAACCTTACAGTTGTTAAGAATATAAAATGTTGTTGAAGCAAAACCATTGCCGCTTACTACTTCTTGCCAAGGATTACTTGCGCCTTGAACAACTAAACAATCGTCTTCTTCTACTCCTTCTCCAACTGAAATCTTAACGTTCATTGGAATATTAAATGGATATTCTGTTTGTGAATTATCTACTGTAACATACCCAACAATATTTCCTGTAATATTTAATGTTTGTGTTAAATCTTTAGCATCTTGTGAAGTTGCTAGTTTTATTTTTAGGTTTTCTTCTCCATTTGCTGGAATTGTAATACTGCTTGCTTGAGTATTAAGATATTGCTGAAGTTGACCAATATTTAAATAATTAGCATATCTAAAGCTAAAACTTTCGTCTCTAAATGGTTTTAGTTGTAATGGATAGTCTGTGTTGTTTATTATTGTTAGATTTTTTATAGTTCCATCAGGATTAGATTTATTGATATTAATTGTAAATGGTGCTTTGTCTGTAATCTTAGAATTGTCTTGCTTTAATGATAAAATGTCTTGAGAGATTGTTATCTCTATTGGTTTTGCATAATAGCCACTCTTATCAAGATCAATAATTATTCTTTCTCCGTTCTTTAATGCTGGCAAAAGAATAGTTGCTTGGCCCATATCATTTGTTCTAAAGGTTCCGCTTGTAATGCTTATCTTTTTATTATTTGCAAGTCTTTGATACACATTAACTATTGCATCACTTACTGGTATTGCCCCGTCATCTAAAGCAGTTATTGTTAGATTGAAAGGTTTTCCAGGAACTATATTTTTTGGAGAATAATCTATAGTAAATGGATATTGTTGAATTGCTGAGAAATTAATAAACTCGTTATATACTACTGATTGATTAGAAATAATCTTATTTAAAAACCTAGAATTACCAATAACTGCTGGTTTTATTCTAGTATTAATTCTTATTTTATCATACACATTAATCTGTGAAGAATTTATATACTCTGTAGCAAATGGAATCTTGTTTCTTAATTGAGCATCAGAACTATCTGAGTCGCTAAAGCCACCAGTGATACTATAATCTAAAATATCAATTGCAAAGCTTTGCATCTCTGAATTATTTTCAACATTTGTAATTGCTAGTCTATTGGAATTATAAACATTTGATTTTGCGTTTGTTAGAACATACTTTAAATCATAAGTTTTATTTACAACTAAAGGATTGCTGTCTGTTAAATCATAAATAATATTTTCGTCTGTGTCAACATACTGTCCAGAAACACAGAAAGTACTTGAACAAATCTGCGAAACATCAATATAATATATTTTTTGATTACCAAGGCTTGTTATGCCTGGTGGAGTTGTGGTGTATACTGAATAATAGATTGGAATCGCTTGGCCTCTTGTTGCTTGAATCGTACCAACTGGAACATTAAGTTCGTAAACGCCTTCAGCAGCATTAACAAACACTGCATCAATTATCTTTGAGTGGACGTCTGGGGTTACTGTAGTTAGATTGGTATTACTATAATAATGAGTATTTGCTTTAGATTCAGTTAATGATCTAATATACACTATGTCTTCTTCAGCACTTGCTTTTTCTCCAGCCATAAACCTTATACCAATATTTCCTGCAACTGGATTAATTATTCTAAATTTAAAATAATATTTGGAGTTTTGTGCTAAGAACTCTGATTTCTGATTTGCCATATCATATAACCCAACAAAATCTGCTGTTGGTAAAGTATAGTTTCCAACTCTTATTAATTTAACATCTTTTCTAATTGTTTCTCCGCCTACAAGCGATAACAATTCTGTATAATAATCATAATAACCTGTTTTAGATATTTTAACATAAATAAGCTTATCTGCTTTTATCTGCTTTTGATATTCTCCATTTTGTGCAGCTTCATCAGTTCCAATTTCTTCGCCTGCTTGGTTATAGATTTTTATGTTTGCAAAACTTATTGTTTCTTCATTTATATTTTTTATATTAAGATTAATTGTAGCTTTTCCAACAATAATATTCATAGAAAGATTACTATCTACTGGCGGAAGATGATTAAACTTTGGTGAAGAAGAAACAACATTTGTTTTTCTTAGCTTTATAAAATATCTACCATTTGGTATGCCTTCAAATCTTGCACTTCCTGTTTCATCAGTTACAACTGGCTCAAATCTTGTGTCTTGATATTCTGAATTGCCATCATAGATAATTAAAGTTGCACCAATAACAGGATAGCTATCTTCATCAATAACTGAAACATTAATATCAGAAATATTACTTACTGTTTCTTGTTCTAAATAGAATATATAACCATTAACATTTGGAGTTATTTCTCTATTTCCTGCAATATAGCCTGGAGCTCTTACAGTCAAAGAATATCGCTTTGCTGCATCAAGTCTAAAAGTTACACCTGTTGAAGCATAGCTTTTAGTATCTACTGTCTGTAAGCTACCATTATCGTCTGTTATCAATAACACTGTTGCAAGTTTTGTAGAATCAAATTCTAGAGTGCTGTCTTGGTCTTTAACTATTACTGTTATATCTCTTGTGTTTACTGTTGTAACGTCATCTCCAGGATTACCTTCTACATTAATTGCGCTCATATCAATAGCGATTTGAGTTTCTGTATCTTTTGTTATTGTAAATAATTGTTCAGAAGTTTGATATCTTAAAGAATCATCAGTTGCAACAACCTTATAGTCTCCAACTTCAATATTACTAAAAGATTTTGCACCAATTACTGATTGCCCAGAAACTACAGGGTTTATTCCGTCTTCTATTGTATAGACTCTTAAAGTGATTCCATCTAAGAAATTTGTTCCACTTTTTACTCTTATTGTTGCTCTACCAGTTCCTGCAGTTATTTGCTTAACTGGAACTGTGACTACTCCTGTCTCTTGATTGATTGGAATGTTTTGACCAACATAAGTGTTACCAATTGCTGTTGCTACTAGGTTTGTACAAGTTGTTGGAACATCAAATGTGCCTGTTCCGTTTGCTACTGTGGATGTTACAGGATTAACTGTAGAGCCATCTTGGCAAGTAACTGTAACATTTAGATTCTCAGTTATTGCTCTGCCGTTTGCCCCAACAAAAGTTATTGCTTTTGATTGAGTGGTTGGAAGATTAAAAATTAAAATTGTAAAGCTTTGTCTTGTTTTACTTAGATCTATATCTTCTTCAAGATATTTATAACCTGTTTTACTAACAATTAAAGCATATTCTCTAGACTTATCAAACTCTAAAGTGAACTGCCCGTTATTTCCTGTTCTATAGTCCTGAGTTGAATTATTAGTATAATCTTTTATTTGAAATTCGAAATTTCTTAGAACTTCTCCTTTGTCATCAGCTAGGCCAACAGTAAAAGAAATTATTTCTGTACTGCCTTGTGATAATCCAAATGGTTTAAAGATTAATAATAGTATTCCAATAATTACTAAAACAAATAATATCAAAGAAGCAAGAGGATGAATCTTATCTATTGGTTTTGTTAACCATTTGATTGGTATTCTATTATTTATTTTATCTAAAAGTTCCTGATATTTTAAAGCAAATGACATTTACTATTCACATCCATAAATATATATCTAAAATATATTTATATTAGATTAATAAGGTATTTAAAGGTTATGGCTGTTACGGTTAAGAAGTTAATTACTCTAAAAACTAGTTAACTTTCCAAGTTTCTGCAGTATTACAGCCAGTTTTCCCTGCTTTCCAACAAGATTCCTTTAATGGACTTGGATATTCTCCTAAAATATATTCTGTTGAACCACTAAACACAAGATTATAGGGACCATATAAAACGGTTTTACCACTAACACATTTTTCTACACCATAGTAATTACGACCTCTCCAAGTTACACATACGCAACGGAAAGGCGTATTATCTTGCATTATTGGGTAATCTCCTTCAAAACAATTTCTTGAGTTATTTGTTTTTATTACTTCATAATTGTAAGTTTTTGGAATTGAGATAACTACTTCTGGTATTGTCTTTTCTACTTTCTTTGGGATCTCTATTTCTCCTTTTTCTAAAACCGTTATATTGACTGGGGAATTATTTAATACAATCTCATCACTATTTTTTGGAATTGTTATATTACTTGCACTTGGTTCTATACAAGTTGTACAAAAGAAATAATATAATGACTTATAAATTGTAAACTGCTTTTTATTATAGATACTTTCTTTATCTTTATAAACATCTAAGTAAATTTCAGTATAGTATATATTATTATCAGAACCTTTTGTTAAAATCAATATATACTTTTGATTATTTTTTGTGATTTGACCCAAATTAAATTTATAATTCTTAGAATTAAAAATTTCAAAATCAACAGGGGTTTTATTTTTTGATGCAGAATCAATTGCAGTTATAATTGTGTTATTTATTTCTGAAATATTTTTTGGATTATAATCAAATATTCTTATATAATTGCTGTTATTAGAAAATATATCATTTAAATTTAAAGATGTCCAAAGGTTTTCGCCATCTGCATAGATGTCATATGCTTTGTTCTCAGGAATCTTTTTTAAGGCTAAATATTCTTTGTCGTCTGAAGAATAGGAAATTTCTTGTATTGCTGGTGCTTTAATTATTGAATATTTCTGGGGTGGTTCTGTATTAACTTCTGCAGATATATAACTTTCTGTATAATAAATGTTTTCGGCTCTATCTTTTGTAAATAACATCACAAAATAATTGTTTGAAGAGGATTCAATAGGCATCTCAAAATTATATTTTGTCCCAGTTCCTTTTCCTAAAGTGATTTCATCTCCAGAAAGATATTTTTTTAATATGTCTGAAATGTCTTTTTCTATTATTTGTTCGTTTTCTTTTGTATAAATAATATATGAATAAATATAATGCCCTTCACTAAATTTAGAATCTAAAGACAAAGTGACTAGAATTTTTTTATCTTGCAATTGATAGGTTGTTTTGTTTCCTATTTTTATTACATTGCTTAACGGATCCTCTGTTGTAGATTCAAAATTAATTGAGTTTTGATTTTCGGGGGTTGCGGCTATAAGTTTTATTATTTTTTTATCAACTTGTGAATTTAAAATAAAATCAGAAAGATTATTTTTAAAATCTAATCTGATTATTTCAAAATATTCTGGATTAGTTATATTTATACTATCGCTGTCATTTGTATAAAAATAAATTACAGCATATGCATGAGTATATTGATTTATTTCTGCAGTTTTAACATAAACCGGAAAAGTAGAGGCACTTCCTCCAAAGGTTACTTTCTTAGACGTATCAAAATTTGAAGCAATAATTTTTTGTTCTTCAAATGCAATTTGCGAGCTGCCGGATTTACAAATTTGTACTGGATTACTTGAATCATTACAATAGCTTAATAAGCTGGTTTTATTTTTAGAAAAATAGCTACTTAATAAACTAACTATGTCTGAATCTTTTTCGCCTTTAGAGAATATAAAAAAAATCTTCGCATTTGCTTTATCTATTTTCCAAGCAGAAGAATATTTTAAGTCTATTTGATAGTCTGTATCTGTCGTATTAGAGCTTTTAATTACAATGTCTACACTTGACAAAATGCTGGTATCGGTTTTGATTTCAGAACTAACATTATAGTTTTTTCCATTTATCATCACTGTTGAATATATGGTGTTACTAAAAATTACAACCAGCAATAAAATCATTATTATTTTTGATAAATTATTTGTTTTCATTATTCTTTCCTCTTTACTTATGTATTATTTATTTGTTCTGAAATCATATACTCTTGATTTGGTTCAATCTTATTATTTACTATAATTCCTTCTTCTTGCCTTAATCTATCCACAAATCCCTTATTTATTGATTGTAAAGATGGATAGGGGCTATCTGTTTTTTCATTCGCTTTTATTGCAAAGGCAAAATAAGATATAATAACAATAATTAAAACCACAAAAATAATCCAACCAATAGGGAAATCAGATCTTTTTGACTTTTTAAGAGTTGTTTCTTTTCTTTTTCTTTTTAGTCTTCTATTCATTGTTTTAACCTACTTTATCTAATATAATATCCACCTTTTTGTGAATCGAAATCTATATATTGTACTTTATTTTTATAATTTACTAAAAATACCCACGGATCATTGTTTGTTTTGCCAGACATAATTCCTGGGTTTGACCAAAGATAAAAAATGTTTTCTGTACCATTATTTTCAAATCTAAAACAAATGTGTTTATTTATTATTGATGGATAATTAGGAGCACCAGAAAATGGCTCATGAGTTGCTGAACCAGTAATTAAATAATTCAAATTCTCTGTGTTTGTTAATGTTTGATATTTATTTAATTTTTCTAAATTATTTGGAACAAAATAACTATATTTATTATCTGTTGTTTTTATTCCAGATTTTGTATCTAAAATATTGAAATATAATTCTTTATCAGAAATTATATTTGCTTGATTGATGTTTCTGGCAGTTGTTAGATTTTTAAAAACAAAGAATGTTGTTTTTATTGGTGAAGAAAAAACATAGTTATTCTCTTTTGTTGGATATATGGTCTTTACTTCGGGGGTTTTATCGCTTATTGGTATTAATACATTAAATGCCATGTTTGGATAACTATAATCTTTTCGTGAGTGTGCATCATATACTTCTAAAGAAAAACTGTTTCCAGAAGCATCTTTAGAAATAAACTGAAGTGGGATGATGTCTGCAAATTTAGACTCTTCTATCTTTCCATCACGCGTACTTATTTGATAGATATATCCTTCTTGCATATCTGCTAAATTGGAATAATCATTATATACTTTGATATTTGATTTTTCTCCAGTTGCGTGGTTTGTTATTGTTGGTGCAAAAGGTGTGTTTCCATAATTATTATATCGTGCATTAATATTTGTTTTGAAAAAACCGTTTTCTTTGAATAATTCGTGTGTTTCATAGATATTAATTTTCTTTTCTAAATCTGATGAGAGTTTAGATAATTTATAATTTGCGGTTTTTTCACTTGCAGAAATATTTTCGATTTCTAATTTATAAACGTTGGGTGAAATTATGGATTTTATATCTGAAGAATTATCAAATAACAACTTATAATCTTCTTCTAAGAAATACTCGTGAGTCAATATGTCGTTTGTTTCTCCAGTTAAATCGCCATAAGGTTTAAGATTAACAAAGGATGGGTTTAAGGTGACCCCAAAATAAATATATAGGCCATCTAAAAATACCGTGATGAATTCTATATCTTCTTTCTCTATGGTTTTTGTTGTCAATATAGAATCAAGGAAATTCTGGGCAGTAAAAGAGACATACGTTTTGTTTTCAATGTCTATAGTATAAATTGCTAATTTATCAGACAACAACTCTTTTGTTTTTTCTAAATATTTTTCTTTATTTGCTTTATCGAACTTTGTTCTTAAGATTGTTAGTCTCTGTAGATCTTTTGGCACCGCTCTGTTCAGGTCGTTTTTTATGTCTTTAATTATTTGTTGGGTTATTTGATCTCTATCTGATATAGGTTGTAAATTAAATTTATACCAACTTTCTTTGTATTTTTCTACAATGTCTGTATCAACTAATGGAGCAGATGATGAATATCTTTCGTTGTTTGCAGTCAATATTAAGCCAAAATGCGTTTCTATTAGTTTTTTATTATCTAGTTTAAATTTAATATTGTCTAGTTCTATAAAATTATTATTATTTATTTCCTTTATTTTCTTATTTACAGCACTTCTTAATTGATCTTGATCACAATAATTTGCACCGTAATCGCAATCATTATCTTTTATTTTTGTAGAGTCCCATTCAAATAACAAATTATCTAATCCGTATTTTATAAATTCTGGTCCGCCGGTTTTTCCATAATCTTCAATAAATCCTTTAGGGTCAAAGCAGCTATTATCATTCTTATATTCCACATAGTCTTCTAAATCGAATTTCTTGATTATTGCACCAGATTTTGTTTTTAATTGGTTAATATTTATTTTTATTTTTATATTTGCAAACATTTTTGATTTATTATATAATTCAAATGATTTTAGAGCGGTTTGGTTTTTTTCCGTAAAATATAAATCTTTTATTAACTCCTTTGATAACACCTCTTCTGGACGTTTGGTTGTAGACAAACAAATCCTATATTGATTTTTAGAAAGCAACGTCAAAACTAAATTATAGTCTTCTTTAATTATATAACCTGTATTTAATTCCTCTTTTCCTTTTACTCTTATGTCTTCTTTATTTACATTTACTAGATTTTCTTTACTGTCTTTTAAAGTAATAATTTCATCTATATCAGAAAGGTTACCAATTACGCATCCATTGTAGATTTTTGTTTGCTCTTCTTGAACAAATCCTAAATTATTAAATGTGTTTTTTAAATCTAAAAGAACGTTTTTATCTTGTATATCCCCTCTAAATCTTGGAATGTTTAATTTATTAAAGACAAGATCGCTATCTAACTTTATCGTAACTAAAGAAACATTCTTTTTATCTGGCCACAAGAAATCAAACCACAATAATTTTCTTATTTTGTTTGTACTAAACTTATCTGTGGTCTCTGTAACCTTTTCTGAATTTTTTGTTTCTTCTATTGTCTTATAGTTCAGGAATTGCCCCTGCAACTGATCTTTATAGATATCTGATAATGTTTCTATATCTCTATAAATTGTTGTACAAACCTTGTAATCTTTCTTTTCTTTTTCTTGGAAATAAAGAATCGCTCCGATGTTTCTTTCTTTATAGAAGAAATGACCATATGTTTTATTTGGGATGTATTCTTTTATTGATGGCAGATTATCAAAGGTTTTTGTTTGGCAACCTACAAATGATTTATCTAAAACATCATAATAGAAATCTTGATTTTCAAATTTGTGAATTAATGTTAAGTCATTAGAATTAAATTTCAAATTTTCTAAATTTGCATCTAATTTTATTTCAACATTTGCAATTTTAAAATCTGGATTAATAATATCATTTAATCCAAGTAACAGTATTGCTAAAATTTTGTTGTTTGTGGCTTTCTTTGTGTTCTTTAATAGAAATCTATTATTTTTTTTGTTTTTAAATATTTCAGATATTTGCCCATAGTTGTTTTTATCAATAGAGTTTACATATGCACAAATCTCATATTTGTGTTTTTCTTTAAAAGAAATGGTTATCTCAAAGTCTTGTTTTTTTATTTCTCCAGAATCATTAACCGAAACATACGTGTCTAGAGAGTCAAAATAATACAAAGATTTTATGTCTTCAACATCATTAATATTACCTGAAATACAGCCCACAAATTTATTGGTTTTATCATCGGTTCTAAAATTGGTATTATTAAATGCATCTTTTAAATCTATAGTTACTTTTGTTTCTTGAATTCCGTCTCTAAATTGTGGAACTTTAAGTTTATTAAAGTCAACTTTTGCATCTAACTCTATTCTTAATATATCAATTACTTCGTCTTTAACAAGCCAATCAAATATAGCCCATTTTATTCCAAACAATGCTTTTTTCTTTAATTCTTTAAATGGTAAAGTCTCTATATTTTCTTTATTTTCTATTAAATAATAATCATTAATTACATTTGAATAAATATCCCCTGAAATTTCATCAATTCTTTTATTTACATAAACGCACAAATTATATTTTTGTTGATTATTTTTAAAAGTTATTGCTGAACTTATTGGCAGATTTGCTTTTTCCGAAATTGCCCCTGTTCCTTTTATATAGTGCCCTTCTTCAAGAATAATTGGTTTTTCACTACAAGCAACAAAGAAATTACTTGACGCATCTAAATTATATATGAAATCTTTTGTTGTTAATTCTTCTTCTAAAGTAATCTTGTTTGAAATTAGTTGTATATCTAGTAAATTTAAATAAAGATTGATTTTAACATCAGCAATCCTTTCTTTAGAAACATAAACTTCAAAAGTGTCTGCGTTATTTAAGGCCAGATTTGTTATTTCTTTATTTAGACTTAATAGTCCTTGACTATCTTTTATTTTTATTTCTAAGATAGGATTATTGGAATTAGGATAATCGGATAATAATCCAATTTCTATAAAATTATCAATTTTACTAGCATCGTATTTCTTATTTTTTAGATAAGTATTGCCGACAGTGTATTTTTTTAAAGTTGTTAAATCTGTAATATCTGAAATCTCTACTGGATAACGACCAACAAATGCTTTTTCTTTCTTATCATATTTGAATTCATCATTAACTATGTCTTTAAAATTTAAATTAATTGTTTTTTGTTCAATTCCATTTTTAAATATTGGAACTTTTATTTTATCAAAAATAATTGTTGCATTATAATTTAGTTTTATATTTTTTAATATTACTGCATCTTTTTTTAATTTATCAGATATCCAATTTCCAATTTTTACAAATACATTTTTTGAAGTTTTATTTATACCAAATAATCCTTGCTTTTCTTTTAATATCGCTTCTTCTGATTTCTTAAACATAAAATTTTGATTAATTGTTAAATTGTGACTACTTTGAACATCATTTAGAGATGTTATATTAACACAAACCTTGTATGTATCAAATTGGGTAGTTAGAATTATTTCGGTATTTGTGTTGTCTATAGTTACTGGTATTTCTCCTTTTTTATCCAGATAGAAATTGCTTACATCTTCCGGGGTATTTATTATATTTAATAACTCTGAAAGCTTGCCTTCTTTACAAGCAATGTATTTTTTAGAACTCATCTCATAAATAAAATCTGTATCTTTTAATGCAATGCTTTTTTGTGTGTCCTGTGTGCTCTCTATAAGGTTTACTCCTGTTTTTGAAGTAGATTCTGGTATCTGTTGTTCTATATTTTTTTGTGGTGTACTTTCTGGAGTTGTTGGTGTTTGATTTTCTGGTTCTGTTATGATTGTGTTGTCTTTTATTTCTAATAAATCACTTACTGTTACTGGCAGATAACTATTTGTTGTTGTTCCATTACCTAATTGACCAGAATTATTCTCGCCCCAACATTTCACTGTATTATCTTCTAATAATGCACAAGAGTGATTAAAACCTAAAGAAATGTTTTTTGCATTTGTAATCCCTGAAACAACTACCGGAATAGATCTCTCTGTTGTTGATCCGTTTCCTAATTGCCCCCGCCAATTACCACCCCAACATTTAATTGTTTTATCTTCTAGTAATGCGCAAGAGTGAGTATATCCCAGAGAAATAGATTTTGCATTAGTTATACCTGAAACAACTACCGGAATAGATCTCTCTGTTGTTGATCCGTCTCCTAATTGCCCCTGCCAATTACCACCCCAACATTTAATTGTTTTATCTTCTAGTAATGCGCAAGAGTGAGTATATCCCAGAGAAATAGATTTTGCATTAGTTATACCTGAAACAACTACCGGAATAGA
>CAZGLB010000004.1:27616-29222 GCA_964526365.1 uncultured archaeon
CCTGAAACAACTACCGGAATAGAACTATCTGTTGTTGATCCGTCTCCTAATTGCCCCTGCCAATTATCACCCCAACATTTAATTGTGCCGTCGCTAAACAATACACAAGATTGATCCTGGCCAAGAGAAATTGAAGAAATAGTCGTAGCATCTTGTGCATAAATTTGAGGCGAAAATAAAAATAGATTTATTATAAAAATAAGTAAAAATACAAAGGAAATTTTTTTTATCATTTAACTTCTTCTCTTTAAATTTATATAATAATATAAAGAAAATAATGTATTTAAATGTATGTGTGTGAGGTTAAGAAGTTAATTTATATAGAAAAATAAGAAAAATCACCTACAGCTTGTAGGTGCTTCATTATAACAAAATTGATAGGTTGCTGGCACTCTGCCTCTATCTGGGGCACCATATAGCACTAAACCATAAGTTGCAAAACATTTTGCAGGAACTACTCTTTTTGTGCCACTACTTTGTATGATACAAACACAACCCCATTGATTTGTAGTTAAATTTGCATTACTACAAGCATCCCCTGTATTGTTTTTTGTAGAATAGTAATTTTGAGTGTCTGCAGGAGGCGTATTCGCTGGTGGCGTGTCTGCAGGAGGTGTACCTGCTGGTGGGGTGTCAGTTATAGGGTTTGCCATATTTCCCCCATCGTTTAAAGAATAGATAAATTCTGTTAAATCTATAGAGTCATAATTTAAATCAAATCCATTATAGCAGCTTTTAACTTCTGAACATTCTGGATGAATAGAACTATCACATAAATTAGATAATATTACTCTGTTTGCTTCACACAAACTATAGGATAAGATTTCATCATTGTTTAGAACATAGAAATTAGAATAGGAAATGTTTAGTTTCTTTTCTGATTTCTGTAAAAATACAATTACAAATTTCTTGTTTGGGTTATTTTTATTAATTGTAAATTGGAAGATATTACCGTTTGGTGTAAATTTAATTTTGTCGATATTTTGTGTGGTAGTAAGTTTATAATTTTTAATTAATAGATATTCTGCGTTGTGGGTTTTAATAAAATCATTTATTGTTGCTATTATATCGTTTTGTTTTTCAGGAGTTACAACCAGAGCATAGATTTCTTCATTAAAATTAAAACCATTTTCATCTAGATGAACAGTAACATTTATGTCATTTGCTCTATAAATGTCATCAGTTCCATAATTTATAATAAAATAAGGAACTCTTAAATTTGTTTTTGGAACATTAGAATTTGAAAAATTAGTTTTCAAATTATCAAAACCAATAAATCCTATTTTTTGAATTAAACTTGGAAATAAAATTGCATCAGTAATTGTTTCAGAATTTTCTATGGTTGGTTGGTTTACTTGTGATGGGGTTTCTATAGTTGGTTGTTCTTGAACAGCAGCAGGTGTCAAATCACAAATTGCTTTTCTTAACTTGTTTGTTTCTAATGGTTTTGTAAAAGGATATGGATTTGGTTCAATATAATACCCTAATTTTTGGTTTTTATAACAAACATAATATGCGGTTTTATCTTCTGAACATTTGTAAGTATATGGATAATTTGTTACTGTTACAAACCCTTTATCTATACAATCTTGAGTAAAATAATTTA
>CAZGLB010000005.1:0-27313 GCA_964526365.1 uncultured archaeon
ACTTCTCTTATGTTTGCGGAGTTTGTAAATATCATGACAAGGCGGTCAATACCAAGGCCAAGACCATAGGCTGGTGGCATTCCGTACTTAAGGGATTCAATAAAGTCAGTGTCTACTGGATGGTTCTCGCCTTTTCCTCTTCCCTGGTCTGCCTGGTCAAGCATTAGCTTTTCTTGTAACATTGGGTCGTTTAACTCGCTGTAAATGTTTCCTGCCTCTGAGTAATTAACATATGGCTCGTCTCTTTCTATCAAGTCCTTATTGCTTCTATGAAGCTTACAAAGAGGAGTAGTCTCTTTTGGATGGTCAATAATATGGACTGGCCCAAGAAGATGGTTCTCACAGAAATGCTCAAACAACTCAGAGATGGCTAGGCCTCTCTTATAGGTCTCTAATTCCAATCTGTTTTCTTTAAGCAGATTTGCTAAGTCGCTATCGCTTAATTTATCAACATCAAGATTTGCATACTCTTTAAGAGCGCCAGCCATGGTTAATCTCTTCCATGGTCTCTTGAAATCAAAGGTTTGCTCAAGGTAAGTAACCCTTGTGCTGCCGTTAAGTTCTAAAGCTATGGTTTCATAAATTTCCTCAATCAAATCCATTGCTGAATTATAATCCTTAAAAGCCTCGTAACATTCAAGCATTGTAAACTCTGGATTATGAGATCTATCTATCCCTTCGTTTCTAAAGTTCTTACAAATAGTATATACCTTGTCAAAACCACCTACAAGTAGCCTTTTCAAGTAAAGTTCAGGAGAAATTGAAAGATAAAGCTGTCTCTTCCATACAAAACTCTCAGTTATAAATGGTCTGGCATTTGCTCCACCATAAAGGGACTGAAGCAAAGGTGTCTCTACTTCTAAGAAACCCTTCTTGTCAAGTATTTCTCTAATAATCTTAATAATCTTTGCTCTAATAAAAAATATATCCCTTGATTCTTTAGAAGTCATTAAGTCTAGATATCTTTGTCTATATTTCAGCTCAGCATCCTGAATACCATGGAATTTCTCAGGAAGAGGCATAAAGGCTTTTGATAAGAAAGTTATATCCTGTGCATCAATTGAAAGCTCTCCTCTTTTAGTTTTAAAGATCTTTCCTTTAACACCAACAATATCTCCATCATCTAGTTTCTTTAATAATTCTAGATTTTCAGGAGTTGTGCTTTCGTCTTTAACCACAATCTGCATTTTGCCATAAGTATCATGAAGATCAATAAAAGAAATCTTACCAAGAGACCTTAAAGAAAGAATTCGTCCAGCAACGCTTGCAATTTCTGTAGTGTATTTGTCTGGCTCTAGGTCTTTGTATTTTTCCTTAATATCCTTAGAAATGTGTGTTCTATCGTAAGTATAAGGATAAGGAACAATTCCCATATTTATTATACTATTAAAATTATTCTTTCTGCTTTCCTGATATTCTTCTAATCTTCCCATTTTTAATCACATCTAAATATATAATATAGAAAAAAAATAAATATAAATGGATTTATTTCTTAGTCTTTCTTTTTCTGTCCATATAGATAAGAACAAATCCACTCATTATTATTCCAATATATAATATTAACATAATTTTTGATTCAGGAGTCAAAGGAATATTAAAGCCACCACTGCCTTTTCCAGAACCACCAGAACCAATATTAAAGACATTTGTTCCGGGAGTTCCAACAACTTTACCATTACCATCAACACCAAAGGAAACACCGTCTTTAAATGCTCCGTTAAGTGGTATTAGATTACCGTTAGTTGTATACCAATTACCAGTATCTGGATCAAACCAGAAAGCACCATTCTTTCCTTGAGCTGAAGTTAGAGTATCTTTTTCTCCATTATATGTTAATCTTGGAACACCATCTTCTGCACTAAACTCAAGATTATGTGTTTGCCCATCATCAGTCTTAACAGAAATACCATTTGGTGTTTGTTCAAAGGAAGTTATCTTTTGATCATATATTTCTCCAGTCTCTTTATCAATAATCTTTAGTCTTTGCTCACATTCTGGAGGATCACTAACATAGAAGATAAAGGTTTTTGTTTTTGTATCAAACATCTGGAATGGTCCTACTTTTTCAAAAGCCTTATTTAGTTTATTGACATTAGCTTTAGCTTGATCATCATCTTTAGTTGGACTAGCATTAAGATTAATTCCAATCTCTTCAGTATCACAACCATTTGTTGCTTTTGTTTTTTTAACTTCTCCTTTCATGCTTGCTATATCATTACCATTAGTTTCTGTTGTTGTTTCAACCCACATAATATATGCGTGTGCTTCTTCACTATAAAGTAATTGACCATACTGGAACTGAACACTTACATTAATTCCAATGGTTTGATCATTACCATCAATTGGGCCAAGTCTTGCTGTTCTGTTTCCCAACACTTTCATCTTTGCATTATTACCACTTGAAAGTTTTCTTGGAAGCCCTGCGCCTTCTGCAATTATTGAGGTGCCAAGATATGAAGAAGTATATGCGCCATTTGGATTAATATCGTTTGTTAATTTTACGGTACCTAGATATTCTGTTAGATTCTTAGCATTAGAATTCATGGTTAGACCGGTCTGTGCTTCATAACCTGCTCTTAAACAATCAAAGAAATCAGAATTTTTTACACTTAAGTTTCCATAAGAGTCAATTTCAAATAATGGATTACTGTCGTTTGGTACTGGTATATAGCTTAGACTTCTTGGAACAACTTTTGCAGGAATCCCTAGATTATCTCCAATCAATCTTACAAAGTCTTTATGATCATTTCCAATTATTGTTTTTGTGTTTCCATTTTCGTCTTTAACTGTCATCTCTCCTTTTTCTCTATCAATTGTTAATTCTATGTTTGTGTCTTTATCTTTTAGAACTTCAACACCTTTGTCATTATAGCCGCTTGCCATACATCTAGATTTTGGTCCAATCTCAATAAAGAATATTTGCCCTTCTACAGAAGTATTTACTCCGCCGCCAGTATTAAAGGTTGATTGAACAATTGGGTCTTCAATAATCTTTTCTTCAACATATTTTTTTACTTCCTCTGAACCTGCTTTTACACCTTTCTCAAGATCTGTTCCTGAAGTAATCTTTGAAACTGTTTCTTCAACTTTCTTAGTTCCATCAATTATTGCTTCTCCAACTTTTGTTTTAGAATCTTTTGCTAGTCTCTCTTCTTCTTGAGAAGAAACAAAGAAGTGTGCATATAGCCCTTCTTGATCATCAACACAGCCGTGTATTTCTGGCATTATTAATAATTGCATTGGCAGATCACTTACAAGAGCAGGGCCAATAAAAGAACTAAAGTATCCTGCTCCTGGAAATATCATATATGCAAATTTCTGTGCAACAATAGCACCAGTAACAAATCTATGATTTCTAAATGATTTAGGAATAACTTTTCCAATAGGTATGCCCATAAGATTTAGATTTGTTACTTTTTGTTCACAAGTTTCTTCTTTATCTCTTGCTTCTACTAAATCTACTGCTTTTTCAGTAGACTGTTTAGCAACAGTTCCATCATAATCTGTGTGATGAGAAAAAGTAATTAATGTTTGTCCTAGTTTTAAACTTTCTTTTGATGTATTTTCTAATATATAATTATTGGTTGTAACTTCGATTGGAGTAATTGTAGAAATTTTTATACTTGAATAATCAACTTTATTTTTTGGTTCGTTTGCAGATTTTGCTTTTGCAAATTGAGTAATATTATAATCTGAAGAGTTGGTATCTAATGTTGTATTAGTATTCGCTGATGCATTGGTGTCAGATGACGCATTAGTATCTAAAGAAGCATTTGTGTCTGGTTTTTGTAATTCCATAATTGATAATGATGCATTTTTTGTTTCTTTCTCAACATAATCTGCGCCAACAGTAAATGTACAAGATTGATTACAGCCAGAAGAAATATTATTTGTAATTAGAACAATATCGTCTGTTTTTGATCTTTTTATTTGTCCTTCAGTTATACTTCTAAATTTATCAACTGCAGTTTCTGACCAATTAGAACCAATTTCATCTACTATTTTTTTTAATGCAGAGGTAGACCAGAACATCATAGAGTTCATATACTTCATAAAGAGATCTCCTTGATCAGAGCCTTCGTTAGCAAAGAAATCTATATAGGAATCAGCATAGATAGTTCCATTCTCTTTATGCTTGATATGGAGAGCAGTATAGGTCTCTGGCAATTGATATGCAGACCATTTTGTAAGACCGATTGTATCTCCAAATAAGGTGTTACCACCAGTTTTAATTTCCCAATATGCAAAATTAATTCCAAAGCTTAATGGGTTTCTAGTTAAAAATCTTTGAAAGCCTGCGCCATTATTATTTTTCATTAATTGATTTAAGGCATCTCTTCCTCTACCTGAAACCCATTCCCTATTACTCATATGTTCTAAAACATTATTAAAACGCATTGCAGTATCATCTATTTTTTTTACAATAGTATCTCCACCAGCAGGAGGCACAAAAACCGGTGCTGCAAGCTCCATAGGATCAAGATCAAAATACCCTTCTCCATATATTAGTTCTCCGGTATTTGGATCTTTAAGATCTTTTAATTTAACTTCTAATCCCGTGATTTCATCTCTAATAACTAAATCGTCTACAAAGCTTTCTTTCGCGCCGTTAGGATAAATTTTTATTTCACTTGGGATACCCATATTTGTAGTATCAATATCTGATAATTTAACTTCTTTTAATACTTTATTGCCACCAGTGTAATCAAAATATGAAACATATCCTTCGGGATTTGCGACTTTATATTTATCTATTGTGCCTATGCCATTTTTTAGATCTATAACATTACTTCTATCAATTTCAGAAGTAATTGCTTTTAGTCTTTGTCTTGTAACAACTGATCCGTCTTTAAGAGTTACTTTTATATTACTTGTCGCTACAGATTTACTTGCTCCTTTTATTGTTAAACTATCTGCGCCTTTGTCAAATTCAAATAATTTTAATTCTTTACCAAATACGTCGTCTTTAATTTTTGTTGTGCCGTCAGCTAAATTAACGGTATCATATAAATAATTAGAGGTTTTACCATCAAGAGACATATATTTTGTTAAATCTAAATCTCTATGATAAGTTCCTACATTTATTTCTGCTGTTCTTTTATTTAGTGGTCCTGTATTATATAATGAATTCTTCCAAGCATATTTAGAAGAGGTAATATTTTCCATTGCTTTTGAAAGCCTTGTTGCAGTATATATATAATCTTCTAATGCCTCATATTCTTGTTTTGTTAAATTTCTTAATATATCATCTACGTTTGTACCTTTGGAAATCGCAGAAGTGTATTTTTTTATTGCGTTACTGGTTAGTGGATCAGCAAGTTTTGATTTTAATAATGCACTAGATGCATAAAACTTATCTGAATACTGTTGTGCAATGTCTGTTGCTGCTCTTTTTTGCGCATTACCTAATTGTTTACCGTTTTTTACTATCATGTCTTTACTAAAATTACTGGTTTTACCCATACCGTCTTGAACAGAATCAAACATCTCATTAGTAAAATCATTAATTTCATAGGCATCAATATTTTTGCTTATTGTTTCTGTGTGTGCAAGATTATATTCTATAAATTTATCAACATCGCTTCGAGCATATTTGCTTGCTTTAATAGCTTTGTTAACTCTTCCAAAAGGATCTCTTACAAATAATGCAGGATCTTTTGTTAAAACATCTAGAAATCCACCCTCTTTAATAACTCCTTTTTTCTTTAATGTATTAATTGGTTTTAAGACTGTGTTTTTCACACCTGGAACATTAAATATCTTTGCTGCGCCATTAAATAAGAAAGGTGTTGCTGAACTGTAAACCATGTCTACAGAAAAATACTGATTAAACATCTTATCAAATAAAGAATAAGTATTTATGTAACAATTCTCTCCACTACAGGTTGTTTGCATAGATACTGAAAAACTTCCGTCTCTAGTAAACACAGTATTTCCAATGATTTTTTCACTAACATTATCCCAAGTTTCAGCATCAAGGGCATTAACATCATTATTTATCATGCTTTGTTCTATCTTCTCTAACTCGTAAGAAGACATATCAGAGAAAGCACCAAGATCTTCTTTTGAACTACTAGTATTTGTGTCTTCTTTTATTACTGTTTCTTTTAGACCTTTAATTAAATCTTTACCAACTACTTTTGTTTCTTGTAAGAAATTAGACATATCGTTTTGTCTATATTGTCCAGGGTCTGTAAGATAACATGGTTCGTTTTCAGAATCAGTACATCTTCCTACTCTTAGTGTTTTTTTAAGATTCAAACCATAATCAAAAGAACCAGTACATGTTTTACCAAGAAGCATTGGAATTTCTAAAGGATTAATCTTTTGTGAAGGTATTTCTGTCTTTGCACCAATATCTCCTGCTTTTGAATCAGTTTCTGCAACAATCAATTGATTCTTATCTAAGGTTTCTCTTTTCTTATTTTCTCCTTGATTAGATTCTAGAGTGTCTGCTGCAAAGCCCTTTATTAGTATTTCGTCCCATAACGCATTTACTTCTTTTTCAGTTAATGCATCAGTTTTACAGCCGTTTCCCCTATCAAAGATTACTCCATTTGAATTATTTTCTGCATCTGCAAAATATAGTCTATCTGGATTATATCCGTAGGCAAATACACTATTACAGAATAATATTAGAAAGAAAAAAATCCAAATCCTTTTTATTGATTCATTCATTTACAAAACACCTTACATAAATATCAAAAATAAAATCATTGCAATCAATGATGGAAAAATAATTAATAAAAACAAAAACGTTACAAAAAACACCATAGAAAAACTCTTCCAAAGATTAAAGAAAGACAATTTTTCTTCTTTCTTCTTTGCTTTTGTTTTTGGTTTATTGCCTTTCTTATTTATCATAGAATCATATAGTAATGCAATAAACATTCCTAAAATAAATAACATTGCAGAAAATAACAGATTAACAAGTAAAAGTCTTGCTAGTTGTATTAAGATAAAAGCAATAGCTTCAAGGAAAGTAAATTTTGAAAATTTGTCTAAAACCGGAATAAAGTATATAAATACTAATAATATATATGAGATTATAAAAATTATAATAAATAAAGCTTTTGCAAAACTTAGTTTCTTCTTTTCTCTAAGCCATGCAAACTTCTTTTTTAAAAGGTAAGTAAGGCCAATAAATGGTAAAGAGACTACTGCACTAAAAAGTAGTAATTTAATAAAAACCCAAATATAATTTAATATACTAGATAATAATTCATTCATTATTTGCTCTTTTTGTAATTTTTAGTTAAATATATATTAGCATAATAGTTTTTAAATATTATATACTTATATGTTAATGGTTAAAAGAGGAATAATTATGGATATTACTAAAATTAAGAGAAGAGAGCGTAGATTTTATAGAACAGAAGTAAATGGAGATATAGTGTATACTGACACTCCACAAAAGAATAAAAAACCAGTAACAGAAACAAAACCAGAAGTAACCCAAAAAAAAATCAAAGAGATTCCAGTAAAAACTTTAAAGTCTATACAAGAGAACACAAAACTAACGCCTCAAGAAAAAAAACAAATAATAGATAAGATACTTTTAGATCTTAGAAATACCATTAATCCAGATATTGACGAGATTGCAGAAATGATATATGCTCAGTTGTCTGAAAAAGACCTTAATGTTACTCAAGAGAGCGTAAAGCAGATTGTTCAGAATAATGCGCATCACAGGCCTTCAAGAACAGGCAACTCTGTAACCACAAATACAGAAAAAGGAAAATCCGAAAGTTTTGATTTTTTAAATGATAGAAAAGAATTAGAAACTGTTATTGACGATATTGTTGAAGAAAATAAAAAAGAAGACATTAGAGAAAAAACCAAGAAAGAAAAAATAGAACAAGACAAGAAAAAAGACACTGAGAAAAAGAACGAAAAAGGAACAACCGAAAGACCTAGTAAAAAAGCAGACACAAAAGATAAGCCAAAAGCAGAACCAGAAAAGGATAAGCCAAAAGAGGAATTCAAATTAGATTTTGGTGATGATGAATCAGAAGATCTTTCAGATTCAGATGATGAATTAGGCCTTAAATTTTAAAATTATTGATAATTTTAAGGAATTTCTGATTCTGTTATTTCATTACAATGCAATTGATCTTTTAACATAGTCGAATTTATATCAACTGTTGCTGGCCACATAGCAAAAGTTGCAATGATTCTATCTTCATCATATCCTATATTGTTGGTTGTGCTGAAATTATAAGTAAATGTTAAAGGTATAGATGAAGAAAAAATTTTTGAAGATTTAGAAACTATTGCTCTTACATCATCATAACTATCAGGATCACAAAGATAATAATTGTAGGGGTCAGCAGTTAAATTATAATCCATTATCCCTCTTGCACCATAATTTCCGGCTGTTTGTGGAGTACCTGTAAAATTTGTATTCTTTATAGAAAAATATACAAAATTGTAATCTTCACTATCATACAAATAAAACAAATAATCATGTGATTCTAAAGGCTTCATTGTGGCTTTTAGAGTATAAAATAAATTATATTTTGATAAATCTAAATAATCTCCTTTTACTAAATTATTAATATCGCCTATTCCAATCTTTCCGTGAGCATAATAGTCTTGTTTTACTTGTGTCATTAAATAATCGTTTTGTAAACTGGAGTAAAGATTTAAATCAAAGTCCAGTGGCGTAGATGTATAAAAAATGGTTTTTAATACAGAGTTAGTATATTCTTTATAATACAAATCATAGCTTGCTTTATCTATTCTGTCTCCATAAGTTGAAGAATATTTAAACATTAATACAGAAAGAGCAACAATTATTAATAAGAAAAACAAAGCATCTGTTATTGCTGCTTGCCCCTTCTTTGTTTTAATTCTTAAAATTTCCATATTTTTCATTTCCATACAGCTATATATAACCAAGCAGGTTCAGCAAAGAATTTTTGTTGAACAGTTATTGGATATTTAAAGATAGTTACGTCTTTGTTTTCTAGTGCTGTTTGTAACTTATCCAATTCTGCAGAATTACATATTAATTTACTATTTGTTTCTTCCCAATGTTTAAGCAAAACATCAGAATTTAAATCAGAAACATCCAGCCCTCTATAATTATCCGCATTTAGATCAAAAGGCGTAACAAAAGCATTCCAATTATATTTGGTATTTACTCTTGAACAAGATTTAATAAATTGATTTTGATCAGCGATTAATGGTTCTTCTTTCATTATTCCAGAAATGTTTATTGCATCATTTCTTAATGAATAAAGATCTGTGTTATCTCTATAAACATTATAGGTATTTAAAAATACTGCAAAAAATACAGTTAAGCCTACAAATAAAGGTATAAGGCTTGGAAGATCATCTCCGATTGCGCCAATATATCCTTTTTTATTCATGGTGTAGGTCCCCCCGTTACTACAGTAGAATCAAAACTTACTAAATCGTGAATATTATCTAAACAAGGAATTGCGTCTTGTAATTTTATATTTCCGAATATATTTTCTGTTGTTAAAAAAGATCTACAAGAATATATGCCGGATTTTTTTGTACAAGGCACAAGATAAATTGTAGGATTACCATTATCAATTGTTTTTGCAAACAATATCTGTGTGTCTATAGAGTCGACTTTTGAAGGGCCGTAATTAACTGAATTATTCAATCCTAGTTTTATTTCACAGGAATCATACGTGCTAACTCCACAACCATCTGATTCAAATAATAATGCTTGGCCATTATAATCAATAAAATCTGCAGCATATAATTTTGGTTTTTCTTTAGTATCAATTATTGAAAGCACAAGCCTTTTAGAATCGTCTTCTAAAGTATAAGAAGAAATATTTAGTTTATATTTCATATTAAAAGCATTGCCTCCTCCAGAGTTAGTTTGAATGCTTTTAGGGATTGTCAAGAACTTAACAGTACAATAACTATTATTTTCTATACCAGTCTTTAATTCTTTACCAATTTTATAAACAAGTTCAGAGCTTTGTCTAGTTTTCATATTTGAATTAACTGCAGAAATAAAGAAAACAACTATGGCTGCGATTGCAGTTACAAAGATTAACATATTTAGTTTTGAAAGCGAGAATTCAATCATCTTAGTTATTCCTTTTTTAAAAAGCACATTTTTCTAACAACTTCGTCACCAGTAGAGCTTTTCATAAATATTCGGTATTTGCCGCTTGTTATTGATTCGCTTGGAGAGCTATTAAGATTAATTATAGTCCATTCATCTGGGTCATATTCGTCTTCATTACCACAATCGACTAAGCTCGTAGCATAGTCAACAGAAGTTGGAAGATTTAAGCACATTGGAGGTATTGGTTGTCTACTTGTTTTATCATCCTTATAAGTATATTCCATTAAAGTACAACTTTCTCCTGAGCCACAATAAGCATTACATTTTGTTTGATTATTATAAGTAATAAGATTTATTTGTTCGAAATTTTTATTAAAGCAAGGCTGAATATCAAAGCTTACATTTTTAATTGCAAGATCTGAACCCATTACAACGTCTTCTATAATTGTTTTTAGTTCACTCATGCTTTGTCTTTTATTACCTACACAAACACTTTGGTTTAAGTTGATTAAAGCCCAGGTGCCTGCCATAATAACAAAGCCCATAAGAATAACAGCAACAAGCACTTCAAAAGGTGCGCTTGCTTGAGCTTTACTACTTTTTATTAAAAATATATTATTGTTATTGTTCATCTTAGAAATAAATATAGAAAAAGAATTTAAAAAGCTTGTTGTTTTTAAGAAATCAGCTTTAGCCGGCAGCTGGTGCTGCTGAATTGACAGTTGGTGTAGCAGAAGTACCTTGGTTAGGCAAGTCAGCGACATTCATTGAAGTTTTCATGCTACTGCTAAACATTGGTTTAATTACAGAAATTAGAACAAGAGCCACTATAGCTATGATAATAAGCATATAGAGGGTTGAAGCTCCATCCCCCTGTCCCTTATTATCCCTTATAAGCCTTCTTAGCTCTTGTTTAAAGTTCATATTGAATCATTTATGATGAAGATGTGTTTCTTGGATAGACTACACAAACCGTTTGATTAGTTGGTAAATTATTTATAAAACTATTTAACGTTTCTTCTTCAGGTGCAAATTCCCCATCTTCTTCTTGTTTATTTGCATTTATTGCTGTTTCTAATTTTGTTCTGTCGCTTGAACAAATTATACACATTGTTACTCTCTTAGTAGAACTGGAATTATATCGTAATAATGATGCTTTTGCAGTAAAGGTGGTTATACCCTGTGGATTTGCAAAAAAAACTTGTTCTGTATCTAATCCACTATTTGTAGTTATCCCTTCTGCAGACAATGTGGATTTTGATCTAGTAAAGGTTACGGCTTCTGTACAGCTTTCTGCAGCAGGATTATTTATTTGTGTTCCTAATAATGTTTTTGTAGAGCTTGCTGGGTCTTTATTTAATCCAGGTAATACACCTAAGATATTTAATAAGACACCAAGTATTGCAAGTGCAACAACTGCTGCAATCAACAATTGAAATGTTGATGAGGCTTGTCCTTTTTTGTTTAATTTTAACATAATTTTTCTCCATTTTTCCTTTTTTTAAATTAATTAATATATAACTAACAAAAACATATTACCATAATATATTTAAAGGTTATTGTTATGCTAAGTTGCCTTTCTTGGATATATAACACAAACTGTTTCGCCGTTTAGAAGGGTTGTTGGTAATTCTCTAAATTGGTCATTAACCTTTTTGTTTGCATTTATTGCATACATTAAATTTTCTTTTTCGCTTGAACAAATTATGCACATCTTTACTTTCTTGCTATTGTTTGCGGTGTATCTTAATGTATTATTGTCTGTTTCAAAATTTGTAATGCTTTCAGGATTATCAAAATATATTTGTTCTTTATCTAAACCAGTGTTTGATGTAATTGCTCCTGAAAACAGAGATTTTGATCTAGTAAAGGTTACTGTATCAGTACAACTTTCTGCACCAGAATTATTTATTTGACTTAGCAATAAATTTTTAGAGGCGTTTGTAGGATTAATATTACTATTACAACCTAAACAGGGGATAGACGATAAAATAAATATAATACAAATTAATGATAGAGTTGTTGTTGCAATTAATTTAAAAATCATATTTGCTTTGAAATTATCGCTAAGTTTTCTAATAAATAATTGCAAAAATCTTATTACCAGAGTTAATATTATGTAAATCCCAGAAAAAATTAATAAGAATATTCCAATAAAATTGAGTATAACGTTAATTAATGGGGGCGGTCCCATATAAGAATTGAGAATAACAAGTATAATTCCTAAAAAAATACCAATTATACAAAAAAACACTATATTTTTATCTAATTTTTTATATTTATCTTCTGATTCTTTTGATTTATTTTTTTCTAATTCATTAATTTTTGAATCTGCATAATTTAATGCTTCTTCTGTTGGTTCCATTTATTTTCACCGTCTTTATTTTACTCTCTCGGGTAAACTACACAAACTGCACCCCAGCTTGGTAGTGCTTCTGGAATTGCTGAAAATGCGTCTTTGCTTTCTTTGTTTGCATAGATTACTGCTTGTAACTTTGCTTTGCTTTCTGAACAAAGTATACACATCCTTGCTCTTTTACTAAAACTTCTTGTGTATCTTAAAATACCAGAACTATTAATATCAAAACCTCTAATACTTTCTGGGTTATCAAAATATGCTTTGTTGATATCAAAATCAGTGTCTTTGGTTATTTCTGCTAAAGAAAGAGGGGAGTTGGATTTACTAAACACCACGACGTCTGTACAAGATTCTGTACCTAGATTAAACATCTGTATCTTTAGTAAAATCCTTGTAGCTACTGGCAAATCTAATTTTGAGGAACTTGAGCCAGTACCCATTATAAGATTTAAAAATATTACAGCAATAATAATTGCAAAGATAATGATTATTATCTTTAGATATAGTTTTGTTTTATATTTTTCTTTAAAAGATTTATTATAATGCTCAACTATTAAAAAGATCAAAGATAAAACAATATACGCAGAAGAACAAATTATTAGAAAGATTATAAGAATATAGATTATACTATAAAAAAAATTATAATTAATGCCTTCTGAAACTATCAAAGAAAACACAAATTTAAGTATTAAACCAAAAGCAAGTAAAAACGGACTTCCAATTAATAACGTCTTATCTGTTTGCTTATATTTTTCATCAGTATCTGGTTTTTTATCTTGATTTACAGTAGCATAAGCGTAATCTAAGTCTTCTTCTTTTAATTTCATGCTCTTTAATCTCATATATATCACTAAAGATTAAGAAAAAAGAATTTATAAGCTTATTTATTTAGATAAAATGTACAAGATTAAAGACATATACAATTATTGTTGGAACAACAATGATTACTAAAATATCCAAAGCAGTAAACTTATCTGTAGTATTTTTGTAATCATCCCAAAGATATTGATGTCTTGCTCTTTGTTTCTTAAGATGTAATAGATACCAAAGGGTGCCAAAGATACATACTGTTATTATCCAAAGAGCGCCAATTGCTATATTTTTGTTCATTTGTAAAAAAAACTTAGAAGTAAGTAGCCATAATATTGCCATTAACCCGTAAGTTATGGCTGTTGAAAATATAAACTTAAAAATTAGTTTTGCAACATTATTTTTAAATAAGCTTACAATATTATTGAATAACCAAATGACTATAAACAACAATGTCATAAATACTAATAATGTAAAAATTAAGGTTAAAATAAAAGTTCCAAGAACAAACCCCAATATTAATATTATAATTGCCAGAAGAACAAATAAGATTTTAGTAAAAATATTCATTGAATTTCACATTTTAGTATATATTATAGGAAAGAATTGTTTTTAAATATTTATTATGATGCATTTAGTAGCGTATTTGGATCTGTCTCATAAATTGATGCATCTGGTTTTTTATTAAAGAAAAAAACACAATATGCTGGACAGGCAACATTATCAGGATTGATTTGATCCCCTGAAACATCTGGAGGGTCTTTTATATCCATAAAATTACAGTATGCCCAAACATCCATTTCAATATATCTGCCTTTTATTTTTAAAACATTAATATCATCATTAATTGGCTCAAGACCAGGACCATAGACAAAAGCCATACATTCTTCTGCTAGGCCAGAGTAGTTTCTAAATGTGGTTTTTGCAATGTTACCAGACAACATTAAATCCTCAATAATAAATGGAATCGTAGCACTGGTGCCTGCACTTTTAACTGCTGATTGCACGCCTTCTTTTAATTTCTGATTACTAATAATTATTGATTGTTTTTGAATACTATTTATCATATTCATAATAATTACTAAAATTGCAACCGCAAGAACAAAAGCAATTAATAATCTATAAACATCTGACGCAGAATCTTCTCCTTTTTGATTTAATTTAAATTTTATCATAATATCAAATTTGCTATTATTATTGTAAATACAAACAAGATTACTGCAATTGGAAGAGTTTGAGATATCCTGTATTTAACAAGAATCATATTCTCCTGCTCAATCATTGTTGTAAAGTAAGTCATAATTAGAACAATCTCTATTAAGTATATTGCAACAATAATTGTAAAAGAAGTTGCAGATGCAAGCTTATTAATTACATCAACATTAATTGCATTACCAACAGACGCAACAGAACCAAGATCCATACCAAGCCCGGCAGAATCTATGCCTTCTAGAGAATTAGTCATATCCTGTATTGCCCCCGAACTTGCAACAGAAGCAAGAGTGGATATTACAATCTTATGAAGAACAGTAGTTACCCCTAAGATAATTGGACCAATAAACTTTGCCATACTGTTTAGTGTTCCAGTAATCTCTGCAATAAGAACAGAAAGAAGACGATTTATCTCGTCTGTATTTCTTAGTTGCATAGAATAAGACAAAAGAGTCTTTGCAGCAACACTAACACCCATCTGCACAGAATCAACAACTAACAGCATAGCGCTTTTAATAATTCTTGAAGGATTATTCTTTAAAGCACCATAAGTTCTATCAAATACTGCTGCTTCTAAAGTTAATCCTAATACTCTAATATTATCAACTGTTTTACCAAAGATATCTTTTGCAACACTTGACTTATTAAGAAATTGTCTTGTGTGCTCAAAAGCGTCTTCTATTGGTTTATTTTCTCCAAGACGACTTGCAATAATATATAAGGCATCTTTAAATTCTGCTTCTTGCTTTTCAGTAGAAAGCTGTACTTTTCTTTTATATGCACTTGTTGTATAGCACCAAAGAGAAATTGATAAAGCAATAGCAATAAGTATTCCAAATATTAAATAATAAGGAGTAATAGAGTTCTTTGGATCCTGCCAGAATTGTTTCTCTTCTTTACACATAAAGTTAGGTTCTAATAATTTTTTCTGTTGTTCTGCTTTAATTGAACAATCACTTACTGGATAAACTGTTGTTCCAAATTCTTCTTCTAGTACTTTTTCTTTTGTTGTACCAAAAGCCTTTTCTAAAGTAAAACCAATAGCTGTAAATCCCACTAAAATTATTGCAATTAAAATAAAAACATTAATCTGTGCATCTTTAATTCTTAAATGATTCTTCTTTGGAAGACCAAGAAAATCATCAGGAATGTTAGGAGGATTATAGGTTGGTGGTCTTTTCTTAATAACGCCTTTAGCAAAGAAAAAACAAGCTAAAGGAATAATAACATTATAAATTAAAATCAAATACAAAGGTTGAGCAAGAGCAGAACCAGAAAATGCAGAACCAACTGGTAAAACAATAATCAATAACAATGGTAAAAGAATACCAAGATAAAACATAATTGTTGCTGGCTGATTTAAAGTTCTAGCATAGTCTTCTAACTTTCCTTTAACCGAAATTAAAGTATCAGACATTGTTTGATCAAGAAGTTGATATCTTTTGCTTTCTGAAGATTCAATAACTGATGCTCTTATCTTCATTAGTCCTTTCTTTAGTTCTATAGAAATATCTCCCCAACGATAAGCAAGATCATCTAAACCTTCAGCAACACTAGATTTAATTCCAAGCTTAACTTCCCATAATAATTTTTTAAGATCTTCAGCAATCTTTCCATGCCCGTGCTCTGAAGCAAACTCTATTGCTTTTTCTAGATTTGGTACAAGCTTCATAGACATTATCATATAACCAAGAATCTCTGGAACAAAAGTTAGAGCTTTAATCTTTTCATCCTCTACTTTCTTTAAAGGATATTTTTGAACAGAAATAAATAAAAAGAAAAATAAACCAAAAGGTATTCCAATAATTAAAGCATAAGCCATTATAGAAGAACCAAAGGCAGTGGAAAGAGTATCAGAAAGAAAATAATGTCCAAGTCCTGCAATCACAACAGCAATAAAAATTCCAACAAGCATTACAAGCTTTGTTGTTGCAGTATATTCTTCTGCAGAAAGATCCCAGTCAAGAAAATTAATTGCTTTTTGATATTCTTCTGTGTATTTTCCGTTCTTCCCTAAATCTGGAAACTTAGAATGTATCTTTTTACACAAAGTAACATATTTGTCTGATTTTTTCTTAGAAAGAGCATCTGATGGTTTAGAAAAGTCTCTAGAATCCACTGATATAGAACTATAAATTTCACCAGGGTTCTCTTTAGTAACCTTGAGCTTCTTATAATTATCAGGCATTATTCATCTTTTTTAATATTAAAATATATTTATAAAGGAAAGAAACATTTAAATATATGTTTATTTTATATGTTATTAATATAATTTAAATTTGGAGAAAAGATATTATGGGTTTTAAAATAATACATGACAAAAACAAATGCGTTGGTTGCGGAGCTTGCGTTGCAGTCTGCCCTGACAATTGGGAATATCAAGGAGAAAAGCCTGTGCCAAAGAAAACAAAAGTTTCAGAAATTGGCTGTAATCAAATTGCTGCAGACTCTTGTCCTGTTTCTTGCATTAAAATTGAAAAAGAATGAATCAATTATATTTTGGAACTGCAGGAATACCAGGTGTATCAATTGGTGCTATTCCAAAAATAAAAGATCAGACAACTACTGGAATTTTGCAAGTCTCGTCTTTTGCTCTTGATGCTCTAGAAATAGAGTTTGTTAGAGGAGTTTATCTTAAACTTAATAACAAAGAACAATTACAAGAGATAAGAAAGACTGCAAAAGAAAAAAACATTCTTCTTAGTATTCATTGCCCTTACTATATTAATCTTAGTTCTCTTGATCCAGAGATTATTAGAAACAGTGTGGGGTATATTACAAACTCATTATTAGTTGGACAAGCCATTGGCTCTAAGATTGCGCTGTTCCATCCTGGCTTCTTTCAAAAGCAAGAAAAGAAAGAAGTTTATGAAAAGATTTCTGGAGGGCTTGAAAAAATAATTTCTGAAGTTGAGAAAAGAGGAAATAAAGAAAAGATATACATAGGACTAGAGCTAACAGGAAAAGAAACACAAGTTGGTTCTCTTGATGATCTTCTTTATTTTTATGAGAAATACAAGGCAGATAATGTCCTTCCAGTAATTGACTTTTCACACCAGCACGCAAGATTTGATGGTTACTTTAAAGATAACAAAAACACAAATCAATTTTTTGAAAAACTCTCTAGTTATCCAGATTATCTAAAAAACATGCACTCTCACATATCAGGAATTGAATACTCTCCTAAAGGCGAAAGAAACCACGTGATGTTAACAGACAAAGCAAATGATTTTCCTTACAAAAAGATACTTGAAAAATTAGTAGAAATAAAAGCAAATGGTGTTGTTATTTCGGAAAGCCCAATACCACACCAAGATGCGCTACTTCTTAAAAAAGAATATGGCAAAATAAGTTAAAATTTAACCCAAATAAATTGTTGCGAAATAACCAATTATTGCTCCAACAATTAAAGCTACTGCAATTAAAAAATACCATTTTGTTTTTTCCTTTTTCATTTTATTTCCTCCAAATTAATTAAATTTAAACTAAATCCCAGTCTTTCCCACCTTTGGCTTTTAATCTTTCTTTTGCTGAAAGATTGCTTTTTGGTGTAAGTCCGTGTCTTTCAGGTGCTGGCTGCTGAGAAGATCTTTTCATAATATTTGATTGTCTAGATTCTAAATCGTCTTCTTGCTCTTCATCGTCTTCAAAATTATCTTTAGATTTAGGAACTTCTATTTCGTCTATGTCATCATTATATGGGTCGTCCTTCTTTCTAATAACCTCACAATCATTTCCAGGCCCACCTGTTCTTAAGGGTCTTGCGCCCTGAGCTGCTGCAGCATATCTCTGCCCATCTTTTGATTTTTTCATAACATTAATCTTATCAATACTATCTTGAGGCATCATTCCAATATTTCCGCATTGCATGCATTTCTGATTATTAGAATTTGGGTCTCTTGAGATATTTAAAGAATAACATCTTGAACAATATTTGTATAATACCATTTTTTCACCTGCTTAAATAAATTTATATTATTAATATGATAAATACAAATATTTAAAAGGATATTTTATTTAATCTATACTATAGCATAACAAAAAGGAGTGAAAAATAAATGATAAATAAATATATTGGAGTAATGGCTTACGGAGTTAAGACCGGCATCATCACGCCAGACGACAAGATAGTAGAAGTTATAAAAAACACATTTAAGAGAAATCCAAAACTTTTAGAAAACAAAGACATAGTTTGTGTTAAAGAAGCAGTTACTGCAATAACTCAGAATAATTTTGTACATATTTCAGATATTAGTAAAGATATAGACTCTAAACTTAAACTTAAAAAAACATCAACAATCGGAGTGTTATTTCCAATAACCTCAAGAAACAGATTTTCTTTAATACTTCAAGCAATTTCAAGTTCTGTACCTAAGGGAAAAGTTGTTATACAATTATCCTTTCCTGCAGATGAACAAGGAAACAGAATAGTTTCTGAAGACTTCTTGAAAAAGAAAAAATTAAAATGGGAAGATAAGATAACTTTACAAAAGATTGGAAAAGACAGATTTATACATTCAGAAACCGGAATGGACTATATTAAATTCTACGAAGAAATAATCAAAAAAGAAGGAGCAAAAGCAGAAATCTTTCTTTCAAATAATCCTGAAGATATAATTAATTCTAAAATTGATGGGCTGTTGATATCAAATGTACATGACAGAAACAATTTACTAAAGAAAGTTAAAACAAAATTTAAAAACACAATAACTCTTCAGGACATCTGTTCAGACAAAAGCAAGAAAGTACATTCTGAATATGGACTTCTTGGCTCAAATATCCTTGACCCACATAAAGGGTTATTGAAACTTCCACCAAGAGACGCGGATAAAGTGTGTCTTGAGATTCAGAAAATGATTAAAAAAGAATTTAAGAAAGACGTAGAAGTCATGGTATATGGCGACGGGGCATATAAGGACCCAGAATCAGGAATCTATGAACTTGCAGACCCTGTTTGTGCTTTTGGAGTAACCCCAGGAATTGAAAGCGTTAGAAGAGTTGGAGTAAAAACAAAATATCTAATGCAGAAATTTTTAAGTGAAGGAAAAAATAAAGACGAAATATTAAAAGCAATTGAAAAAGAAAAAAAAAGAATAATGTGCGGCACAGACAAAGGCGAGATTGCTTGTGAAGGCACAACTCCAAGAAAAGTTAGAAACCTTGTAGCAAGCCTTGCAGATCTAGTTTCTGGAAGTGCTGATGCTAATACTCCGGTTGTTATTGTTAGAGGGTTTATCTAAAATAGATGTTTCTGTTTTTCTTTATCTATAATCCCTTGAGCTGCAATTACTCCAGTTATTGCAGCACCAACAATATTACCAGAAACTCCTGCACCATCTCCTGCAAAATACAGATTTTTTATTGGTGTTTCAAGGTGTTTGTTTGTTTTTATTTTTGTTGACCTAAATTTTACTTCTGGAGCATACAAAAAAGTAGAGTCTCCATTTAAGCCAGGAAGAATCTTATCAAGCATCTCAATTCCTTCAATAAGGTTTTTAGTAATCCTGTATGGCAAAGCTAAACCAATGTCTCCAGGTATTGCCTCTTTAAGAGATGGAGAGATGTGTGCGTGCTGAAGCTTAGTATATGTACTTCTTCTGCCTGCTTGTAAATCTTTAAATCTTTGAACAATTGGCTTACCCCCACCAACTAAAGTTGCACCTTGTGCTACAAAGTTTGCGTATTGCCTAGTGTTTTCTAAAGGTTCTGTAAGTCTAACTTCTGTAACTAAAGCAAAGTTTGAATTTTTACCATCTAAACCATGATTACTATAACCATTAACACAAACAAAATCATCATATTCTTCTGTTGCCACAAAACCATGAGGGCAAGGACAGAAGGTTCTTACAACATCATCATAAGTTTTAGAGTACATTAAGTAAACTGTTTCATACATTAGTTCTGCGTGTTTTTCAATCAATGATGCAGGAAACTCAACTCTTACACCAATTTCAATCTTATCATAGAGCTTTTCAAGATTGTGCTTCTGGGCAATCTTTTCAACCCAAGACGAATTATACCTGCCTGGTGCGCAGATAACATATTTGGATTTTAGTTCTGTGCCATCAATTAATTTTACTCCAGAAATCACATTATCTCGGACAATCAAATCTATTACTTCTGTGTTTGGCAATAATTCAATATTGTGATTTTTAAGATGTGTTTCTATTTTTCCAATAACTGCAGGAAGTTTATCTGTTCCAACATGTATTGTTTTTCTTATAAATAATTTAATATTATGTTTTTGTGCAAGATCCACAATCTCTTGTGTTTTCTTTAAATCTTTAGGATAGTATTCTTGAGGCACTCCAAAATCAATAAATAATTTTTCAACATAATCTAAATAGTCTTGATATTCTTGAATTGTATAAAGATGAAACATCTTTTCGTGGCTTAAAACTGGAGTGAAGTGAAGCTTACCATCAGAGAAAGTGCCTGCACCACCAAAACCAGTCATAACTTCTGTTTTTGGTCTATTTTCAATTAGTTGCCCTTTATCAATCAAAAGAATCTTTAGGTTTTTACTAGAATCAGACTTTGTTAATTCAAAGGCGGCAAAAATGCCAGCAGGCCCTGCGCCTATAATAATAATATCATAATTGTTTGTCATTAAATAATCACATAAATAATTATAAACCAAAACCATTTAAAAATAATCTGTGATAATTAAATATAAGAAGAGGAGATAAAATTGTCTGAATTAAAAATAAAATATGTTTTTAAAGGCCCTGCAGAAGCTCTTAAAAAACCAGAAATAATAAATAATACTCTTTGTATTTATCTTAATCAAGGCAGTGCTTTCTTATTTGCAAGAAACAATAAATCTCTTTTTGAATTGTTTTTAAATTCATATAATAGTAAAAATAAATATAAGGTTATAGAATTATTAGGAAACCCGAAATTCTACGCATTTATTAAAGAAATACCAAATATAAATAATTATTCTAAGATATTAGATCACAACAAATTAGAAAACTTTAAATCTACAGAAAAAATAGAAACCAATTTTAAAAAATGGGTTACGAGTGAAAAACTCAGCAGAAATATTGCAATTGCAGAAACCGGAAAGATTACTAGAAACGATATACTACAGAATTATTTTAATATTTTAACACAAAAATACAATATAAAGAAAGAACCAACAGTAATAAGCCCTAAAAAATTAAAAAAAAGAAAAGCAATAAAAATAAGCGTTCCAAAAGCAAAGGCAAAATGAGTCAAAGCTATTGAATAATATCATCAATATCTGAAATTATAAATCCGCTAGCCTTTGGGTGGCCATTACCATTAAATTTTCTTGCAAGTTCTGAACAATCAATTGTTCTGGATCTTAAACTCACTTTATCAAAGTTCTCTCTGTCTCCGGATTTTGCATAAATCTTATACCAAACAACCACTAGTTCTATATCGTCATATATTGGATTATTAAAAATATAATCAGATATAAATCCTGGTTTAAATAGAGAATTTAAAATAAAAGCATTATGCCCTTCAAAGACGGTTTTCTTTCCTGTAATTATGTCATCTTTTACTTTTGTTTTAATATAAGTATCAATGGTTTTACCATTCTTAATAATTTCAGGCAACTGAGAATTAAAGTAATCATCATCAAAGAATCTTAAGAATCTATTGATTATTTCAAATTCCTTTTCTGGATTGTCTTTATCAGATATTTGCATATACCAAAAATCTATGTGTTGCAATATCTCATTAGAGTTTGGTAGTTGCCATTTCCAGATATCCATGTCTTCTATGTATCCTGAAAATAAGCAAGGGTTTTTATTAAAATATCTCCAAACAATTGTTGATGTCGCTCTCGTATCATCTTTTAATCCTTTAATGTCCAAGTGAGCAAGCTCTTCAATTGTGCTTTTGTGATGATCAAACCAAATAAAATTGGATTTGTATTTGTCAAGCAATTGTAGCATGACTCCGTCCTTAAAACAAAAATCTAAAACTACAACTCTATCAAATCTATTCCAATCAAAGCCTGTTTTTGAAAACCACTCAAAGATATTTTGCATACCATAGTGTACTTCATAGAAGAAATAGTGTTTTCTAAGGTCTTCATATGTTGGTATTTTATCTTGGTTGTTTTGAATATAATCATTATATGCAAACCCTAGAGCAGAAATCAACCCATCTAAATCATTATGATAAAATAATAATGTTTTCATGATTTTTTACTTTTTAAAATATTTATCTGGTGATCAATTTGTCTTAAATAAATATCAATTGGCTGATTATTTATTTCTCTAGTAAATGCCCTTATCTCTCCAAGTGCTTTTTTCCAAGTATTGATTTCTGTTTCAATATTTGCTTTGGTTTGCGTATCTAAACTTATTCTTTCTTTAGCAGATACATAATCCCTTTCTAATTCAATTATTGTATCGGTTATTTTAAGAGATTCAGAATTTAATTCAGAAACAAATTTTTGTTTATGCAATTCTAGCTTTTGTATTTCTTCTTTTAAGCCAATCAATTGTTGAACTTTACTTTTATTGTTTTTTTCGTTTCTTAAAATTTTAACCATTTCTCTTTCAATAAGCGTATGATTATCAAGTTGTTTGCCGTATTTTCTATCTACAATCTCTTTAGGATTTTGCATGTATTTGGCATCTGCCATTTTAAATGAAACATTTGCTCCTTTTTTAGAAATTATGTCATTAAACATATAGAATCTAGTTCTTAATTTACTTAATTTAACAGAAAAATAAGCTGTTGGAGATCCTGCTTTTTTTGATTTTTCTAAATATCTTTTTAAAAACGTTTGTCTTTCGATTCTTTGAGGATCTAGTTTTTTATCTATTTTTTCTACAATCCTTCTTTTAATTTTTGTTACTGTTTTTTTAATAGCCATATTTATCACATTTAATAAATAAATGAAGAAAGAAAAAGATTTAAAAGAAGTGGGTTATCTTCTCTTTTGCTTTTCGTTAATATACATACAAAATATTACAAAAATCACTACAATTATTGTTGTAATAATTAAATAATTTGTTTGAAAGAGCGGTTTTGTGGTTTCTTTAGTTGTGTTTGCCTTTGCAGTTTGTTCTAAATCATCTGTTGATTGCACTGTTGAATCAATTGTTGATTCTGTAGTAATTTTTGCAGAAGTATTTTGTGCGCTAATTTCTGGAATATTTTCATTTACCACTGCATTTTCTCCAGCAATCATAACTCCATAAGTCATCTCTGAAGCCGAATCTGCTTGAGACATAGAACTTCTAGCACTACCCATAGTTCCAAATAAACCAAGAAGTAAAAGAATTCCAAGACCAACAAATATACTTATTAGTAATGCTAAAAACAATTTGGTTTCATTTGGTCTTAATAATTGCTTTCCTTTAAAAGTCAAAGAATAATATTTCCATTTTCTAGGAGATTCTTCTTTCTTAACTAATCCAGCACTAGCTAAAACCTCTAAATGCTCCTTAATGGTTGGACCACTTAATTTTAAAACTTTAGAAAGATCAGAAAGTGTTTGTTTCTTTCTATCCAGTTGCTTAATTATATCTAAACGAGTGTCTGAAGCTATGGCTTTTAATGTTGCTTTATCTATTGTAATTTTCTCGTCCATATAAATATCTTAGAAACTTTGGGTTTTTAAAAGTATTAGTTTTTATTAGGGAAATTACTAATAACAATATTTAAAATCTCTTTTGTAATATTATATATAGACCTTATTATGAGCCTAAACTTTATTCAAACACCAAAACAACAAAAAATAGACTTTAAATATTCTGTACAGGATGGAATTTTCTGGGCTATAATGTATTATCTAACTTCTGTTTTTCTTACGCCTTATCTTTTAAAACTAGGCGCAAATAGTTTTGAAGTTGGATTATTATCTTATGCACCACTACTGCTTGCAGCAATTGTTTGTTTTTTCTCTTATGATATCTTAAAATTATTTAATTCAAAGAAGCAAATGATTGTTTTCTTTGTAATGCTTCATGCGGCTCTTTGGATACCAATTGGCTTTTCTCACATTTTGTTTACAGGAAAAGCACAAGTTTGGTTTGTTTTAATTATAGCATTTTTAATTACAATTATTAGTCAGTTTATTGGACCAGTATACACTGATTGGATTGGTAAAGTCTTTGATTTAAAAAAAATCGGCAACTATAATGCCCAGAAAAGTGTAATCTTGCAATTGATTTCAATTATTCCTTTAATTCTTGCAGGATATCTACTTCAAGCCATAAGTAACAAAGATGGTCTTTTAGGTTTTACAATTATTTTTATATTTGCTGGATTTTGTAGATTTATCTCTGGATTATTTCTTAATTCCATGAGTAGAACAGAAGATAAAGAAGAAATCATTAAAGAAACAGTACATACAAAAAAGCCAATGTTTTCTGTTTTTAAGGAAACAATAATGAAAGACAGAATTTATCTTTATTTCTTAATAGTAATTCTGATTTATTATTTTAGTCTATATATTACTGTGCCATACAATAAATTCTATTTGCTAGAAATTATAAAACTAAGTTATACCAAATATTTGACCTTAGAAATTACTGCAATAATTGGAGTTATTGTTAGCCTTTTCTATTGGGGAAAGGCCTGCGACAAATTTGGAGCAACAAAGATACTTAAAGCCACAATGATATTTTTGCCTCTTTATCCTTTAGCATTGATATTTTTTCCACACAACTTAATCATCTTAGCAATACTTATCTTTATTGATGCATTTATTACTGCAGGTCTTGGACTATCCATTACCACTTATCTTTACCAAAACATTAAACAAAATCTTATAACCCACTATACTTTCTTTATGGTTTTTCAAGCAGTGGCTTTAACTGTTGGTGCCCTTCTTGGCGCATTAATTAATAAGATTGCAACAGCACACTATGGAACAGAAGCCAAAGGATTAATTGTTGTCTTTTCTGTGGGTGTGTTTTTTAGAATTATAACTGCAATATTTACTAGTAAAATTAAAGACAAAAGACCACAACAAAAGAACGATACAGACATTATTAAAGAGATAATTACTTTTAGACCAGTTGTTTATGGCGTTGGAGAATTATCAAAGTTATTTGACAAACATCAGCAACAGCTAACACATAATGTTGGACGAACAACCACTAACCTCCACAAGAACCTTCACAAAACCGCAAAACAAATTATTAAAACTACAAGAAAGGCAATACGAAAGACAAAAAAGTTACTGGATAACTGAAAAATAACCTATTTAAACATATTTAAGTATATATATTTTTGGATGTGCAATTAAAAGATGTTTAAAAAATTAAAAAAATATAATCTGTTTCATAAATCAGAACACACCATAAATAAATTAATATTATTACTTGGTTTTTTTTTATTAGCCGTGACTGCTATTGTTATGGCTCACGACAAGGGCTGGATAATAATTAATGAGAACCTAATTAAAACTTTAAAAACAATATCGCTGATCGTTTGGGCATATTTTATTGCAACTATAATAATTAGAATAACGCAAACCCAAGTGCATAAACTCTTTGATGAAAGTGTGGCTCTTGAACAAAAATTGTTATTAAATAAATTTTATATTGGATTTGTTTATGTTATTGCAACAACAATCATTCTATGGAGACTTGGTGCAACAATACAAAATATTACTATCTTTTTAGGATTTTTAACAACTGGGATTGCCTTTGCATTAAGAGAGTTTTTGCTTTCCTATTTTGTTTGGTTTATGCTACTTACCAAAAAACCATTTAGAATTGGAGACTACATTAGAATTGGCAATTCAGAGGGCGTTGTACAGCATATTGGAACCTTCTTTGTTTTTGTTGATCCTCTAGATACAGAAATAAAAGAAACAATAAAAATTCCAAATAAACTCTTTTTAGAAAAAGAGGTGTATGTCTATGGTGGCATAAATATTCCTGTAATGGTCAAAGCACCAGTAACTTCTGTAGAATTAAAAGATGTTGAAGAAAAAATAAAATTAATAAAGAAAGACTTTGCAAAAATCTATCCAAAATACACAATAAATCCAAAATTAATATCTGATAAAGAATATGTATACCTTTATTATGATTTTACAGTTTCAAAAGAACACTCGCTTGCAGAAATAAGACATAAATGCTATGAAGAAACCTATCAGTACTTTAAGGGAGCAAGGTAAATGATAAAGATTAAAGAAAAATTAATTTTTATCTTTCTATTTATATTTTTATTAAATCCTATTTATTCACAATATCTTGGAGATTTAGAATTTGATATTCAAGATGATGGGCACGTGTTAATCTCAGGAGAAACGGATTATCCAAATTTTTTGATTTCTGAAACAGATATTTTAACTAGCAAGAATAAAGAAAATTGGTTGTTTGAATTAAAAACTCCTATTTGAAAACTATTATTGCGCTATTCTCTTGCCTAAAAACATTCAGATTAATTATATTAATTCTCCAAACCCCGTTAGAATAACTAATAAAGATAACAGAATACAAATTATATCAACAGGGCAAGATCAAAATATACAAATAAAGATACAATATAAAAAAAATAATTTTAAAGAAACATACAACTATTTTTGGGTTGGTTTGATTTTTGGTATAATTGCGACCATGTGTTTTTTGGTTTTATTTTTTAAAAATAAAAAACACAGAAATAATAAAGAGCCAGAACAAGTTACAGATACCTTACTAGAAGAATTAAGTGATAGACAAAAAGAAATAATTGATATACTAAATTCTAAAAAAATAGTGACTCAACATTATCTTTTAAAAGAACTAAAAATACCAAAATCTAGCCTTTCTAGAAATCTTAAATCTCTAGAAACAAAAGAGATAATAGAGATTAAGAGATACGGTATTACTAATATAATACTACTTAAAAACAAGTAGTTCCGGTTCTGTTCCGGCGATTTCCGGAAAGTT
>CAZGLB010000006.1:0-20043 GCA_964526365.1 uncultured archaeon
AAGCCTCCTAAGCTTGGGATCGTGGGTTCGAATCCCACCCGACCTGTATGAAAGAATTTAAAAATGAGAAAATAATGAGTTCAAAATTATTTAAAAATCCAATTCTAAAAAAGATAATATTGGGTATTGGAATTATAGTTATTGGTTATCTTCTTCTTATTTTGACCTTCCTATTAGCTGCAGTTTTTCAAGGAATATTACGCAGGTTGTTTGGTTTATTTGTACAATTAAATGAAAATTCCCCCTATATGATAATTCCAGGAGTAATGCGCCTGTTATTTTTAATATTTATTTTTTTTATTTCTTGGTTAATTTTACACAAATCAAAATTGCCTGATTTCTGGAAAGCAACATATCTTGTAGTTCCTTTAGCTACGACTTTTGTTACAATTGGAATCTTCTTTTATCAATCCCCAATAATGGTTTATACACTTAGTATATTTTTTGGAACAGCAGTTTTATATTATTTATATAAAACAAAAAAACCATGGTTTTATTATTTTTCTTTCTGTTTTATTTGTATTTTAATGTTATTAGTTCAAATTTTAAAAATAGAAATATAGATTAATAAAAACAAACACATTTAAATATATTTTAGATTACTATTACTATAACACTATAACTGTTAGAGGCAAAAATGTATTACACAAAATGGCATAGTAATTTGGTTCTAAAGAATATTGGCCAAATTATATATTATAGTAGTTTTGTATTTTTAATACCTTTAATTATTTCAATAATATTAAAAGAGCAAACAAGTTTTATTATAAGTTATTTGATTTCTTTTTTTGTGTGCTTTATTATCGGTTTATCTTTATATAAATTAATTCCAAAAAACGATTTTGTAGAATTGAGTGGAGTTCATTATCTATTAATTGTGTGTGGTGTTTGGTTAATTTTTTGTGCATTAGCAACTCTTCCATACTATGTTTTTGGATATAATTTCATTGATTCCTTTTTTGATACAATGTCTCTTCTTACAACCACAGGAACAACCACTTTACCATACCTTGTAAAAACAACAAGCTGGCATCTTTGGAGAGCCCTTCTTTCCTGGATTGGAGGAATTGGAATTGTATTGATTGCATTTTATGGAATATTAAACACCGGCATATTTACTTCCAAAAAAATCGCAAAAGCAGAAGGTCATGATCAAATAAGCCCATCATACAAAGGCACAATTAAAGCTTTATGGATAATTTATGTTGTTCTAACAGTTATTGGAATAATTTTATTATTAGTAATGGGTATGGATCTTCTTAATTCTGTGGCTTACTCTATGTCTGCAATTTCTACAACAGGCCACGATATGCCAAATCCAGATTACGTTTATAATCCAAATATTCAATTAGCAGTTTCTTTTATAATCTTATTAGGTGCAATTTCTTTTTTTACACACTATAAAGTTTATAAAGCAAAAAACCCTTTTGTATATTTTAAAGATCCGCAATTTCTGTCCATGTCTTTTATTATTTTAATTTTAGTAATTTTATTTAAATTTTATTTAAAAACACAAACTTGGCAACACATTGTTGGTTTAATTGTAGGTGCGTTAGGTGGGGGGTTTACAATCTTTTCTCCAGAAATGATTATGGGTCTTGCACCAATACTTTTCTTTTTATTAGTATTAATAATGTTTATTGGTGGAGAAAAAGGCTCAACTGCTGGTGGAATAACTCAAGAACGATTTTTGTTATTAGGGAAATCTATAATTTGGCAAATTAGAGAAATTAGGCTACCGGATCTTTCAAACATTTCTAGAAAATATGATGGTAGAGCAATTGAAAATTCAGAAATTAGATATTTATATTTCTTTATAGCAAGCTATGTGTTTTTTATAATTTTTGGAGTATTAATATTAACAACGTATGGTTATCCATTAAGTACAAGCATATTTGAAGTAATCTCCACACAAGGAAATGTTGGAGTTCCAATAGGTATTGCAGAATATAGTTTGCCAATAATACCAAAATTGGTATTAATACTAAACATGTGGGTAGGAAGATTAGAAATCATTCCAATCTTTGGTTTGATAGGAATGTTATTTCAAAAAGTAGGAGGAAGATAAGATGTATATAATAATTGTAGGCACAAGTAATGTTTCTAAACATTTGATAACTTTATTAAGTTCAGAAGACCACGAAGTTGTAGTTATTGAAAAAGATGCAGCAATAGCAAAAACTTTAGCATATGATACAGATGTTGTGACAATCACTGGAGACGCAACAGATATTGGGGTTTTAAAAAAAGCAGGCTTTGATCATGCAGATATTTTAGTAGCATTAACAGATAATGACGAATTAAATTTAGTTGTTGGGTTAATAGCAAAAGAATCTGGAATAAGAAAAGTTGCAGTAATGTTAAGAAAAATAAATTATAAAACAGAAGTGTTTGATAAATTAAAGATAGATTATGTTATTCAGCCAGACTATGCAGCTGCAGGTTTTGTAGCACAACTAATTGCAGAAAAAGGCATCTTAGATATGTCTTTCTTCTCTATGGGAGATGCAGAAATCATTGAGTTTAAAATCAAAAAAGACACAAAACATACAGGATTACATATTCCTCAGTTTAAAAAATTATTACCTGAAGAAAGCAACATTATTGGATATTACAAAGACAAAGTATTTAATGTTTATAAAGATACAGACATTCTAAAAGAAGGCCAAAAAATATTAATTGTTGCAAAAAGAGACAAAATAAAAATAATAAAAGAACTATTTTAATTTTCTATTTCTTCTAGTTCTTTTGGTTCGGTATCTGTTGGCAACACGCCATAATGTAAACAGATAGTGTGTCTGTATTTCCTTCTACCGTCTTTATCTGCAGTAATTAAGCTTCTTGTCTTCTGCCAGGTCTTAACATGTTTATTGTAAAGTAAGGTTTTTCTAACTTTTTCGGTGTGATCTATATCATTTAGATAAACATCAACGCCAGTATTTTGTTCAACAGTTTTAGAAATAAAGAAAGGTTTGTTCTTACTGCCTTCTGCGGCATCAATAGTTTTTACTTGATTTTCAATTTGTTTAATTAATATTGGCTGAAGTTCTTTAAGCAGTTCTTTAGTATCAAATCTTAGTTGTAAAATTGTTGTATAATAATTACTTGCTTCTTTTAAACAAGTTTCGCAAGGCTCAACTCTTAAAGAAACGTCTTTTTCCATTGCAATTTCTTGAATGGAATTAGCAATTAAAGCTTTAACAAGAACCTTAATAAAATATTCGTGCTTTTCAAAATCAAGAACTAGAGCAACATTTGCTTTTGCCTGTTCTATGTCTTTTATTCTTATGTGCTTTGTTAATTCTTTTTCTAAGTTTTCAGTATTATCAAAGAATCTTCTTGCATATTTAAGTTTACTGCATTTAGGGCAATAAGTTATTTCAAATGTTGGAGCAGAGATTATCTGATGATCTTCGATATAACAATTTAAACAAAAATTATTAATCATCTTTTCTTCAGGAACGCTCTTTCCACATTTTGGGCAAAATCTTTTCATAAATTATCTTTAGTCTAAATCAACTATGTCTCCAACAGCAGGATTTTCTGCAGCAATCCCAAGTTTTTTAATTTCTGCTTTAAAATCAAAAGTTACGTCTTTATCTCCATGTATACAGACTACTGTCTTTGGATTAACTTTTTTTACAAGTTCCAGTAATTCTAATTTATCTGCGTGTGCAGAAAAGCTGTGCTTTGTTACTTTTGCTCTTGGGCTATAAATTTTTCCATCGATATAAAGTTTTCCTTTATCAAACAGTCTTCTGCCGTTTGTGCCTTCAACTTGGTAACCTGTTAAGATAATCTTATTTCTTGGGTCGTCTCCTAAGTCTCTAATATAACCAAGAACTGGCCCACCTTCAAGCATACCAGCTGTTGTTATGATTATACAAGACGTGTTTTCAGCAATAATCTTTTCTCTTTTCTTTTGATTCTTAATAAACTCAATTCTGTCTACTGCTTTTTTAAATCTTGGATAATCCACAAATTGGTTCGGGTGTTGTGCAAAAATGGTTGTTGCTTTTTTTGCCATGCCGTCAAGATAGACTGGAACCTTAATATTATATCTATCAAGAATACTTACAAGCTCTTGAGATCTTTCAATAGCAAATGCAGGAAGAATAACAATTCCTCTGTTATCAAGAGTTTCTTTAATTTCATCAACTAATAATTTCTCTTGTTCTTTTCTATTTTTGTGTGGTGCATCTCCATAAGTTGTTTCTGTAATCAAAACATCAACTTGTGGTAACTTTCTATCATAACCTCTAAACATTTGGCTTTCTGTTGCTCTAAAGTCTCCAGTATAAAGTATCTTTTTCTTGTCCATTTCTATTAGAGTCATAACACTACCAACGATATGTCCTGCATCAAAGAAAGTTATCTTTGTGTTTGGAGATATCTGCACTGGCATTTTGTAATCAATATAGAATGCAGAATTGTTTGTGTCATCAACCTGTTGAGGCTTAAACCCGCAATCTTCTCCTGTTAATTTTGCAATTTTTAATGTGTCTTTCCATAAAAGATTAGACAGTTCTAAAGTGGCTTCTGTAAGAAATAATGGCACATTTGAATCTTTGTATAATGACGGTATTGCTCCAGAATGGTCCAGATGTGCGTGACTTAGAATTATTCCTGTTAATGGCTCTCTAATTGGTTTAGGGTGCTCAGTCTTTGTTGGCAATTCCATATCGCTTTTTACATGTGTTGTAGGATTAAGTTTTAAACCATAATCCAATAATAGGTTGTCGTTTTTGCCTTTCAATAATAGGGCGCTTCTTCCAACTTCTTGTCCTGCCCCTAGGCACTGTAATTTCATTTTTTTCTCTCCTTTGTTTTGTTTTTTTTGTAAAATGTGTCTAATAATTAGAAACATGTTAAATATAATAATTAAATAGTAAAACACAAATATTTTAAATAAGTGTTCTTTTAATCAAATCTAAACTTTTAAAAGAATTTAGATATATTTATAATATATATATTTATAGGTATATATGGGTTTTTAAACATTATTTTTATAAAGAAGGAAAGAAAATGGCATGGTTAAACTTTGTAGATTCTTTAAATTATCTAATTAAGAAGAAAATATTTGTTCTAGATTCAAAGATTGTTTCTTCAAGAACAGACATAGAGAAATATAAGTATTTTCCATATGTTCTTAAGATTAGTTCTAATTTGATACATAAGACTGAAAGTAAAGCAATAATTACTGATATAAATTCAAAAGAAGAATTAATTTCAAGTTTTGAAAGCCTTTTAAATACTTTAAAAACAGAAAAAGTTAAAGGAAAGATTGTTATTCAAAAACAAGTAAAAGGTTTAGAGTTGATTATTGGAATAAATGAAGATGCCCAGTTTGGGAAAGTTATTGTTTTTGGTCAAGGTGGAATCTATACAGAGATTCAAGACGACACAAGTATAAGAGTTTTACCTGTCACAAAAGAAGAAATTGAAAAAATGGTTTATTCCACAAAAGTAAGTAAATATTTTTCTGCAAGAGGAAAAAACTATGATGTTTCAAAACTTATACAATTGATAACAAAAGTTTCACAATTAGCAAAGGATAAAAACCTTTTAGAATTGGATTTAAATCCAGTAATATTTACAGAAAATGAAGTGTATATAGTTGATGCAAGAGTAAAATTGAAATGATGATTTAATGGCATATAATTTAGACTTAAATACACATTTTCTAAAAAGAAAGCAATCAAGTAAAAGATATTGGCAATTTGTTAACAAAAACGGATTATTAGGAACTGCAATAACCGAGAATGCAAATAAAAAACCAAAAAAAGCATATTTTGATTTACTTTCTGCTAAACCAAAAAATAATATATTGATACCAGGAATGACCATCAATACAGATATGGGCGAAGTTTTAGTTTATGCACCAAATGAAGACATTTATAGCTATAATGTTTTCTTTGAAGAAAATGTTTCTATGAAAAGAATATACGATATGTGTGAAAGAAAAGACTATTTATTTGTAATAACGCACCCATTTGGTTTAATCAATAATTCTGCAAGCTATAAAATGGGATTATCAAAACTTGAGAAATTTATAAAAGAAAAAAAAGTTGGTGTGGAAGCATATAATGGTATGATTGGTTATCTTTCATATTATATGTATGATTCTTTTTTCATAAAAACAGTTAGAGAAACACTTTGGTATGTTCAAAAGCACAGAGCATTTAATATCGGCGGCTTTTCTAGCATTGCAGATAGATTAAATCAAAAGATTGATCAGAAAAGTTATGATATGGTGTATAAGTTTGCAGCAACTATTAAATTATCACAGATGGCAAACTTTGTAACTGCTGGTTCTGGTACAGATTATGTTGATAGGATTGGTAGTGGGGTTTTAACTCTAGATCTTTCAAAAACTATTATAGAAGACACCAATGTAACTTCTCAAAATCAAGCAATCTTAAATAAGATTTCAAAAAAACAAATAATTTCTTTTGGACCACCTGGCAAATACACAGACGAGTTGTTTGAAAGATCAACTGCAAGGATAACCAAAAGAAAAGCATATGACGATTTATTACATTTAACCAGAACCGCAATAGGTTCTAGAAAATCAAAAAAATCTAAAAAATTAAAAGAAGAAAGTATATGAATTTATTATTTTTACCAATGTTTTTTTTAGGGCTTATCTGTTTAATTTATCTTGGCTATCAAGATTTAAAAAGTAGAGAAATTAACATTGTCCCTCTTCTTGTTCTTTCTGCTATAGGTTTTATTTATTTTATATTCTTTGGTTTGACTAACGGTTTTTTATATATGTATATTTTGCAGATTGCAATCTCTTATGCATTTTTAACAATAATCTATGTTCTTGGTAAATTCACAGCTTATGCGTATATTGGAGAAGGAGATCTTCTAGCGATTATGGCAATGAGTTTAATGTGTGGAATCTCTGTGTTATTTGCTCCATTTGTATTTTTGATGGCAACAGTTTTAACTTTAGTCTTACCAATCTCATTTTTCTTCTATAATCTTTTTGTTGGTAATATTCCAAAAAAACCGATTTGGGAGAGTTTTCTTTTGATGTGTTTTGGTTTTCCAAAGAAATTAGCAAAAATTAATGATTTCTATACGCCTTTAGAAAAATATAAGATTCGAAACAATAAGCTAATTTCAGAAACAATCATTAAACCAAACTGTTCTCCAGAAAAACAACTTTATGATTTAAAGAAATTTGCAAAAGTAAATAATATAGAAAGAGTGTGGGTTTCTCCCTTAATTCCGTTTATTATAACTTTAACAATTGCGTATGTTATTATAGGGGTATTAACTTATTTTAATGTTCTTGCATTTTTAGGCAACTTTGCTAGTTCTTTTATATAGTGGCATTATTAAAATATATTTATAAATATAATGTCCTTATTATTTGCTATAAATATATTTTGGTATCTTGAACCATGGTTGAATTAAAAAAAATAGAAAGGATTAAAGATACGGATAATCCAAATAAGTTGATAACAACTATAAAGCCACAATTCAATGTAACTTTAGAAAACTTTAAAGAAGCAGACAACTATGAACAGAAAGTAAAGAATATTTCTAAATTAAAATTACATGGCAATTCAATAACTGCCAGTAGCTTTGAACCCCAAATAAAAAACAAAGCACAAAGCGATCTAGATATTAAATACCAAAAAAATCTAGAAAATTTAGTTTCACAAAAAGAAAATTTAAATAATAGTTTAAAATTAGAAATAGAAAAAAAAAGACTAGAAGTAATATCTAGTAAATTACACGAAACTAATGAAAGAATTACGAGTTCTCATCTTGATAACGTTGTTGAAAAAAACACACAAACTGTTGATTATCTTTTAGAAGCACTAGTTAAACAAATGAGCAAAGTAGAAGAAGAAGAACCATTCTTAGAATCAATTAGTTTTTTAGACGATAAGCCAAAGATAGAAAGGGTTCCAATAAAAGCTAGTGGAGTCTCTCATCTTTATGCAAAAATAGATAATATTGAAAGAAAGATAGAGAATGCAAAAGCTATACAAGCAAAAACTCCAAGTAAACCAGAGCTTGTGTTAACTCCTGAACCAAAGCCAATTTATGCAATAATTGAAGAAATTGAAGTTCCAGAAATAATTTCAATAAAAGATGATACAAATATTTCTTCTGTAATAACAAATGAGTTTTCCAGTCGTGAACAAAAACCACATTCAAAAAAAATGCGAAATTCTTCCTTTGTTATAGATGAAAAAACTCTAAAGCCAAATAAACAGATAGAAGACGCAATATTTTCTAAAAGAACTCAAAAAAAAGTAAAAACCGAAAAATCTCCAAAAGAATTTAAAGATGCGTTAATGGAAGATATAATTATTCCAGAACCATTATTAGAATCTCCAAAACCAACAGCAGTACAAAAAAAACCAAAAGACCCGTTTGATTATATTTTACCAACAGATTATGAATCAAAAACCGAAACAAAAGAACCAGAATTACAAATTCAGCCTAAAGAAATGGATGATTGTAAAACCAAGGCCTCTAAATCTCAAATTCCCCAAGAAGAATATATAAAACCAAAAATTTCAGATATTGATAAAATACATATTTCTGAAAAATATAATATTGATGATTTTACTTTTGTTAATATCAATTACATGATGAATCAAGGACTAGTTTATAGTATTATTCAACCAGAACTAAATTCCTCTCAAGAAGAAGTATATCGTGAAATAAAAAAGATTTTTTTAGATTCTATAGATTCAAATTATATGTCTTTTAAAGGGGATAAACAAACAATAAACAACTATATACAGAAAATATTTGATCTAACAATTGACAAGATTCCATATAATCTAACAGATTTAGAAAAGAAATTATATTTTAATTTTATAAAAAGAGACTTTTCTGGTTTTGGTTTTTTGTCTACAATCTTAGAAGACAAAAACATAATTGAAATTAGTTGTTCAGGAGAGAACATGCCACTTGTTGTTTATCATTTAAAGTATGGGGGTTTAGAAACTAATCTAAAGTTTGAGAATATATTTAAACTCAATCAGTATGTTTTATCTTTAACAAAAGCAATGGGGTTACAAGTAAATTCTGCACAGCCTATCATAAACGGGCATCTCCCAAATGGCTATAAAGTTGAGGGTTTATATTCTGTAGGAGACATAAGCAACAAGGGTTCGTCTTTTATTATAAAGAAATATTTAGAAGATCCATTAACTCCAGTTAATCTAATTAATTTAGGAATTGGAGCAAACGACATATATTCGTATATTTGGACAGCAATGGATGAAGATTATCAAATTGTACTTGTTGGAACAGACGCTAACATTTTACTTTCTGCACTTTCTCAGTTTTATCCTGATAAGAAGATAACAAGCATTCAAACTTTTGATAATCTTAAGCTTCCTCAGAAAAATTGGATAAAAAAATTACTTCTAGATAATATTGCTTCAAACAAGAAAATAATAATTTCTCAAGTTCTTTCTCAAGGTTCAGATTATATAATCTTAGATAATTTTACAGAGGATTTATTTGAAATAAAATGGTATGATTTCTCAATGTTGTATTTAGATCAAAATATTTTAGGAAAATTCTTAGAAAAAGCAAAAGCAATAAGTCAGAAAACAATAATAATAAACCTAGAAAGAGCCAAAGTAAATAATATTGAGCAAATGCAAATAACAAATGTTTCTGAAATGAATAATGGCCAAGTATATTCTATTATCGACTATTCCAAAAAAAAATCTGAATTTAAGATAAATTTAGAGCATACAAACATCAATATCATAGAATACAATAAGCACAAGAGATTATTAAGATGGCTTGTAGATTCAGAAATTACAGATAGTTTGGATTTAAATAATATAGTAAATGACTATTATAATAATAAAGATCTATTATTTAGAAAACTAAATATTTCAGAAGAATTCTAATGGAGAAAAAAGAATGTTTGGAAAGTTTTTATCTAGAATTTCAAATTTTTTCTTTGGCGAAATATCTAAATATATAGCTCCAAGGTTTAAAGAACTCACAAAATTATTAACAATAACCGATATAGAAGAAAATATCCAAACATATCTATCTAACTGCCTATTCTTGTCTTTTTTATTTGGAATTTGTTTGGAATTCTTGATGATTTTTGTTATGCTTAAATTAAACATATTATTTACAATTTTTACCTTTCTTATTACTATAACTATCTCTTTTACTTTTGCGGGATTTATATTTATGACCCTCTATAGATATCCTCACTATCTTATTAATTCTAATAAGAAAGAACTAGAAGAAGAGCTAGAAACCAGTATTAAGCATTTATCGGTTTTACAAGATCCAAAGATGAGTGTTAAAGATGTGCTTTTATTGTTTCAAAAAATAGAGACAAATAAGCTTTTAACTGATGAGTCTAAAAAAATTCTTGCAATGGCGGATTTAAATAATAATTTGAAAGCTACATTAAAACAAATATGTAATAGCACCTACTCTGAACAAGAATATGATTTTTTCTCAAAATTAGTAGACGTACTTGATAACAAAGCAGCGTTATCAAAAGTTATTTCAGATTATCTGGACTCTACGGAACATCTAAGAAAAGAAAAAGAAGAACGAAAAAGAAGCAAAATAACTTTGCTTTTTGAAATTAATATTTTCCTTTTCTTTTTAATATTTATATTGATATTTAGTGTTTTTTTAATGCCATTTTATAGAGATTCAATAAGAAATATATTGTTTATTATAGCAATTGCCTTTCCTGTTGTTGAACTAATATTAATTTTTATATTGCATAAATAGGTGAATAATGAATAAAATAGATAATAAGGAGTTATTAAAGAAGATTAATCTCTTTATTTATAATAATGAATATAGTTTATTAGAGCTTGCAGGACTATTCTGCGGTTTTCTAATAATATTTATTGCAAATCGTTTTTTTGTAACTAGTAATATTTATTTTGTAGTTTTTTTCTCTGGAGTTGCGGTGTGCTCTTTTGGTTTTTTAATTGAATATTATATAAAACTAGAAAAAAGAAAAGCAGTAGATACAGAATTTAATTACTTCTTGTATGATCTTTCAAAAGAATATAAAAAATCAAGGAATTTATCTTTAGCTTTATCTAACATCTCTGAATATAATTTCTATGGTAGCATTAATTCAGAAATTAAAAGACTATCAAACAGAGTATCTTGGGGGGAAAGCTTTGAAGAGGCGTTATTCTCAATTAACTATAATATTAATAGCCCATTAATAACGCACACCCTGTCATTATTAGAAGTATTAAAAAAATCAACTATTGATTATGAAAAGATTCTAGAAAATATTTCAAAAGATATACAATTATTTAAAAGCGAATCTAGAAACAGACTTTATTTTGCAAATTTATTTAATCTTTCTATTTTCTTTTATTTCCTGTTTATCTTTGTATTACTTTATATTGATTATGTTATTGGTAGCAATTTCTTATGGTATTCTACAGACACAATAATAACAAGGGTGTTTTTTGATAATTTCGTTCTTTATATTGCAATTTTGTTAGGGGCTTTTACAGCCTATGTAATGTATATAATAAAGAAAGACAGAGGAATAAATCTTGTCAAATATATGGCAATATTGCTTGTGATTACTTTAGTTTTGTTTCAAACCTTTATTCCAAAACCAGATGCAGAGGAAGTAATTGTTGATACCATAGAATATATGTTAAAAAACAACACAGAAAATGTAGAGTTAAAACACATAATTACTCTTAAGGCAATTAGTTCTACATATATTTCTGAAAATACAACTACCAATACTCATTTCTTAGAAAAGAACTGCGTTTCTGATTGTGAAAAATATACCATTTTAGTAAGCGAACCAACCTTCTATGATTTTGTGATTCAAAAAAAGAATGAGGGTTTTGAAATAACCTATAATATTTCTGAATAATTTTTTATGTGAAAAATATGATAACAAACATTTCTAAAAAGAAAATAATTATAAAAAAGCACAAAATCGCAGATAATATCTTTAGTAGAGCTAAAGGTCTAATGTTTTCAAGAAAGTCAAAATTTGATTATGGGCTTATATTTGATCTAGAAAGAGACACACAAATTGGTGCAAGCATACATATGTTTTTTGTGTTCTTTCCTATTAACATAGTGTTTTTGGACTCCAAAAAGCAGGTTATTGACATCAAGATTAAACTTAAACCCTTTAGAACCACAAAACCAAGAGGAAAATGTAGGTATGTTCTAGAATTGCCAATAAAATATGACAAAAAGTACTTTTCAATAGGCGATAGGTTTACCTGGTAATTTTACAAAAAACCCTCAAAAACCTCAAAAAAACAAAGAATTTATTATGTATATTTTGCAAATCAAACCGATTTCTAATTTTTGGTAAGGATTGCCTACCCACAAGAATATATAAAGATTTTAGGGCTATAAGATATACGGTTAAATCTATTACCAAATTCCACAAAGAATAGAATACAAGGCAGAAAAGAGGAAGAAGAGAAACATACTGTTTAACAGAACAGGTCCCTGTTCTTTTCTTCTTTTATATAATATTTTTGAGGAGCTTATCCCCAAAAACTTTTCTTTCCCCAAAAAGAAATGTAATAAAAGAAGAAGACGCTCTTTTAACAAGGGCTTCTTTTTTCTTTTAAGAGACTTTTTCTAAAATAAATAAAATGTTTTATTTAAATATGTTTCTATATAAATATATTTATATAATACAGATAATATTTCGACAAATTTATCTATTTTTTATTATAAAGGTGAAATGATATGGGATTAAGACCAGGACATTGTTATTGTCCAAGAGTAAACAAAAGAGCATACACAAGAATTGCAGTAAAGGTTCATAAAAAGAACTTTATTGGTGGTGTACCAGGTTTGAAGATTAGACAGTTTCACATGGGCACAGGCACAAAAAACTATACTCATGTTATACATTATGTAACTAAGGAAAAGATTCAAATTAGAGATAATGCAATAGAAGCTGTTAGACAAAGTGTTGTAAGACAATTAAACAAGAAATTAACTGCAGCAAACTATTACATGAAGGTAAGAGTTTATCCTCAGTTCTTCTTAAGAGAAAATAAACAAGCACAAGGAGCACACGCAGACAGAATTCAGACAGGAATGAGTCAGTGTCCTTTTGGAAAAGTTGTAGGTAGGGCTTCAAGAGTAACTACTGGTCAAAAGATTTATAGTGTACTTGTAGATGAAGCAAATGTTAAGTTTGTTAAAGATCTTTTCGAAAGAATGAATTCTAAGTTTCCATGTAAGATGAAAGTTATTGTTGAAAAGAACAAAGATAACTTAAAATCTGTTGGAACTGTAAGAAAGAAAAAATCAAAGGTAAAAGACGAAGAAGTCGCACCAAAGGCAGCAGATGCAACAGCAACAGCAGCAACACCAGCAGCAGGTAAGGGTGGCGCTCCAGCAAAAGGAGGGGCCCCAGCAAAAGGTGCAGCTCCTGCAGCTCCTGCAGCAGGTAAGGGCGGCGCTCCAGCAAAAGGCGCAGCTCCTGCAAAGGGCGCAGCTCCAGGAAAGAAGAAATAAAATCATTTCTTCTTTTATTATCTTTCTACAACTGAAAAAACATGTATTTATTCTTGCTTGGAAGAGACAGCACTCTTTCAAAATTAGAGCTTGCAATATATTTGCAAAAACAAAAAACACCTTATTCGGTTATTGTTAATTCTGAAAAATATCTAATTCTTGAATTTAATAAAGAACAAAAATTTGAGAGATTAACAAAAGAGCTTGGAGGCATTGTAAGAGTTTCTAAGATTTATTTAAAGACAACAAAAATTAAATCAAATAAAGATATAATAGACAAACTGAATTTTGATATACCAAAAAAATTCAATTATACTATTTCTAGCATAGATATTTCTGAAGAAGAAATGGGGATTGTAGAAGATGCATTAAAGATAAGCTTTAAGGAAGATAGAGCAAAGGCAGTTTATAAGAAACCAATAACTCATTCTTCACATAAATCAAAATTAAATAGAAATCACGTTGCAAATCCAGATAATTATTTTTCCTGGAGAATAGATACTGGTTTAGAGTTGTTTGTAGTAAGATACGAAAACCATTTTTATTTTGCAAAAACAATATCTTGCTTTAATCCTAAGGATAATATTTTCAAAGATAAAAACAGACCAGTAATTAAAGAAATGTATAACACGTCTTTTAGATTGGTTTCAATAATGATTAATCTTCTTGGTTTGGAGAAAGGAAAGACTTTTGTGGATCCATTCTGTGGAACCGGGACCTTTTTAATAGAAGGATTAATTAAAGGTTATAATGTTGTTGGAATAGACAACGATTCCGAAATGATTTCTGCAAGTAATAAAAATGTTTCTTGGGCAATTAATGAGTTTAAACTAAAAGGGCATTACAAGATAATTAAAGGAAGTTCTGCAAACACTAAATTTCAAGCAGATGCCTCTGTCTTTGAACCATATATGGGCCCATTTTTAAGAAAGGCTCTTTCCTATGATAAGGCTAAAGCAATTGTTAAAGAACTAAATGAAATTTATTTTAGTGTTTTTGAAAATCTTTCAAGGCACCTTTCAAAAAACACAAAGATTGTTTGTATACTCCCCGAGTTAAAAACTTATGATAATAAAATTATTCCAATTAATAAAAGCGTTTTTGAAAGAAGTGGTTTTGAATTATTAGAGGTAGAAAAGATAAATCAAGCGCTTGACTTAATTAATCCAATACCATATACAACACCAAGTGGATCTATGATTAATAGAAAAATTTACATTTTAGAAAAGAGGAGATGAAAAAATGGAAAGAACACTAGTGATTTTTAAACCAGATTCATTAAACAGAGCACTTGTTGGAGAAATACTTCACATTTTTGAAAGAAAAGGACTAAAGATTGTGGGAATGAAAATGACTTATTTAAATGATGAAGTTTTAGATGAGCATTATTCGCATCTTAAAAACAAACCATTTTTTCCAAGAATTAAGAAATTTATGAAAAGCGCGCCATCTATTCTTTGCGTTCTTGAAGGAAATAATGTTATTACGGTTGTCAGAAACCTTTGTGGCGTTACAAGAGGTTATGAGGCCTCTGCAGGTACAATAAGAGGAGATTATTCTTTAAGTGGTCAGTGTAATATTGTACATGCCTCTGATTCTTTAGTTGCGGCAGATATAGAAATTGCAAGATTTTTCAAAGATGAAGAACTATTCGATTATGAAAAAGTAGATTTAAATTTCATATATGCAGAAGATGAAAAATAATTTTTATCTTCTTTTTTCTATTTTTATTTGAGATTTTTTCAACTGGAGATAAAAATTTTATCTTTTTAAAATTTTAAAAATAAAAACACAGATATGTGGTTTCTTTCATTTGTTTTTTTGTTGGTTGTTAAATCACACAAATTGTATATTCCCTGACATGTAAATTGCATCATATATTATAAAGTAAACATGAATAACAGTTCATTTATATAAAAATAAAAACCTTTATATATATGTTGTATCATAATTATTATGTAATATTTTTCCAAAATGGGGAAGGAAAAGTTTGAAAAGGGGTGAAAGAAAATGGTAGCAAAGAAAAAAGCAGCAAAAAAACCTGCAGCAAAGAAAACAGTAAAGAAAAAGAAGAAATAAATCGTAATCTAACGAGTTTATTTTTCTTATAATTTTTTATTTTTCTTATTCTTTTATTTTTTTTAATCTCCTTTTTATCAGACCAGCTTAGTTTTTCCTAAAAAAATTCGATTTTAAATGTTTCTTTTCATAAGTATATAACAATTAGTATATTTCAAAAGAGATCTATTGATTGAAAGCAATAAATTGTGATAACAAATGAAATACGAAACAAAGATGTGTCAATATTGTAAAAATGTTACAAGACACAGAATAGATGAAGAGAGCGGGGAAGAGGTTTGTTTAAAATGCAATAACGAACCACCAAAAGCTAAAGACTATAAGTTTAAAGGATTTAGATAAATCCTTTATTTTTCTATTTTTCAATCACAACCATTTTGTGCATTTTTTATAAATAGCAAGTTTTTTAATATATATGATTTTATATTTATTAGATAAAATCAAATAATTAAGGAAAAAGGTATGACAGTCATTCTTTGTAATAGACACAATTTTGAAGAAGAAGTAATTGAATCAGATATACCTGTTGTTGTTTATTTTTGGGAAACACTTTCTGGACCCTCTCGTTCACTTAATCTTACATTTGAAGAACTTAGTAACGAATATCAAGAGAATGTAAAGTTTGTTAAAATTAATAGCGAAGAAAATAAACCAATCTCAACAATGTTTAGAGTTGACCAAGTTCCTTGTATTGTTGTTATGAAAAATGGCAGAGAAATTGGAAGAGTTATAGGATTTGAACCAAAATTAATTCTTAAGCAAAAGATTGACCACGTCTTGTCTAAAGCTAGATAAGCAACCTATTTTTATATATAATTATACATATAATATATATGCAATTATCTAAAAGAAAGCCACTAGATTGGTTTACAGAACTTTTTACTGTTGGCTATTTGAGAATACACACATTTTCTACAATCTTTATCTATGCAATTCTTGTTATTGCAATCATTGGTTTTTTTTCAGTAATTACAAAATTTACATTTTTAGAATTTAGTTTATATTTTCTAAAATTAATCTTTACCTTTGCAGTAATATACTTAATAAAATTATTTTTTGAAAAATACAAAATATAAAGAAAGATACATATGACTCTAACAATTGAAGAACGATTAGAATTAATTAAAGAAGTTGGAGAAGAAATTATTGGAGAAGACGAATTAATTGAGCTTCTAAAAACCAATAAGCCAATTATTGCTTATGATGGTTTTGAACCATCTGGAAGAATTCATATTGCTCAAGGATTAATGAGGGCAATTAATTTTAATAAATTAACAAAAGCAGGCATTCATTTTAAATTCTGGGTAGCAGATTGGTTTGCATTAATGAATAACAAAATGGATGGGGATATTGAAAAAATAAAAACCGTTGGAGAATATTTTGTAGAAGTTTGGAAAGCATCAGGAATGGAGATGAAAGATGTTGAGTTTCTTTGGGCTTCCGAAAATATGGATCAAGAATATTGGTTAATGGTTCTAAAGATTGCAAGATTAAACACGGTAGCAAGAGTAACAAGATGTTCACAGATTATGGGTAGAACAGATAAAGATGAGCTTTCTGCTGCACAAATATTTTATCCATGTATGCAAGCAGCAGATATTTGGAATCTTAAAGCAGATGTCGCACAACTTGGAATGGATCAAAGAAAAGTAAATATGCTTGCAAGAGAGACTTTCCCTAAACTTGGTCTTAAAAAACCAATAGCAATACACCATCACATGCTTATGGGTTTAACTGAACCAAAAACAGAAGGCCTAGAAGGAATAGAAGCGACACTTGCAAAGAAGATGTCAAAATCAAATCCTGATTCAGCAATATTTATGACAGACACTAAAGAAGAAATTGATAGAAAATTCAAGAAAGCATATTGTCCTGAAGGGATAGTACAAGATAATCCTGTACTTGAATATTGTAAATACATAATATTTGAAAAAACAAAAGAATTTAAAGTTGAAAGACCAGAAAAGTTTGGTGGCAATGTTATTTACAGAACATATTCAGATTTAGAAAAAGACTTTGTAGATAAAAAGCTACATCCAATGGATTTAAAGGCAGCAAGTGCCAAATACATTAACGAATTAATAGAGCCAGTAAGAAAGCACTTCCAAACGAATGCAAAAGCCAAAGAGCTTTTAGCAAAAGTTGAAAGTTATATTGTAAAATAATTAAGATAAATATGTCAAACAACGATTCAATTAAACAGTTAGTTTTAGAGAATGCTGTTAAGTATAAAGGAAAGGCAGACAAGAAGTTTGTATTTGGTGCAATCTTAGCAAACTATCCAGAATATAGAACAAAGCAAGAAGAATTGCACGAAATCTTGGACACACTGCTTTCAGAAATTAATGCTCTTGATATTGACACCCAAAAGCAAATGCTTGAAAAGTTAAATCCTGAATTCTTTGAAAAAAAAGATAAGGTTGAAAGAAACATTTTTGCATTTCTAAACATTAAGCAAGAAGATAAAGTAATAACTGCGTTTCCTCCAAGTCCAGAGAAATATTACCACATAGGCCATGCTAAAGCAATTTTACTAAATTATCTTTTAGCAAAGCAATATAATGGGAAATTCTATCTAAGATTTGAAGACACTAATCCAGAAAAGGTTCTTCCAGAGTTCTATGATATCATGCTAGAAGACATTGGTTGGCTTGGTGTTAAATGGGATCAAGTGCAGTATGCTTCTGACCACATGGCTCTTTTTATTTCCTGTGCAGAAAAGCTGATTAAAGAAAACAAAGCCTATATGTGCTTTTGCTTACCAGAAATCGCAAGCGAAAAAAGAAATAAAAAAGAAGAATGTGATTGTAGAAAGCACACGATTGAGGAAAATTTAAAGTTTTGGAAGGAACTGCCAAGCTATTCAGAAGGAAAAGCAGTTCTAAGATTAAAGATAGACATGGCTCACAAGAACACAAGAATGAGAGATCCAACAATCTTTAGAAGAATTGATACAAAGCACCCAAGAATTGGAGACAAATACAATATCTATCCAATGTATGATTTTCAAAACCCAATAATGGATGGTTATTTCAATATCACTCACAGATTAAGAACAGTTGAATTTGAGATGGCAAGTGAGCTTCATCATTATATTAGAAAGATATTAGGTTTTTATGATACCTATACCTATGAATTTTCAAGACTTAATTTTGAAGACACAGAAACTAGTGGAAGAAAGATAAGAGAACAAGTAGATTCTGGAAATTTGATTGGCTGGGATGACCCAAGTCTAGCAACTTTAAGAGCACTTAAGAGAAGAGGATTTACTCCTGAAGCAATTAAGCAAGTAGTTGTTGAAAGTGGGATTACTAAAGCAACAGGTGCAACATTAACCTGGGACACTTTAATCAAATATAATAAAAGAATACTAAATGATACTTCAAAAAGATTCTTCTTTATAAAAAATCCAATAAAGATAGAAATACAAGGAGATTTAAAAAAAGACTTTGATTTAGAAATGCATCCAAGTCTGTCTCTTGGTAAAAGACATTTTAAGTCCACTGGTAGTTATTTCTTAGAAAAGGAAGATATTGATTCTTTTAAAGATAAAATTCTTGTAAGACTAATGGACAATATAAATTTTACCTACGACATAAAAGAAAAATCCGGTAAATTCCATTCAGAAGATTATTTAAATTTCAAAAATTTCACAGAAGAAAAGAAAATTATACATTTTCTTCCAGCAGACGATAAACAATTAACAAAGATAACAATATTTATGCCAGACCATAAACTTCTAGAAGGGAATGCAGAAAAAACGATAGAAACTTTAAAAGTTGGAGAAATAATCCAGTTTGAGAGATTTGGTTTTTGTAGATTAGATTCCATAAAAGATAATGTTTATAATTTTTGGTTTACACACTAATAAAAAAGGAGAAAAATAAAATGTTACAAAAAATAAATGATGAAGTATATAAGATTGCATGTGATTCTAACATGTACTATATCAAGCCCTTAAATCTAGTAATAGATACCGGCAATTATCAAGAAAGAGCAATGGTTGAAAGAGAACTTACAAGTGTAGTGGATCCAAGCACAATAAAAACAGTAATTTTTACTCATCTTCACTATGATCACATAGGCAATTTTAGTATGTTTTCCAAAGCTAAATTTTATGCACATAAAGAGGAAATTAACTATTTTGAAATGAATAAAGAAGGAGCAGTCTTAAATCCAGTAATTGTTAAAAGATTTACTGCTAAGTTAATTAGTCTAGCAAGATTAAAGCTTCCAAAGAGATACAAGATAATTCACACCCCAGGGCATACTGGTGGTTCAATCTGTATTTATGATTCTCTAAAGAAAATATTATTCTCAGGAGACACTCTTTTCTATGATGGTCATGGAAGAGTTGACCTCCCAAGTTCAGAAGCAAAGAAAATGGAAAAAAGTTTAGATATTATTGGAGAATTAGATTTTGAAACTCTTTGTCCAGGACATGATTATTAA
>CAZGLB010000007.1:0-18939 GCA_964526365.1 uncultured archaeon
TAGTTCCTGTTATTCAGAAGGCAAGCGAAGATATCTGCTATAAGGACTGGCAAGAGATAGCTAAAGCAGTCTTTGAGCAATTAAATGATAAAGAGATTGATGGGATAATTATTTCTCATGGAACAGACACTCTTTCCTGGACTGGCACTGCTCTTTCATTCATGCTTTCAAATATTAATAAATCAGTTTTAATGGTTGGTGCTCAGAGATCACCAGACAGAGCAAGCTTTGATGGTGCGATGAATTTAGTTTGTGCAGCACACTTTATTAAAGAAAAAATACCTGGAGTCTTTACAGTAATGCACGGCTCGATGAGTGATGATTTTTGTCATATCATTAAAGCCACAAAATCTAGAAAGATGCACACCTCAAGAAGAGATTCTTTTAAATCAGTTAATGACACGCCTGTAGCAAGAGTTTTCTTTACAGGAAAAACAGAATTTTTAAAAGACAGAAAAAAATACGAATTGCTTCCCAAAGAAAAGCCAAAGCTTGATATTTCTTTTAACGATAGTGTTGCAATATTAAAATCATATCCAAATTGTAATCCAGAGATTATTGATTGGTATATTTCTAAAGGTTATAAAGGCCTAATAATTGAAGGCACAGGACTAGGGCATGTTCCAACAAACGACGAAACAAATAAACTAACAGACAAAACAAAAGACTGGCTACCATATCTAGAAAAAGCAACAAAGAAAGGAATAATAGTAATTATGACAACCCAGTGTTTGTTTGGAAGAGTAAATGGAAATGTTTATTCTAATCTTAGAAGCATAACTAAAGCAGGTGTCGAATATCTTGACCAGCACGATATGCTTCCAGAGGTTGCTTACATTAAGCTTTCAATTGCTTTAGCAAGATTTAGAACAAAAGAAGAAATTTTACAATATATGTCAAAAAACAGTTCAGGGGAAATATCAAAAAAAGAAGTTCCTTCAGACTTTGATGCATTAGATACTTAATATAGGGAAAAAAGAATGACACTTAAAGAATCAGAAAAAGTAGAATTAAAAAAATCAACCTCTGAATTAAAAGATGCAATTATTTCTATTTGTGCAATCCTAAATAAAAGTCAATCCGGGAAATTATATTTTGGCATAAAAGACAATGGAGAGATTATTGGTCAGAATATAGGAAAAGACACTCTAAGAGATGTTGCTAGTGAAATTTCAAGAGCAATAGAACCAAAAATACATCCAAATATTAAAAAAACGATTTTAAATAAAAAAGAATGTATTGTTGTAGAATTTACTGGAAGTTCAAATTTGTATTTTGCATATGGAAGAGCCTATATTAGAGTAAGCGACCAAAATCAGCAATTAGATATTGAAAATTTAAAAACTAGAATTATTAGTCAAAGCGACATTATTTGGGACAAGCAATATTCAAATGCAGCAATTAAAGATGTAAATATAACTCTATTAAGAAAATTTATAAAAAATGCAAATCAAAATGGGAAGATAAATTTTAAATTTACAAATACAAAAGATACACTAATAAAATTAAATTTATTAAATAAAAACAAGTTATCAAATTCAGGAAACGCACTATTTTCAAAAAAAGCAAATATAGAACTGCAATATGCAGTATTTAAAACATCAGAGAAATCAGACTTTATAGATATCGGTCTAAAGAAAGGGAACATTTTTGAATTAATAGAATTTTCTAAAAAGTATCTTTTTGAGCATTTAAATTGGAGTGCGGATTTAACAAAAACAAACAGAATTGAGAAATTAGAGATACCCGAAAGAGCATTATTTGAAGCGATAATTAATTCTTTTTGTCATAAAGACTATACAATAATTAAAAGTAATGAAATTGCAATATATCCTGACAGAATAGAAATATATAACCCTGGCAAATTTCCAAAAGAATACACCATAAAAGATTATCTTTCAGGGAGAGGAAAATCAATTTTAAGAAATCCAAGCATTGCTCAAATATTATATTATTTTGATTATATTGAAAATTGGGGATCCGGGCTTAGAAGAATAAACGAATATTGTAAAGAACAGAAAATAAAAGTAGAATATAGATTAGAACCAAATGGATTATCTGTAATATTTTATAGACCAAATGTCCCTGTAAATGAAGGTGTAAATGAAGGTGTAAATGAAGGTGTAAATTTATCTAAATGGGTTTTATCTGAAATTATAAAAAGCAAAAAAATTACTTATTTAGAATTATCCGAAAAATTAAAATTAAGTCCTGCAACAGTATTTAGGGCAATTCAAAAACTAAAGAAAGAAAAGAAAATAAAACGTATAGGGTCCGATAAAAACGGATATTGGCAAGTATTAAAAAAATAAGTGACTGATTATGGATTTAAAAGATATAAAAAATATAGATTATAATAAGATTGGTTTAGCCTGTGGTCTAGAATTACATCAGCAGCTAGATACCGGTAAACTTTTCTGTAAATGTAAATCAAAATTAATTAAAGACAATACAAAACCAGACAGAATTATAAAAAGAAGACTTCGAGCAGTCTATTCTGAGACCGGAGAATTTGATAAAACTGCTTTAGAGGAACAAAAAAAAGCAAAAACAAATATTTATTATTTCTATAATTCTTGTAATTGTCTAGTTGAAGCAGACTGTCAGCCACCAATTAGAACAAATCCTGATGCGCTTAAGATTTCTGTAATAATCTCAAAATTAACAAACTCACAACTAGTAAACAAATCAATAATTATGCGAAAGCAAGTTATTGATGGTTCAAATGTTTCTGGTTTTCAAAGAACAGCAATGATTTCAACAGATGGTTATCTGGATTTTGATTTTGGAAAAGTCAGAATTGATAAGATTCTTCTAGAGGAAGACGCAGCAAGAGCGATTGAAAGAAAAGACACAGAAGTAATCTATTCTCTTGATCGTCTAGGCATACCATTAATAGAAATGGTTGTTTGGCACGACATGCACACTCCCAAAGATACTCAAAAAGTTGCATTATTTCTTGGACAACTCTTTAGAACCACAGGCTTTGTAAAAAGAGGCCTAGGCTCCATTCGTCAAGACATTAATGTTTCAATTACCGATGGTTCAAGAGTAGAGATAAAAGGCTGTCAAGATCTGCAAATGATTCCAGAGATTATAGACAGAGAAATATTAAGGCAATTAAATCTTATAGAACTAAAAGAAGAATTAAAGAAAAGAAAAATAAAAGAAATAACGCTTTCTGAAAAAAATATAACTGAGATTTTCAAAAATACTTCTTCAAAAGCAGTAAAGGCCTCATTGGAACAGAAAAAAGAAATATATGGTTTTCAGGTTCCTGGGTTTTCTAAGTTGCTTGGTAAAGTTGTTCAGCCAAACAGGAGAGTTGGAACTGAACTTGCAAGTATTCTAAAAACAAAAACAACTCTTAAAGGCCTATTCCACGCAGATGAGCTTCCAAACTATGGCATAACAGAAGCAGAAGTTAATAAAATAAAAAAAGAGCTAAAAGTCACAGACAAAGATTCTTTTATTATGGTAATGTGTGACAAGAAAGAAATAGAACACGTAAAAGTTGTTCTTGAAGAAAGACTAAATTTGTTTTCAAAAGAGATACCAAAAGAAACAAGAATTGTTAATATCGAAGGCAACACAGAATATCAAAGACCTCTATCAATTGGTGGGGCAAGAATGTATCCAGAGACTGATCTTTTGCCTATAGTCTTTACAGAAGAATTATTAAAAGTAGCAAAAGATGATATGCCCTTGTCTGTAGAAGAAAGAAAAAAATTATATTTAGACAAATTTAAAATTAATAAACAACTAGCAGATAAGATGGTTCTAGATAACTATGCAGTGACTTTTGAAAAAATAATTAAAGCAAATCCAGAATTAAATCCAACACAAGTAGCAGTTTTTCTTTTAGAGGACCTGACAACCCTCTCAAGGGACGGAAAAGTTGATTTAGAGAATGTTACTAGTGTTGGGTTATTAGAGTTTTTCTCATATAAGGACTTTAATAAAATTCCAAAATCAAAACTATTTGATATCTATCTAGATTTTAATAATTCCAATAATACTATGGAAGAAATTATTGAAAGCTCTGGTATCTTAAATGCGAATAAAGATTTGAATTTAGATAAGATTCTAGAAGAAATAATAAAAGAAAATTCTTCAAAAGTCTTAGAGCAAAAAGAAAGAGCAAAAGGCCTATTGATTGGCAGGTTCATGGCAAAGACTCAAGGACTAGTTGATGGAAAGATTGCAAACGAGCTGATTGAGCAAAAACTTAAAGAGTTTCTAAAAAACCACTAAAAACACAAGTTTAATAAATATAATTATTAATAAAATAGATGTGATACTTAATGAATAATAAAAGAAACAATAAATATCCAAATAATAGGTTTACAAAAACAAACACTCAAAGATCCAAGAAAATAACACCACACGAAAGAAAAGAAGTTACAGAAAAAGCAAATAGAAACGGGTTTGTATTAGAAACCATTCCTGCAAACAACTTAAAAGGCAAGTCTACTTATCATGAAAGAGCAGAAAGTAGAAATTTCTTTAAAGATATGTATGCAAAAAATGGGTATTATCATTATCTATGGACTCCTTTTATTGTTTTATTGCTTACTGTTTTTGCAGATTTTATTATTATGCTTATTGCCAAATCTTTTGGGTCTTCGGTTTTAGACATTATGAAAAGCAGTCTACCAATGTTAGTGGTTTCAGTCTTGCTTTTTTGTATTAATGTTTCTGCAATAATCTTTATGGGCCTTGCGACTTCAAAACACAATATCAGATTTGGTGTTGCAGGATATAGAATATTTAGAATAATTTCAATTGTTTTCTTATTTGAGTCAGTATTAACAATAATTGCGTATTTTACAGTCTTTAATCCATTAGGCACAATGTATTTAATTTATTTGATTGCATGGAACATGATCAAAGCCATAATCTATCTAATAATGATGTCTTTATCGTATATACTTTACTTTAAATTAAAGTTTATATAGATACTGTCTTTTTTTAAACTTTTTATTTCTTATATATTGTATTTGGAGTTAAATAATCATGAAAACAAGAATAATTACTGCGGCATTACCGTTTGTTAATAATGTGCCACATCTTGGGCATCTTTCTGGTAGCCATCTTCCTGCTGATATCTTTTCCAGATATTCAAGATTAAAAGGCTATAACGTTTTATTTATCGGAGGAACTGATGAAAACGGAACTGCTACAGAATTTGCAGCTCAAGAAAAAGGAATAACTCCAAGAGAGTTATGTGATCATTTTTATGAAGTACACAAAAAGCTATATTCTGATTTTTTAATAAGCTATGATAATTTCTCAAGAACTTCAAGAGAAATACATCACAAAATTGTTCAAGAGTTTTTCTTGGATCTTTATAATAACAAATGTATTACTGAAAAAATCATAAAGATTCCGTATTGTAATAGCTGTAAGAAAGGTCTAGCAGATAGATATATTACTGGCGCCTGTCCAAGATGCGGTTACGATAAAGCAAATGGAGATCAGTGCGAGTCTTGTGGTTCTGTTCTTGACCCAATAGAACTAGTAACTCCTTTTTGTTCTGTTTGCAAAACTAAAGATATAGTCTTTAAAGATACAAAACATCTATTCTTAGATTTAAGAGATCTTACAAAAGACATAGAAAGCTTTATAGACAACAATATACATTTAAGACCGCAAGTTAAAGCTCTTGCAAAAGGCTGGATTGCTCAAGGGTTAAAAGAAAGATGTATAACAAGAGACCTTAAATGGGGAATTAAGATTCCAATACCTGGCTATGAAGACAAGGTATTTTATGTTTGGTTTGATAATGTTATAGGTTATGTTTCAGGAACTGCAGAGTTTATTGGAGAAGAAAAGGCAAAAGAATTATGGCAAGATAAACTAACTGAAACATATTATTTTGTAGGAAAAGACAATATTCCATTTCATACAATCTTTTGGCCAGGACAAATTATTGGTCAAAAAAAATTAGTTTTGCCATATAATGTTGTGGGTTTGCAATATCTAAATTTTGAAAAACAGAAATTTTCAAAAAGCAAAGGTATAGGTATATTCTTAGACAAGGCAATAAACAGTGGCATTCCAATAGAATATTGGAGATTTTATTTAACCTATATTCTTCCAGAAACAAAAGATTCAGAGTTTATGATTGATGAGTTCTTTGATAGAATCAATAAAGATCTGATTGCAAATTATGGCAATCTAGTTAATAGGGTCCTTAATTTTATTTATACTAAACAAGAAGGAAAAGTCCCAGAAATAAAAAAAAGAGACGAAAAACTAGAAACCACAATTCAAGATGCGATTATTAAGATTGATAAGTTCTATAATGATTGTGAATTCAGATATGCGCTTTATGAATTATTAAAACTTTCCGATATTGGCAATAAATACCTAAATGAAAAAGAACCATGGAAGACCGGTAACACTGATGTATTAAATTATTGTATAGAGATAATAAGATTACTTTCAATTTATTTTTCGCCAATACTTCCGGAGTCTTCAGAAAAGATAAAAGCATTACTAAACACCAATAACACAAGTTCAGAAATTGACATTAGTGAAAAGTCAATAAACAAGCCAGAAATAATTTTTAGAAAATTAGAAGATATAGAAAAAGAGAAATTTAATTAAAAGGGGGATAATATGAAATCAAAAAATAAAAAGAAAAGATTAACTAAGGATGAAATTTTTGCAATCGCTGTGGCGATATTTGTAATTTTTACTTCTCTATTAAACTCGTGGTTTTCTGCAGGCATAGCAATTGGTGTATTAATTACCATTTTTATTTATAAATTTAATAAGGAATGATTGATGTGATTGTAAAAAACAAATGTAAGTCTTTATATGCGCCTTGGAGACAAGAATATGTTTCTCAAGTTACTGAAGAAAAAGAAAGCACAAAGCACAAAGAGAATTGTCCATTTTGTTCTAAAAATCTAGATAAAGATTATGTTATTCTAGAAACAAAAAAATCATTTTTACAAGCAAACAAATTTCCATATGCTGCAGGGCATCTTCTGGTTGTTCCAAAAAGGCATGTCAATCAAGTTATTGATTTAACAAGTCAAGAAAGGAAAGAAATATTTGATATGATTGATCTTTCAGTCTATGTTTTAGAAAAATATATGGAACCAGAAGGCTATAATATTGGTTGCAGTATTGGTAGAATTGCAGGAGAGAGTATTCAACATTTACACTTCCATGTTCTTCCAAGATATAAAGGAGATGTTGGCTGGAATAGACTATGTGATTTTAATGTTGTTTCTGTTTCTCCAATAGATTTAACCAAAGATTTAAAAAAATTGATTCAGAAAGAGAAAATCGCTAAAAAGTTTGATTTATAATGCGATTTTTAGCTGGGCTTTCAATTTCTGCCTGCTTTTTAAGAGAAAAACAAAAATTCATTATTTAAAGATAATAATTTAAATACTATAGGCACAATATATATACTTTTTAATAAGATAATAAACACAGGAATTTGGTGAAAAAATGATGACAATATTTAAGAAAATATTTAGAAAATCTTCTGGTAACACAGATATTGAGATTGATGAAACAATAATTAAAGAAACAAAAAAGCAATCTGATACTGCAGTAATCAAGAGATGCGATTTTAGATCAAAGGATGTAAATTGGTTAGAGGGGCATCTCGAGGCAGTAGATAATGTAGTTAACAACAACAGTCTTGGCGCAAAAACCAAAAACTATTTTGAAATTGATGGGAGAAGATATTTTAAGGATGATACAACAAGAGTTTTATTTAATAGGCTTTATGAGAACTATACTGCATATTTTTATACTTTAAAAGAATATATCGTAGTGAGAAAAGACTTATTAAAATATAATGGCTTAGGCTCAGAAAGTTTCTTTGTTGCAGGCCAAGTAAAAGATGCAGAAGAGCAGATGGCCACAACCGAAAAAAAACTAAATATCTATCTAGATAATATCACAAAAATAAAACAAAGAATAAGGCAGTATATAGGTTTATAAACTGCCATTTTTTCCCTATTTTTTAAATAGAAAATAATGTTTAAAAACTCTCTTATTCTTAATTATATTAGAGGTTTGTAAAATAAATGGAAACCATTTTTCAGATAATATTATTGTTTATTCTTGTAGCATTGTCTGCGTTTTTCTCAGCATCAGAAACAGCACTAATGTCTATATATTTTGTAAGAGTCAAGTCTCTTTTAAATAAAGGCAAACCTGGTTCTAAAGCACTATATACTTTAAAAAAAGATCCACACAAATTGATTGTTACAATTTTAATAGGCAATAATATTGTTAATATTTCTGCATCAGCCATTGCAACGGGATTGTTTCTAAACCTTTTTGGTTCTGAAGGCATTGCAATCTCTGCAGGAGTTATGACTTTTATTATTTTAACTTTTGGAGAAATCCTTCCAAAGATCTTTGCAGTACAGAATGCAGAGCGGATTTCGTTATTGGTATCTATCCCAATCTATTATCTTTCAATTCTTTTCTATCCTTTGATTGTTTTTTATTCTGCAATAACAAGGCTTGTAAGTAAATGGATAAGACCAAAAGTTGAAAAGAAGATTTCTGAAGAAGAATTAAAAATAATATTAACACTAAGTAGAGAAGAAGGAATTCTAAGCAGAGGCGCAGCAAAGATTATGCATAAAGTTCTAGACTTTGAAGACACCAAAGTAACAAAAGTAATGACTCCTAAAGAGCAAATGAAAATAATAAATGGAGAATTAAGGATTGATGAAGCAATTGATATCATAACAAAGTTTGGACATTCAAGATATCCGGTTTTTTTTGAAGATGAAAACAATATTATTGGAATAGTTGATGTTGATGATGTTTTAAGAGCAGTAAAGGAAAAGAAAAGTAAAGAGTTAATTAAAGACATAATTAGACCAATAGGTTATGTTTCTCCAGACAAAGAGATTGGAGATATTTTCTATGATTTTGAAGATAAATCTGTTCTAATGGCAATTGTTGTTGATAAGTCTGGAGAAGTGATTGGGTTATTAACAATAGAAGATATTCTAGAAGAAATTGTTGGCGATATTTTTGATAAGAGCAATAGAAAAAGAAAGAAAAAAAACTAAAGCCAATCTGGTTTCTTTCTTTTAGTCCATTTAGCAAAATGCATTTTCTCGTTTTTATAAAATTCTTGATAAGCTTTAATCGCGTCTTTCTGTTTATATTCTTCAGGAATTGCTTGTGCAAAATCAGTTAATCCCACAGGCAATAACCCTTTTGGTGGAGTTTCAAGTATTTTTTTTATTTCTGTGGTTTTGTGATGTTTACAATATCTATATTCATATTCTTTAATCAGTTCCTGAAGATGCGCTAATAACCAGAAATAGTTTTCTTTAGACTTCCCTGCCCAGATTACACAAGGGTGTTTATCGTGTGTCTTCTTATAAACTAGATGTTTATGTGGTGAATCATAAAGATGATGAATTGTTGAAAGAATCTGCGCAGATTCAACAATCATCTTAACAACATGTTTATCGCAAAGCATTCTTGCTGCTTTTTTAGGATTTCTATCAAGAACAAATATTTGCATAAATTTATACCATGTCCCTTGCCATACCTTTAACAGACCTTAGGCATTTCTTGTGCCAGTATTGTCCCCCCCATTTCTTATCACAGCCAGGCTGACTACACACTGCGCAAGTTTCTTTTGGATATTTTGCAGTTGACAAATCGATTTGTGGGGTTTGTTTTGCTTTTTGTTTTTGTAATTCTAATTCTTTTGCCTTTTCTTCTTCAGTTTTTTCTTTTTTTTTAAATAGATTAAATACCATATTTTTCAATCCCCCTAAAATAGCCCGGAGGAGATTTGAACTCCTGTCACAAGATCCAGAGTCTTGTATGCTTGGCCACTACACTACCAGGCTTTATATATAAATAGATGAATAAAACAAGTTTAAAACTTTGTCTTTTTTATAATTTCATAAACTTCTTTCCAATCTCTTGCTTTTTTTACAGATTTTGGAAAATTTGCTTTTGACCAAGCATAGCCGTCCTTATAATCAAAAACAATTGTTTTTATTCCGTGCTTATTACAATCCAAAATATACTCGGAGTTATCATCAACAATTAAGGAAATGCCTTGCTCTTTACAGATTTCCCCTTTTGTTTTTACAAATTCTCCTTCCACTATATATTTAGAAAAAATAATTTTTTTAAAAAAGTTAGGGAAATAATGATTTGCCCATCTTTTAGTGTGTTGTTCAATATCTATGTTTCTTGCAGTAATGATATAAAGTTCATATTCTTTAAAAAGTTTAGATATTACAGAAATAGAACCAGGAATTGGTTTAAATTCTGAAATTTTTTGTTTATTTATAGTTGCTCTAATATACTTATACAAAGCCATTTCTTCTTCAAAAGAGAAATCCTTAATAGAATGATATCCTCTAAAAGCAGAAAAGCTTTTATCTTTAAACATTTCTTTAACCAAAAGTTCAACAGTAGAAACAAGAGTATCGTCTAGATCAATTGCGATTTTTATTTTTTTCATTATTGCCACATAGTTTTTGCAAGCTTTCCAGAGTATTTATATTTCTCAATCAACGGGGTATTCTTGATTTTGTTATCTTGGTGTTTCTTTAATGTGCTTGAAATCTTTTCAGAAAGATATTTTTTACATTCTCCGCAAAGGATCTTTCCAGACTTACAGTCTTTCTTTCTTTGTTCAAGTTTTGAATCATCTTCTTCAAACAAAATCTCTAACCAAGAATAGACAACACAAATGTCGGTGTTTCCACCTAACTTTTTTTGTTCCTCAAGAGTTGGTTGCCCACCAGAGAAAGCATATTTGGTTATTTTGTTTGTAATAGTTTTACTATCATCATCCAAGAAGATTGCAGTTCCTGTTTCAGAACTTGACATCTTACCCTCTAGTCCTTGTAATGGCGGTAAAAGTTTATTGTGCACCGCTATAACTTTCTTGTAGCCAAGTTTTTCAGCAGTATCTCTTTGTATTCTCCAGTAAGGGTCTTGATCAATTCCTGCAGGTATCAAGCAATGTTTGTTTTCAAAAGTCGTTGGCACAACCTGTATCATTGGATAAAAAAATTGCCCAAGGTTGCTGTCGTTATTAAATCCAAAAACAGCTTTGGCTGTTGAAAATGTTGTTTTTTTTGCAAACTTTAAAGCCACAGGATAAAGTTTAGAAATATATTCAATATCAGAAAAGAAAAAAGTTTTATCCGAGTTTAGTCCAACTGCAGAAATTTCTTTAAAATTTTCTTTGGAATATTTTTCCATTTCTTCAAAGGTTAGTTTGTCTTTAAACACAAACTTCTCATCATCTGCCATAGCAATATAAACATTACAATCAAATTCGTCTTGAAACCATTTGCAAATTACAAAAGGGATAAGATGGCCAATATGCATTTTTCCAGCAGGGCCTCTTCCAGTATAGATGAAGAAGTTTCCTTTGTCTATGCTTTCAAGAATTTTATCAAAATCTCTATGGGAATAAATAAATCCTCTTGTAAAGAAAGGATGTAGTTTCTTTGATTTTGTTTTTAGTCTTAATTTCTCAAGCATTTGTTTGTCAATCTTTGTTGTTCCAAACTGTTTAATCAATTTCTCATAATCGATTTTACCTTCAATCTCCCAAGGAGTAACTTTATATTCTTCTTTATCTGCCATTTTTTTCACAATTTAGTATAAAATATATATTATAACTATTAATAGAAACATATTAAAAACTATATCTGGGGGATTACTTACAAAGCCGATAGTGCTTAAGTGTTTCGTATACTTTTTTAGTGGTTTTTAGATAATTTTCCTTACTATACTCTTTTGTGTCTTTAAACAATAGATGTAATTTACTAGCCACTTCTTTAAGCGCAAACACTCCTTTAGAAAACACAAAGAAAAAGAAAACGTCGCTAGGCACTTCTTCTATATTTTTTTTGTTTTGCCCAAAGATATACCCTTTCTCAGAATCACTATATATTAACAATTGATTTTCGCGTCTAGGAAACACACTTAGGTAATGTGATTTTTCTGTATTTAGTTTAAAATTATCTATTTGTTTTTTATTTAGATAATCAATAAACAATTCTTTTTCTAAAAGAGTTATAAAATCACAAACTATTTTTTCTAGTTTTCCTTTATTAGTATTTGGATATAGCTTTTTTAGATATTCAAGAATTTCGTCTTTTGTAAATAATCCGTCCAGGAAATGTGCGATATCAATATACAACTCAAGATATTTGCTTTCAGTTTTAAGAATAAAATCCACAATATTTTCAAAGTTTGTTTTTTTAGATATAACTGGTATTTCTTTTTTAAGTCTATTAAGTATATTCTGGTTATTAGTTATTATAGAAAGTAAAGTAGCAGTTTCGAAGTCTTTGTTGGTCTGGGCATCTAATATTTCTGTTTGTTGCAATCTATAACTTATTTTTTCTTGTTCTAAAAACCCAATAAATTCTAATAGTTCCTGATTGTTATTTTTTTGGTTTTCAAGAATTATATCCAATTCTATTTTACAAACATCCGACATTTCTTTTAATTCGTTTTTATATTTTGCATTATTTAAAAATTCTGTATTGAAAGGCAGATCAATTATTGCTTTTTCTAGTCCGTAGTTTTTAAGTTCTTTAAGGTTTTTAATGGTTGCGTCTTTGTAATTAATATTTAATAGAAAGTCTAAATCAAAGTAATTGTTTTTTAATTTTTTTAATTCCTGTAAATTTTTATTTTTGAAATTTAAAAACCAGAAAGAATAGATTTCTTTTTGTAATGCTTCTCTCGTGTTATCCAAACTCGTTAAATCTTGGACAACCAATAACTTATGTTCTTCTCTTTTTATATATTTTTTTATTTCTTTTATTTTTTCCTGATTTATTTCTTGATATTTCCCTGCTAGCAATTCGTTTCTATTTATTATTATTTCTCCAAGCCTTTCCTTGTCATTGTCAATTATTCTAATTTTAATATCAGGATATAGTAATTTAATTTTTTGTATGATATTTGTGGTGTTTATTTTATATTCTTTTAAATGCTTAGTTTCAGATATATCAAAAATAACCAATTTTGGTTTTTTAGAAGCAATAATATCAATACAGGAATTAAGAGTTTTTGGTTTTTTAGATTTAGAAAGCTCATATTCCAGCAAAAGAAAAGAACAAGATTTTATAAAAAAAGAAAAAGATGGAATAAGAAGGGGATTTTGTTTTTGAAAGTCGCTGTTTGGTTCTTTGTCTATATTCTCAATATCCGTTTTTGGAATTAGCGGATAATAGGGGGGAATTATCCAAATCGTTTTCATAACAGAAAACTCTTTTTGCTTGAAACTATATATTTTGTGAATTTGAAGCTTTATATACCTTTCTCACAAAATTTTTGTGAAAACGCAATATTTATATGCATTTTTCTCATAAATACAAATATGCAGGAAATAGACAAATTTGACATGCGTTTTTTAGTAGAGCTAGAGAAGGACTCCAGGCAGCCAATTTCTAATATCGCAAAAATTTTAAAAACCTCTCAGCAGGTACTTAGCTACCGCCTTATCCATCTACAAAAGAAACAAATTATTTTAGGCTTTTACACAGTCATAAATTTTGTTAAGTTAGGGTATACAAGCTACAGAACAATGATAAGGCTTACAAATATTTCTCCAGAAACACAACAAAAAATTATAGATTATTTAAAAAAAAGTCAGAATGTGTCTTATTTGGCAGAATGTACAGGCCATTGGGATCTGATAGTTGATTATTTAGCAAAAAATGTTGTACAATACTATTCTTTCCTAAAAGAGATACGGGCAAATTTTCCAGACAATCTTGGAGAAATTGATGTTTTAACAACTCTTGAAAACATTTATTTTGGTAGAGATTATTTTGCAAAAAAATACAGAGAGATAACAAAAAAATCCTTTATTGATACAGACTATCTAACTGTCGAGAGATTAGATTCTATAGAAATAAAATTATTATCTATAATCTCAAAGAATGCAAGACTTGGTGCTTTAGAGATTGCAAGAGAAATAAAGACTTCTCCAAACACCATTCTTTACAGAATAAAAAATCTTCAGGACAGAAACATTATAGAAGGTTTTAAGCCCTATCTAAATATTGAAAAGACCGGGCGATTTGCTTATAAGTCTCTAATAAAATTTAATAACATAAACGAACAACAAGAAGAAGAGCTAATTCTCTCTCTTCAAAACAATCTTTGTGTTTTTGATATCACAAAAGTAATTGGTTATTGGGATTTTGAAATTGATTTTGAAGTAACAAATTCAGACGAGATGATTGAGTTTACAAGAACAGTAAGAGAGAACTTCAAAAACCTGATTAAAGAATTTGAAACAACCCCAATCCATAAAGAACATGTTTTCAATTATTTTCCTGGAGATTTGATTACAGTAAGAAAAAAATCTAAAGATATCAAAATGATATCAAAATGATATCTCTTTATATTTTTTTTTGTTTTTAATATTATTTGTGAATAATTATGGTTGAAAAAGAAATAGAGTTTATGGTAAGACTAAAAGGCAAGCAAGCAAAATATCTCTCAGACTTTGTTGAGCAAGGTTACTATGCAACCAAAAGTGAGGTTGTGCGTGCGGGAATATTAGAGCTTGCGCAAAAGCACAAGGTTGAAGAAAAACCAAGTAAAGAAGAAGTAATACTTGTTAATAAAGCAATAGACAAAGAAATGAAAAAAATTCTTTCTGGCAAGAAAAAAACCTATACCGAAAAAGAATTCTACAAATTAAATCCAGATATGAAACCCATATCAAAAAATAAATCTTAATTACCAAAAAACTTTTCTATTTCTTTTGTTGGGTCTTTACTAATAACAAACTGCATATCTTTTGGAAAACACTTTCTGTAGTTCTCCCAATGAAAGCGCGCATCAATAAACACAATTACTCCTTTATCTGTATCTGTTCTAATAACCCTACCTGCACTCTGTATAACTTTTTGTATTGCTGGTTGAATATAAGCATAGTTCCAACCATTTCTAAACTTGATTTCGTAATAATCAATCTTTGCTTTAGTTTCTATTTCCATCTTTGCTAAAGGTATACCAACAATAACTGCACCGATAAGGAGATTACCAGGAAGATCAATTCCTTCAGAGGCCTTTCCTCCCATGACTGCCATTAAAACGCTTCCAAATTTCTTTGAGTGTTTCTTAAATCCAAGAATCATTTCTTCAAAATCTTTACTATCCATTCTTTCTTCTTGAACAATAATCGGTTTATTACTATTTTTTACAAGAGGCACAATATCTCCAAGAACTTCAAAGCTTGGGAAAAATACTACACAGTTACCAGGAATTGCATTTACTGATTTTTCAACATGATTTGCAATCTTTCTATATTCAACATCGTTTCTTTGCGTGTATTTCGTTGAAGTATCTGTGATAAGAAGATTTAGTCTTTTTTCTTTTTCAAAAGGATTAAGATATTCTTTGATTGTTGTTTCTTCTTTTTTTAATCCCAAGATATCAACATACATTGAAAGAGGCGTAAGTGTTGCAGACATCAAGATAGAAGAATAACAATTTTCAAATATCTTCTTAGTTAATGGAGAAACATCTAAAGCATTATATTTAACACTAATAACGTTTCTTTCTCTTCTTATAAATCTAATATGTGCATCTTTTTCCTTAATCCATTCCTCTAAGAAAAGCCCAACACTTATAAGTGCAGAGCTACTTTCTTTTAATTCCTCAATATACTTTAAGCCAGATTCATCAAGTTCTTCAATAAAAGGAAGTACATCTTCTTTAATTTCTTTAATCAATATTTCGTCTTTTTCAATTCCATCTTCTTTGCTTTTTTCAAGTTTAATTTCTGCAATTCTTTCTATATGGTCTAGTTGTTTTTCTAAAAGGTTTTTTAGTTTATTATTCTTGATGTCTTTTGCTTCTCTTATTGCTTTATGCAGCATATTTGTGTTTAAAGATTTAGATATCAATTTTAATAAACGGTCTTCAAGATTATGTGCTTCGTCAATAACGATAATACAATCTTCAATATTAACTCCAATCTCTAAAAGTGTAGATTCCATAATTTTAGAAGAAAACACATGATAGTAGTCTGCAATAATTACTCTGCAGCTTTTAGCAAACAACTTTGCAAGTTCATATGCACAAACCGGTTGTGGCATGCCTGTTGCACTTTTCAGTTCTTCTGCAATCTTTTTAATTTCAAGATGGCTTAAGACATCATTTTCTTTAAGTTTCTTTTCAAGAAGATAAGCCAATAAGTCTCTTTGTCCTTTATTACTAGGTCTAATATTTTCAAAGAAAGGACATTGTTTCTTTTTACAAGCCATTAAGCAAATTTCATAGAAATTAGAATCAGTCCTTGAGATGACTGGCTCAATACACATGTTTTTCTTTCCAACAAAATCAATTGCTTTAATCTTAAGATTATATTTGTCGTTTAGGTCATCAATCACTTCTAAGGCAATCTTATGTTGAGAGATCTTTGGTGTTAAGAAAAGCACCTTTAAGTCCTTCTCAATAGCTAAGGTGATTGCTGCAGAAAGAGCTGAGTCTGTTTTACCAGTACCTGTCGGCGCATGCACTAAGATGTTTTTTCCAAGAGAGATACTCTCATAGATATCCCTAATGATATCCTTTTGTCCTTTTCTAAAAGAATCATGTCTAAAATAAAGTTGTGCGTTCATTTGTTATTTCTTTTTAAATCCAAAAATATCGTTGTATTTGTCATGATCAACGAGTTCTATAATCACAACAATAATTTCTATTTCATCAGTGCCTGTAATTGTATATAGAAGCCTCCAATAATCAGAGAGTCTTACTTTAAATAAAAATTTAATGTTATATTTTTCTAAAAACCATCTTGGTATTTGCTTAAATTTTATGGGTTCTCCAAAATGAGGATCTTGTTTAAGCAATTCTATTTTTTCAGAAATAGATTTACTTATCATTTTTCCAAGTTTACTTTTATCTTTATTTATTTCTGAAATTGTTTTTTTGGCATTTTCAGAAAATCTAATTTCTACCATACACTATTCCTTTTTTGATAATGTCTTTTAGTTTCTTTGATGCTGGGTGAATATAGGTAATTCCTTTTTTAGAGTATATTATTTGGTTTGTGTATTGTAAATACTTTAAGATCTGTTCAAGGTGTTCCTTACTAACTTTGTCTTTAACTTTTTTTTTAAGTTCTTCTTCTTTCATTATTGCTTCTGAGTAGTTTTCAAGTATACCTCTTACAAAGAACACTTCGCTACCTGTTGGATAATAATCAATCATTGGTTCTTTAAGTTTATTAGTTTTAGGTTTTTTAACAACATAATTTGTAGTCATAATAATATATTACCAAAAACAGTATTTAAGGCTTTCGAGGGTGGTTGTCCAATGCGAAATAAAGCTTTTTAAATTCTTTTATTCTTTGTTAATTTATGACTATACAGTTAAAACAGTTTAAACCAGGAAAAGGCGCAATCTATTATTTCTCTGGAACCGGTAACACCGCTTTTGTTGCAAGAGAGTTTCAAGAGAACTATAAGAAAGCAAATGTTTCTGTAGACCTTTTCAGAATAGAAAACACAGAAGTTGTTTCTAGCCAAGGAAAGTATGATTTTCTAATGCTTGGCTTTCCAGTATATGCTTTTTATCCGCCAGACATGGTTATAGATTTTGTAAAAAAGCTACCAGAGGTTAAAGACAAACCGGTTCTTCTGTTTGCAACTGGTGGCGCAAGCGCAGGCGCAAGCTTTAATGTTCTAGAGAAGATTTTAAAGAAGAAAAACTATGATGTGATTTCTAATTTCTTTTATGTTACGCCCAGTAACGATAGTTTTTTGTTTGGGAAAGACACAGCTAAAGATAAGCAAATAGAATTATCCATAAATAACACAATAGGCAAAGTAAAGCAAGACTTTGATATTTTAATTTCTGGCAAATCTAAGTTTAAGAAAGCAAATGTTTTTTTGTCAATAATTTCTCAAATAGCAAAATTTGTTTTTTTTAAAATACTTCACAAAAACAATCGTCGTTGGTATTGGGAAAGAGATGCTTGTAACTATTGTGGCCTTTGTGAGAAAGTATGCCCCACAAAAAACATCACAGTAAAGAAAGAAAAAGGCAAAGTCATTTGGGGCAAAAACTGTATGTTCTGTACACGTTGTTACAACTTCTGCCCAAAGAAAGCAATCAATTTCAAATCTCTGAAGAAAACCAAAAACTACAGAAGATATACAAGACTAAAGAATGAAATAATTTGATGGTGAAAATATGGAAATAATAAACTACAGCTATGAAGAAATAGAAAAGCTATGTAAAGGCATTTCTAAAAAAATAGAAAACTCAAAATTTAAAGTAGATTACATCCTTGGAGTTTCTGTTGGTGGTCTAGTTCCTGCAGTAATCTTTGCGCGCCTTTTAAAAACCAAGAAAATAATGAGTGTTTCTATTTCTTCTTACGAGAAAAAAAAGCAAAAAGAGCTAAAGCTGTTGATTGCCCCAGACAAATCTCTTCTTAAAGGCAAGAATGTTTTGATTGTCGATGATATCTGCGATTCTGGTAATACCCTTATATTTTTAGAAAATCTTTTAAAGACATACAAAGTAAAGTGCATAAGGTGTGCAACAATTTTTCTAAACAAAGAGCATCACAAAATTACTCCAGAATATTATGGTAAAGTTGTAACCAAGTGGATTGATTTTCCCTGGGATAAGTTTGAAAAGGAATAAATAATGTTAAAAAGAAATTATGTCTTGTTATTTCTAATATTTTCAATATTAATCTTTCCAACGATTTCTGCAAAGTCTTTTGCAATAACAAATTATGATATCAATTATACTCTTGAGCAATCCGGGATAGTTTCTGTTTCTGAAAAGTTAGATTATAAGTTGTCTGGCTGTTATAGAGAGCTATTTCTTCAAAGGCCAAATCTAGAAATTCTAAATCCAAGCGGCTATTGCCAAGGCGCAGCTTGCTCCTTTGAATACAAGCAAACA
>CAZGLB010000008.1:0-18713 GCA_964526365.1 uncultured archaeon
GAAACACAATAGGCTTTGAAGATATACAAAACACTTCTGCAAAAAAAGGCGAAACCTTTAGTGATGCAATTAAAGTTATAGCAGGGTATTCAGATTTAGTAGTCATGCGAACAAAGATTGAAGGGGCTTCTCGTCTTGCTTCTGAAATTGCAAACAAACCAATAATCAATGGAGGAGACGGCACAAACCAGCATCCAACACAAACACTTCTGGATCTTTATACCATTAAGAAAGAAAAAGGAAAACTTGAAGGACTATCAATTGGTTTTTTTGGAGACCTAAAGTATGGTAGAACAGTTCATTCTCTTGTTGAAGCAATTACTCTTTACAATCCTAAAAAAATAAAGTTTATAGCTGCGCCACAATTCCAGATTGGTAAAGACTATCTTGAGATGCTTGAAGAGAAAGGAATAAGCTATGAAGTTTTAGATGATGCAAAAGGCAATCTTAAAGATCTTGATATTCTGTATGTTACAAGAACTCAACTTGAAAGGATTGTTGAACCAATTGACCTTGAGCCACTAAAGAAGAAATACACTTTAACAAAAGCTCTTTTAGATAGTGAGAATAATCCTGGACTTCTAGTCATGCATCCACTTCCAAGAATTTATGAGATATCTCCAGATATTGACTCCACGCCACACAATATTTATTTTAAGCAAGCAGACAACGGAGTACCAATTAGAGAAGCATTAATCTGTATTCTTTTAAAGGTGATAAAATGAGTGAAAGAAAAATAGGAACAATAAAAAACGGAGTAGTAATTGATCACATCTTGCCAGGGAAAGCCACAGAGATTTCTAAGATTCTAAATCTTAAAGACTTTGGAGAGTTTGTGGTTGTTGCAAGTAACTTAGAAAGCAAGAAATCAAAAAAGAAAGATTTGATTAAGATTGAAGATAAAGAGTTAAGCCAAGAAGAACTAAATAAGATTGCTTTAATATCTAAAGACTCGACAATAAACATTATAAGAAACGGCGAAGTCTATAAGAAATACAATGTGGAAGTTCCAGAAACTATAGAAAATATCCTTGTGTGCAATAATCCAAACTGTATAAGTAATTCAGAAAAGATAAGCAGTAGATTTCATTGTCTTGACAAGAACAAAGTAATTTTAAGATGCCATTACTGTGAAAAGAAACAAAATGAAATAAAGATAAAATAAATCTTTATTTCTTTTTTACAATAATCAACATATGATTAGAAACATCAGCTGCAATTCTTGTTGTGCAAAGTTTGTTATGTGCTTCAAGCCAATTCTTCTTTATGGTTTTATCTTTTAATTCAACAAATTCTTTTTCTTGAGTTGAAGTAAATCCTTCAAGGCCAACAATATCTAATAACTTAGTTTTATTCTTTGGAAATAAGTTTTCAAATTCATCAAGTGTAAAGAAATGGCAATAGGATTTATTAAGACCTTTAGAACTTATTGAACCCCAATTATAATCGTCTCCATCTATTACTATTCTTTTGAAATTAATGGTGTCTTTTACTTCTTCTGGCCATCTTTTTATTGTATTAAGAAGTATAGCATATCTCCCCATAACTGAAACAAAGATTGGAGCATCCTTTTTTGCAACTCTTATAAGTTCATTAATTGCTTTTTGTCTATCTTTCTTTTCAACATGAGATAATGGCCCTCCAAGACAAATAACGCCATCAAAGGAATTGTCTTTAAATTGTTTTAGATTCACTATTGTTCCTTGGTAAAAGCCTTTAACTTTCTTTTCTTGCTTTGCTTCCTTTACCTTGGTTTTTGCAAGTTCAATATTCCCTTTTGAAAAGTCAAGAAGAGTAACATCATAGCCTTTCTTAGCAAGAGCAATAGTGTATCTTCCTGGACCAGCACCAGCATCAAGTATTAATCCTTTTTTAGGCAAGTATTTTTCAAGAAATCTAAAGGTTGTATCATATTCTAGTCTATGGAATGGATCTCTTACAAGTCTATTCCATTCATAGTAAGCATCTTTATCATAATAGTCTTCTATGGACTTAGAAATATTCTTTATTTTTTTTATAACCATAAGGATTTAAGAATCAATTATTTTATATTCTTTATTGTAATATATATTATTGAGAAAAAGTGATTAAACATGTCAGACATATACTTTAAGAAAATTGAAAACTACTCAAACACAGAAGAAATTAATCTTGCAGTTATGGATTTATTTAAAAAACTTAATCCTGGTTTTATTGGTAACATTGCAATTAAAGTACATTTTGGAGAAGAAGGAAATAAGACTTTTATTTCTCCTAAGAATTATGAAAAACTTATTAATTATATAAAACTAAATAGAGGTACTCCAGCTTATATAGAAACAAATGTTTTATACAAAAGTAAAAGAATCTCAAAAGATAGCCACATTCAACTAGCAAGAGAACATGGTTTTACTAATCTTCCAATAATTATTGCAGATGGAGATGCCGGAGAAGACATTATTGATATAGAAATAAATCAAAAACATTTCAAAAGTTGTAAGATTGGAAAGGCCTATGGTGATTTTAATCAACTACTAGTCTTTTCTCATTTTAAAGGACACGGACTTGCAGGTTTTGGTGGGGCAATCAAGCAACTTGGTATGGGTTTTGCAGCAAGGGCAGGAAAATTAGCAATGCATTCTAATTCTAAACCTCTGATTAATCCATTAAAATGTAAGAAATGCCATATGTGTGCCAATAATTGTCCAGTGGGTGCTTGTGATATAAACGCATTAATTCCACATATCGATACTAAGAAATGTATTGGCTGTGCAAAATGTATTTCTGTCTGTCCACATCATGCCTGTACTGTTAATTGGGTTTCAACACTTCCAGGAACCTTTGAAGAAAAGCTTTGTGAGTATGCTCTTGCTGCAACAAAGGCTTGTAAGGGTTCACAAATAATCTATATTAATTTTTTACTTAATATTACAGACAACTGCGACTGTATGTCTCACACAAAGATAATTGCAAAAGACATAGGAATACTTGCAGGAACCGATCCTGTTGCTCTTGATAAAGCCTGCTATGATCTTTTAAATAAGAAAGAAAACAGAAAGGTCTTTGGCGGAGTTAAGACTTTTGATTATGCAGAATCAATAGGTCTTGGAAAGAAAGAATACGTTTTAAAAGAAATCTAAACTAAAGATATTTATGCCATTAAGATTACCAAAACTCTTTAAACCAAAAGTAAAAGCAAAAGTCTTTGGAAAGAAAAGAGAATTAAAAAAATCAGTTAAAGATAGAACTGAAGGAAAAAGAAAAGATGTTTGGCCTAACCAAGGAGAAGTTAAAGGCGTAGTAGTTGGTAACAAAGCAGTTGTATTAGAGAACAGATACAAAAAAATATATACTAAAATTTTAAAAAAAGATCATGTTCTTCATTTTCTAAAAACCGGTAAAAAAAATCCTAATCTTTTAATTCTTGGGGCTGGTTTTGGACAAGACATAATATTATTAAAAAGAGAGTTATTAGATTATAATATTAAACCAAAAATAGACGTTCTTGGTATTCAAAAAACAATAGATCCTAAATTATTAGAAACAAAAATAGTAAATAAAGATTTATCTTCAGGTAAAGCCATAGAAGAGATTTCTCAAGAGCCACAGAAAAATAAAAAACTAATTTCTAAACTAAAAGAAAGGTATGATATGGTTGTTGCACCATCTAGTGCTGGACTACACACTCTGTATCCTGCATTTAATGTTTTTAATATTTCTTGTATGTTAAAGAAAGGTGGGATAGCATATATTGAAGTACCAACAAAAGAATTAATAAATGATAAAGAAAAAGGTCATTTTGACGTGCCTGAAAAATACAGAAAACCAATGATTGCTCAATTAGAGAAACTACCAGAGATAGTTCAGAGATTTTTAAAAAGCTATGGTGGAGAAAATTTTTCTAGAGAGTTTAGTTTTAAAAATATTGATTATTTAAATTCTTTAACCTCTCCAACCGGTCAACAAAAAGACATAGAAAGAAGATATATAAGATATATAAAAGTTGAAAGAAAATAAAACTATTTATAGAATAATCTTGGATTCTTTATTACAAAATCGTCAATTACTCCGTTTAATAAAAATTGTCTGCCTGTCTTTAGATAGATATATCCTAAAATTGCAGCAAAGCCAGCACCAATGGTATTTAGTATAAAATCTTTCATAGTATCCATTAATCCAACTCTTGAATCACAAATTCCTGTTTCTGGGCAAAGATTTCTTGATCTTTGCATGTTTCCATAGCCAGTGGTATTGTCATAAGCATATTCATATAGTTCCCAGACAACCCCCATGGTAATAGAGATACTAAAAATTATTATTGCTATAAAAATCGGACTTGTTCTAATTTTTTCTGTCTTATACAATACAAACATTATTCCAAAGATTACAAGACCCATAGCAAAGCCAGAAAAGGTATGTAGTAAGGAATCCCACCACCAGTACTTGACATAGAAGTTATTTACTTCTCCTAAGAACATTCCAGCATATATAAACGCAACAATCGATAGCTGTATTTCAGATGGAAGATAGATTCTATATCTTTTTTGAAAGAAATAAGGTATTAGGCACAAGAATATAGAAATAACAGTAATAAAAAGAAACTCATAGTTTTTATTGATTATTTCAAAGACAACAGCAAAGACTAGAGAAAGAATAATGCCTAAGGCAATATAGTTATGAACTCTTTCCAGTTTTGGCAATCCTAGTTTCATAATAGATATTTATTGGTTATTAGATTATATAAATATTTCTATATTATTCTTTTCTGTCAAATATCACTTTAAGTATTTATCTTTATTTAATAAGAATTTCCAAGCCGGGATAACGTGTATTGTTGGCTTTCCTTTTTCTTTTATGTCTCTTTCTTCTTTGTAACTTATAATATAGCCCTCTTTTAATTTATGAGCTTTAAGAAACCTGATTATGCCTTTAATATCTACCTTGCCGTATTTTATTTCTAAAGGAATTATAGATTTACCTACAAAAACAGCATCTACTTCATTCTTATAATCGTCTCTCCAGAAGAAGTCAACGTCTGTCTGGTTGATAACAAGGTTTTCAAAAACTTTAGATCTTAATAATATGTCATTACTAAAAAGAACACTATTACTAATGATTGCTGGGTAATATTTTTTTAGCTTTTTCTCGGATTTTCTAGTATTTTTTGAATAATTATATATCTTTTTAATCAAAAAAGAATCTATCAGATATTGTATATAAGTAGAAATAGTTTGCCTTGAAACTTTAAGTTCATTAGAAAGAGACACTAAATCTAATATTTGCCCAGGCTCTTTAGATATTATCTTAATAATAGACTCAAGAGTAGGAATATCTCTTATATTATATTGCTTAATTATGTCTGAATACATTACCTTTTCTAAAATATCTCCTGTATATGTTTTCATAACTTCAATATCCTTATTAGTATTAATAAGTTCAGGAAAACCCTGTGTTAGTATATAATTATCAAAAGACTTAATTAAAGTGGATTCTTGTAATAGTACATTAGAATAATCAATATCTTTAAAATTTAGATATTCCTTAAAAGAAAGCTGAGATACTTTAAAATCAAAAATTCTTCCAGCAAGAGATTCTTTAGATTTCTTCTTAATAAACAAAGATTCAGAACCCGAAATGTATATTTTTATGTTTTCTTTTAATTTTTGAATATCATATATTGTTTTTAATTTATTCTCCCAGTCTTCTACTTTTTGTATTTCATCAAAACAAAATATCAATTTGTCTTTCTTAATTGATTTTTTTGTAATCAATTCATATTCGTCTATTAATTCCATTAAATCTATATTTTTTGTGCTATCAAATGAGAAATAAAAGATTGATTTAGGGTCTATTTTTTGGGCAATATAATCATTAATGATTTTATAGATAATAGTGGTTTTACCAACTCTCCTAATACCAGTTAATGCAATAATTTGGGGGGTATTTATAAATTTTTTAATATCAGCATTATATATCTCTCTTTCTTTATAGTTTAAAGAGAAGTTATTTTCCCACCAAGGATTATATGAAATTATTAGTTTTTTTATATTTGTTTCTGGCATAAATTACTCCATTTATTAGTTAATTATAATTAACATATTATCTGGTTTTATGTTAATCATAAATAACATATATTTAGAAAGATTTTTAAAAGAATATGCTTAAATTATGCAAAACTTTACTTAATGATTTATTTAATTCGTTTTTTACTTTAAATCCAATTTTTAGTTACATTTTTGTTTATTAAAGAAAAAGAAAACCTTATATATTATTATTATTATGAAAACAAAACAAAAAGCAATCACTCCAATTGTTGCAACAATCTTGTTAGTTGTAGTTTCAGTAATACTTGTAACTATAGTTTTAAACTGGGGCAAAAGCTTTAGCAATTCTTCTTTAGCAACAGTAGACACCGAAAAGCTTGTAAAATCCAATGCTTCAGAGTTTGTTTATACTAAGGTCTTTTCAGACGGCATAATTCAATTCAATTATGGCCCACCAGATAGCCTCACAAATCAAAATATTGTAATAACCGGATACAAAATCTTTTCAGACAATAATGAAACAGCAGAAATAGTTTTAGACTCCAATCACACACTTTCACAAGGCCTAAACATAATTCCATTAACTTCTTTTTCAGATCAAAACATAACTTCAAGAAAGATGAATATACAGCTAAAAACCTCAGACGGCAAATATATAACTTTAAATAATATTATTAATAATGAGCCTTATGTTGCACCACCCCCAGCACTGCAACAATTTGATACTGGCGCACATAGTCCAGGAACTGTTGTTGATGATGCAAATGTAGGATTTTATGCATGGACTAATCCAGGTAATGCAGTATCAAGTAATGATAGTTACGCAGTTGTAAATCCTGGTCCAGCCCTGGTCATTACACATTATCTCAAAGCTACTAATTTTGGGTTCTCTATTCCTACAGGAGCAACAATAAATGGAATTTTAGTAGAAATTGAAAGAAAAACAGCTAATTATACCTATATCAAAGATAACAATGTTCAAATAGTAAAAGCAGATGGAACAATAGGAACAACGAATAAAGCAGACACTGTTAATAACTGGCCAATTTCTGATACTTATAAGTCCTATGGTTCTTCTTCTGATTTGTGGGGAGAAACCTGGAACGATACAAAAATAAATGACATAGATTTTGGAGTAGTTTTATCTGCCTATGTTTATTATGATATTGCCTACGTCGACCATATCCGTATAACAGTATACTATACTAATTAATTCTTTTCTTCAATTCCTTAACTTTGTCTCTGAGCCTTATTGCTGTTTCAAAATCCAATTTATCAGAAGCCTCAACCATTTGCTTTTCTAGTTCTATAATCAGGTTTGGTATTTCGGGTTTTGGAATATGAATGACGTCTGTAATCTCATCAATTTCTTTTTCTCTTATTGGTTTGATGATGGTCTTAGGAGTAATGCCATATTGCAAATTGTAATCCAATTGTATTTGTCTTCTTCTTGCTGTTTCTTTAACTGCTCCTTTTATGGATTCAGTCATCTTGTCTGCATAAAGATGAACATAAGATTCTGAGTTTCTTGCTGCTCTTCCAATAATCTGTATTAGACTTCTTTGATCTCTTAAGAAGCCTTCCTTGTCTGCATCAATGATACCAATAAAACTAACTTCAGGGATATCTATTCCTTCTCGCAAAAGATTAATTCCTACAAGGCAATCAAATTTACCTAGACGAAGCTCTCTAATAATCTCAGTTCTTTCAAGAGTGTTTATCTCAGAATGAAGATATCTAGTTTTTATGCCTTGTCCTGAAAGATATTCTGCTAGTTCTTCTGCTAGTTTTTTTGTTAGAGCAGTAACTAAACATCTATTACCTTTAGCAATTGTTTTTCTAATATTAAATGTTAAGTCTTCTATTTGATTCTTTGAAGGTTTAATAAACACTGGAGGATCTACAAGGCCTGTTGGTCTAATAATTTGTTCAACAACTTGAGAAGAAAGTTTAGTTTCAAATTCAGAAGGAGTTGCAGAAACAAAAATAACAGTATCCATGAACTTTTCAAATTCTTTAAACTTTAATGGACGATTGTCAAAAGCAGAAGGAAGTCTAAAACCATAATCAATTAATGTTTTCTTCCTTGAATAATCTCCTGCATACATTCCATGTAGTTGTGGGATTGTCTGGTGGCTTTCATCAATAACTAGAAGGAAATCATCAGGGAAGTAATCAAGAAGACAGAAAGGTCTTTCGCCTGGTTTTCTTCCATCAAAGTGTCTGGAATAGTTTTCTATACCATTACAATATCCTGTTTCTTTAATCATCTCAAGGTCATACATTGTTCTTTGCTTTAGTCTATGTGCTTCTAGTGGTTCTAAGTCCATAACTCTGCTTTCTAGTTCTTCTCTAATTGAAGCAATTGCAGGATCCACTGATTCTTTTGTTATAACAAACTGTTTAGCAGGATGAATGAAGAATTTATCAAAGTCACTAATCTTTACATTTGTGATTTTATCCATTTCTGTTATTCTATCAACAGTTTCTCCAAACAATTCTATTCTTATAAAATTTTGAGTATACCCAGGAGAAATATCAACAACATCTCCTTTGACTCTAAATCTTCCTGGCATTAACTCTATATCATTTCTTTCAAATTGGATATCTATTAATTGTCTTAATAGTTCAGTTCTTTTTAGTTTTTGTCCTTTCTCTATAGTAAAACCTTTTTCTCTAAATGTTTTAGGGTTTCCAAGACCATAGATACAAGAAACAGAAGCAACAACAATAACGTCGCTTCTTGAGACAAGAGAGGTTGTAGCAGAAAGTCTCATCTGTTCAATCTTGTCGTTTATCTTTGTGTTTTTTTCAATGTACAAGTCTTTCTGAGGAATGTAACTCTCTGGTTGATAATAATCATAATAAGAAACAAAATATTCTACTTTGTTTTCAGGAAAGAAATCCTTTAGTTCATTGTATAGTTGTGCAGCAAGTGTTTTATTGTGTGCAAGAACAAGTGTTGGTCGATTGTAATTAGCAATAACATGAGACAATGTAAAAGTATTATGTACGAATATATTCCCAAAACCGGCCATGAAGTTTTCGTTATCTTTTATTGAAATATCGTAAACAAAGCCGGTTTTAGATTTTATTTTTTTAATTGATTTAATCTTTCTATAATTAAAATTTAATAGATTTGAAATTTGTGAGTATTTATTGTCTTTTTTAATTAACCATTTTATTATGTTTTTCATCAATTTTTTAGAAGGTTGTCTTTTATTAGATTCCATCATTGAAATCATTGATCTGTTGCATTTTGCGATAGCTGCTAAATCTTTTTGAAATAAGTTATAATCCAATCTAATTTTTTTAATAAAATTAGAAGCATTTGGGAATAGATCAACATTTGTGTTGTCGTTTATTTTTATAATTTTATTTAGTTTTTCTTTTTTATAGTCTATAGAAAAAGAGATGCGTTTTTGATAATTTATAATATTTTGTTTTCCTGTAATGTTTAACTGATAATAAATATTGCCTGCATATTTAGCATTTGGACCAATTTTTTTAATTCTGATTCTACTGGTTATTCCAAATCTTAATAGTAAATTTCTAATATCATAGATTAATTCCTTTGATGCAGAACAATAATAAATGCCTCCATCTTCAACCCAACCATCTCCATCGTAAGCTGATCTTAAGACAATAGCGAGATTATCATTAGACAGATTATATATAAAATCTGTAAATTTCTTATTGTAGGCCCCTTTTCCAAAAGATTGCATTAAATTTCTTAAAATAATAGAACTATATTGAATATTAAGTTTATCTCTTATACAATAATTTATCCCTAATTTGTTTGCAAAAGCTATACAATTTTCTTGAATTTTTCTATTTTCATTTGTAATTATAACATATTTGTCAGAAAGGCAGCCTTCTGATACAAACATTCCTAAAAAGATCAAGAATTCTGGAGTAATATCAATTATTGGTTTGATTTTATGTTCTTTATCTGTAATTATATATATTTGATCACTAATGTCTTTTAATTTGATATTTAAAAAATCTAAAATAATTTGAAATTCTTTTAAAGAAACGCCTCTTTCTTTAGTTTCATTAATTATTTGATTATATTTCCAATTAGGAGCGTTAATTTTATTTTTATAAATTTTGTAAAATTGTTCTTTTGTTATTTTTTGTTTCTTTAAAAAATCAGATATCCCTAATTTGTAATTAGAATTATAATCTAGCAAATTTATGCTTTTTATAGGTTTTGAAGGAGTATATATACCATTAGATAAAGGCAAATAATCTCCAATTTTTAAATCATTAGTTTTACATAATTTTAAATTACAATTATCTAATTTAAAGCAATTATGATCTTTTGTTACTTTTATTGAAGAATTATCATCTAATACAACCTCATAAACATAGTCTTCTTTATGTTTGGACACCTCCAATATTTCTTTTGCAGATACTGTATAATTATTATCAAAAGAAAGAATTTTAGTTCCACTAATCTTTTGATAAAGGGTATCGTTAATTGTTTTAGGGTTATTTAAGTTGAATTCTACAAAATCTCCAATGGTAGTTTTTTTTATAAATCCGTTTGGATCTAAAATAAGGATAAATTCATCGTAATCTAGGCTTTTTCCACTTCCGGTAACACCAAGAAGAGTCTGAATCTTTTTAAATTTCTTTCTAAGGCCAGCCGATAGCTGCTTAATTGCGTGAGGCTGATCTCCGTCTGGAGAAAATGGAGCTACAAGTTTAAATTTATTCATTTAATTTCCTTTTTCCTTAAAAGTTTATTATAGGTGATTGCAAACCGGTGTGCTTCGTCTCTTATCTCTTCAAGGAGAAGAAGAGCAATGTCTTTCTTGTTTAACTTGAGTGGGAAAAGATTGTCTGGTCTGAATATTTCTTCATCTCTTTTGGCTAGAGAAATTATTTGCACTTTATCTTGGACGCACAAGTCTTTTAGGACATCAACTGCTGAAGAGAGCTGTCCTTTTCCTCCATCAATGACAATCAAGTCTGGAAGTGGCATTGTGGGATTGGAGTATCTTCTTCTTACAACTTCTGAAATTGATTTGAAATCATCAATCTTGTCTTTGTCAAGAGACTTGATTCTAAATCTGCGGTAATTGCTTTTGTCTGGAGCACCATTTCTAAAGCAAACCATTGAGCCAACAGTCAAGGTTCCAGAAAGATGAGAAATATCAAAGCATTCAATTACTGCAGGAAGCTTCTTTAGTTTTAGTTTTTCCTTAAGAGCTTGAACCTTACTAATATTTCTAAAGAAAGTAATCTCTATGTTCTTGAAGCAAAGATCAAGAAGCTGTTTTTTCTCTCCAATCTTTGGAATAGTTATTGCAATTTTTTTCTTTGCAATACTTTCAAGATATTCTTTTGTAGTTTTTGAGATTTCCTCAGGAAGAATAATCTCTTGAGGTATTGTTTTTTGATTGTTTGAATAGTATTTGATTAAGAAGTCATCAAGAACAGAAATGTCAACCAAAGAAACATCAAATGTAAATTCCTTTTTGTTTACTAACAACCCTTTATCAATATTGAATAGAAGAATATATGCCGTGTTTTCTCTTATCTCATAATTGATTACATCTTGATCAAAGTTAACTTGTCTTTCCATGTTTTGCTTTTCTGCAAGGTATTCGATTGCTGAAATTTGGTCTCTTAAGGAAAGAGCTTTTTCAAAATCTTGGTTCTGTGAATAACTGCCCATTTCTTTTTTTAATTCTGGCAAGTGTTCTTGAGATTTTCCTGAAAGAATCTTTTTAACAATATCAATTGTTTTTGAGTATTCTTCCTTTGTTACCTTTCCAATACAAGGAGCAGAACAATAACCTATGTGGTATCTAACGCAAGGCATCTTTGGAAGTCTCTTACATGTCCGCAGCTTAAACTGCTTGTTAAGAAACCTAATTGTCTCAAGTCTATTCTGCCCAGAAACAAAAGGGCCAAAGACATTATCATCTTTCCCTGTTGGTTTTTCGCGCAAGGTCAAAAGCCTTGGGAAACTTTCTTTTGTCAATTGGATATAAGCATATCTTTGCCCTGTCTTTAAATCAATATTATATTTTGGAAGATATTTTTTTATCAAGGTGTTTTCAAGAACAAGAGCTTCAAGCTCATTAGAAGTAATTATGAAATCCACAGAAGAGATATTAGAGACAAGAACACTAGTTTTAATGTCGTGATCCTTCTTCAAGAAATAAGAAGAAACTCTTTTCTTCAGGTTCTTTGCTTTTCCTACATAGATAACTTTTCCAGAAGCATCCTTATAGATATAACAACCAGCACTACTTGGAATGTTTTCTAGATTAATCATTTTTTATCAATTATTTTAAATAATTCTCAATTAATTTTTTAAATTCTACATCGTTTTCCATTAATGTAACTATTTTTTCATTATCTAAATATTTAGGATTGATATATCTTTTTTTAGAATATCTTGGTTCTGTTACTTGGATATCATTGTTTCTTAATTTATTTAATGTTTTTACTATAAATTCATCATTACTTGCATATACTTTGTTAATTATTTTGTCTTCATCTTCCATAAAATCCGATAAAGAGATAATCTTTAAATCAAGTGCCCTTTTTAAAACATCAATAAATATAAATTTCTTTTCTATCTTTATTGGATCGTTAAAATCATTAATAATTACATACAGATATGCATTTGCAAAAGACTTTGCAGATTCTTTATTTTTAAAAATCATTTTTCCGTCTATAACTGTTAGATTTACAAAAATATTTTTTATAAAGTTTGGTTCTTTAGTTCTATAATAGTATTCTCTAATTGAATAATCTAATCTATCTGCACAAGTTTCAGGAGAAGGTTGCTCTAAAAGCGTATATCTGTCTAAATCTTCTAATTTATTAATATCAAAATTATGTTTTTCAAAAATTTCTTTAATCTCAGAATTATTTTTTATATAATTAAAGAAATTATCATCTTGAAGATTTTCATCTAATGCACCCATTAGAATATCAAAAGTATGTGAAAACGCTGCGTGATTAATATCATGTAATAATCCAGCAACTTTTTCTTCAATGTTTGCGTCACATAAATCCAATATTATTAAAACTCCAAGAGAATGTTCTAATCTTGTAAAATATATATCCGAAAGATCTTTTGGGAAACCTTTATTTCCAATTCTTCCAATTCTTTGCATTGCTTTAGAATTGATTAGATCAATTAGAATTGGTTCTCTAATGATGTGTTTTCCATAAGTTGGATCATTTATTTCTATAAAGTTCATTTAATCCCCAATTAATCATATTTTTTCTTATATATCTTATCTCTAGGATCAAAATATCTAAAGATTATCTTGTTGTTTTGTTTATCAACTTTAAATAATAAAACAAATTGTTCAGTTATATGAACTCTTTTAAATTCTTGAAAGGGGGCTGTAAGATTTTTATAATGGTCTAAGAATTCGTTATTTACTATTTCGTCGATTTTATTAAGTATTGAATTATATAATGCAGGATCTTTTGCAGATAATTTATTCATTATCTTTATTAGTTCATCATGCATTCCGTAATCCATAGCCATCAACGTTTCCCGTGTTTTTTAATGATTTTATCTAGCTCTGCTATATCTTTGAATTTGTAAACTTTCTTATTTTCTCCAGCTAAGATCTTTCTAACAAACTCAGGTCTTAACTCTGGTTCTAAGTTGTCTTCAGAATACTTTTCAACAACAAGAGTTATTGCTTCTGCTTTATTCTTTAGATTATGTTGTGCCTTTATGATATTTAGAGTTTGGTTAATCTCAACTGGTAAATCAATTAATGCTTTCATTTTTTTCCTCCCATTAATAGTTGTATATACATATTAATGGTTATTAACATTTATTAATATATGTTATTTCCTTTCTAGTATCTTTTTTATAAACTCTGCAGTATAGCTTTTCTTGTTTTTAGTTATCTCTTCAGGAGTACCTTTAGCAACAACTTCTCCGCCATTCTCTCCACCATCAGGACCAAGGTCAATGATATAGTCTGCGGACTTAATTACATCAAGGTTATGCTCAATAACAACAACCGTGTTTCCTTTTTCTACAAGACGATTAAGAACATCAATCAATTTCTTAACATCATGGAAATGAAGACCAGTTGTTGGTTCATCAAGAAGATAAATTGTGTTTCCTGTGTCTCTCTTTGAAAGCTCTCTAGTTAATTTTATTCTTTGTGCTTCTCCTCCTGAAAGAGTTACTGAACTTTGCCCAAGCTTAATGTAACCAAGACCAACGTCTACAAGAGTCTGTAGCTTTCTTTTAATGTTTGGGATATTTTCAAAGAAAAGATATGCTTCATCAACTGACATATTTAAAACATCAGCAATGTTTTTCCCTTTGTACATTATTTCTAAAGTTTCTGCATTATATCTTTTACCTTTACATTCTTCACAGTCAACATAAACATCAGGCAAAAAATTCATTTCAATCTTAATCTGTCCGTCACCTTGACAAGCCTCACATCTTCCACCCTTGACATTAAAAGAAAATCTTCCAATATCATAACCTCTAAGCTTTGCATTAGGCGAAGCTGCAAACACCCATCTAATCTCGTCAAACAACTTAGTGTATGTTGAAGGATTGGACCTAGGGGTTCTTCCAATTGGAGATTGATCAATAGAAATTACTTTGTCAGCAGCTGGTGGAATAATTATTTCTTTAACTTTACCAACATCCATCTTTGAATTATAAAATTTGTTCATAAGGTATGGATATATTGTTTCATAGACAAGAGAAGACTTTCCAGAACCAGAAACACCAGTAATGCATGTAAAGATTCCGATTGGAATTTCAAGATTAATATTTTTTAGATTATTTTCTCCAGCACCAATTACTTTAATAAAATCAGTTGGAACTTTTCTTGTCTTTGGTGTGAGAATGAATTCTTTGCCTGAAAGGTATTGGCCTGTTAATGATTTTTTGTTTTTCTCTATGTCTTCAGGTTTACCCACAGCAACAACTTCTCCACCATAAATTCCTGCTCCTGGTCCCATGTCAATAACATAGTCTGCTTGGCGAATGGTGTCTTCGTCGTGTTCAACAACAACAACGGTGTTACCAAGATCTCTTAACTTAAAAAGAGTATCAATTAATTTTTGATTGTCTTTCTGATGTAAACCAATTGATGGTTCGTCAAGCACATAAAGCACTCCCATAAGATTAGTTCCAAGATTTGTTGCTAAGCGGATTCTTTGTGCTTCTCCTCCTGAAAGGGTTCCAGCAGACCTTGAAAGTGTTAGATAGCCAAGACCAACTTTTTCTAAAAACTCCAAGCGAGAATTAATTTCTTTTAAGATGTGATTAGAAATTTCTTTTTGCTTATTATCAAGTTTAATATTTTTAAAAAACTTAATTGCAGAATCGATAGAAAAACTTGTAATTTCTATTATTGATTTGTCTGTAATCTTTACTGCAAGAATCTTTGGCTTAAGTCTTTTACCTTTACAGCTTTGGCAAGGAGAAGTCCTCATGAACTTTTCCATTTCATGTTTTCTATAGTCTGAATCTGTTTGCTTGTAAAGTCTTTGAGACTGAGGAATTAATCCTTCCCAAGTTCCTGTGTAATTAAAACTTGAAGTTCCGTTTCTACCTTCAAGATTAAAAGCAATATTGTCTTTTGAACCATACATCAAGATATCAAGTTGTTCTTTTGTTAAGTCCTTAATTGGTGTCATTGCTGAAAACTTATAGTGTTTGGCAAGAGTTGCTAGATGTTGACCTCTCCAACCATCAACTGCATTTCTGTAAATCATGATTGCTCCATCAGCCATTGATTTTGTTTTGTCTGGAATTATTAAGTCAGCATCAAACTCCATTCTAAAACCTAAACCAGAACACTCCTCACAAGCCCCAAAAGGGGAATTGAAAGAAAACATTCGAGGTTGTAGTTCTTCAAAAGAAAGACCACACACTGGACAAGACATCTTTGAAGAAAATAGTTTCTCTTTTGCTTTTTCTTTGTTTTTTTCAAAGTCTTTTACTGTTATAACTTTAATTAGACCATCTGATTTGTTTAACCCTTGCTCAATGTCTTGATATAGTCTTGTTTTGTCGTCTGTTGGTGTTATTCTATCAATGACGATATCAATATCATGCATTCTATATCTATCTATCTTAATATCTTCATCTGTTCTTGCGATTTCTCCATTGATTCTTACTCTTAAAAATCCTTCTTTGTTTAAATCAGAGAAAAGCTTCTCATAGGTTCCTTTTTTCTTTTGGATTATTGGTGAAAGAAGATATATTTCCTCAGAATATTCCTTTAGAATGTTTTCTGCTATTCTTTGTGCAGAAAGTGGTTGTATTGGTATATTATGTTCAGGACAATATGGAACACCAATCCTTGCATAAAGAAGTCTAAGATAATCATAAATCTCAGTAACTGTTCCAACAGTTGAACGAGGGTTCTTAGAAGTTGTCTTTTGCTCAATGGAGATAGCGGGAGATAGCCCTTCTATGGAATCCACGTCTGGTTTCTTCATAATCCCTAAGAACTGTCTAGCATAAGCAGAAAGAGACTCCACATACCTTCTTTGGCCATCAGCGTAGATGGTATCAAAGGCTAGGGTCGACTTTCCAGACCCTGAAAGGCCAGTAATCACTACCAGTTTATCCCTAGGTATCTCTACATCGATGTTTTTTAGGTTATGCTCTCTAGCACCTTTAATTACTATATTTTTTGTCATAGGGGGTATTGCTCCAGGTTATAAGTTTTAAGAAAAAAGCTTAACTACAATATATAATTATATATAGAAGACTATTAAAACATATAAGCTTTAGTCTAGTTTCTTTAATATCAGAGGTATTAATGTTTTATTCATCTTAGAAAGCACAAACAATTTCTTTCCAAGGTCTTTAATGGATGCTCCAATATAATAGATTTCTTTATTATCAATAATCAAGAATCGATCATGGCATTTCTTAAAAGTTTTTATATCTATCTTTGGGTATTGTTGATTGTATTTTTCAAGATCAAGTTTTAATTTTTCAGTTAAGTTTTCAGTATATATTGTAACTCTTACATTAAGTTCTGAAAAGAGCACAAGAACAGATTCATCAACATAGTTGTCCATAAGGGTTATAGATTTCTTTGCACTCTTTAATATATCGTTAACAAACTTATAAGCATCAAAGGTTTGGCCATCATAAAAAAGTTTTTGTTTCTTAAAAATTATATTATTGCTCATGGCTGAAAATATAATTCTAAAATTCTTATTATTTTCAATTTGTTTTCTTTCAAGGGAATCTACTCTTACAACTAATCCGGCATTCTCTTGCATAAATCTTCTCATAGCTACAAAAGCCCTCATTATGTAAATGTTAACTTGCACAGCCCTTTCACTTTTTAGAACTCCAGAAAGCATAGCCACCCCTTGTTCTGTGAAAACAAATGGCGTAAATCTTTTTTTAGACCAATCTGGATTTGCGGTCACAATTTGTGACCGCAAAATATCTGCAGTTGGTTTCTCTAAACTTGAAGTCACAAATTGTGACTTCAAACGATTAGCATCAATACTAGCATTTCCAGACAACTCCACTAACATCTCAAATTCCGTAAGGGTTAATTGGAACATAAAATCCTCAGGAAATCTTTCAATATTTCTTTTAACCGCTTGATTAAGTGCCTTAGTAGGAATGCCATAAAGTTCTGCAAGATCACTATCAAGCATTACTTTAGTATTTCTAAAAGTGTGTATCTTTCGAGTAATATCTTCTTTAACAATTAAGTTATTATCTCTCATTTTAGTCGCCAATAATATATTGTAGTAGAAGTAGGGGGCATTTTCGGGGGGGTAGCTGTCCAGTGCGGAGCCGGTTTCGCAGAGCTGGTTTCGGTCAGCTCGCGCCCAGTAGTTACTAGGCTCGCGCGCAATGCACAACAAAAATCCACAGATTTTTCTGTGCCCAGAAAAACAAAATGTTTTTCTTGGGGATTTCGCGGTTATCCGCAATGGTAGTTACTTCAAATCCACAAAAAATTCAAAGAATAGCTTTATATATATCCAAGGATAAGAGATATTTATGAAATCAAAACTAAAATCTGGTTCAAAGATAAAATATCTTTGCTCAAAGCCGGCAAAACCAAGACTAACAATATTAGAAACAGAACTAGCAAAGTCTTGGCTAACCAAAGAAGAAGATAAAGCATGGAAGAATTTGTAAAAGGACAAATAGTAGTTGTCCCTTTCCCTTTTTCAGATTTAAGTGATTTAAAGAAAAGGCCTGCAATGGTTATCTCTTCTCTTGAAGGCAATAATATTATTCTTGCACAGATTACAAGCAAATATAGAACAGAAAAATATTCATTGTTAGTAAAAACAGAAGACTTTCAAGAAGGCAAATTAATAATTGATTCTTTTGTTAATTGTGATAAGATATTTACTTTAGACAAAGAAATAATACTTAGGACAATAGGTAAGCTAGACTTTGAAAAAACAAATCAAATAATATCTAAAGTTGTAGATATCATAAAAAGTTAATTCTCTTTCTAGACGACAGATATTTAAATAGTTTTAAGCCATAACTTTATTTGATAACACATGATATCCCGTAACTCAATCATCTCTAGCCTTAAAGACTTAGAAAAAGAAGAAAAGCAACCAAGTAAGTAGTCGTAGAAGTCAGTAGTAATTCTTCTGTAGTAAACGGAAGATATAAAAAGAGTTTTAGGTTATAAGTTTATTAATTTGTAAATAAATTGT
>CAZGLB010000009.1:0-18421 GCA_964526365.1 uncultured archaeon
TGTAAAACCAGTAATTTCTTTTTTTGCGCCTTCAAATTCTTGAGATAATAACTTATTATAGTCTTTAATATTTTTAACTTGTAAAATCTTTTCCTGAGCACCACTTACTTGATTTGCCCAAGTTTCTTTACTTAAAACGTCTTTTACTTGTTTGTCAAGTACTGTTAATTCTCTTTGCTTATTATCTACTAAGTATTTGAATATTTCGTTTGGATCAATTACTTTGTATTTCTTTGGTCTACCATAGACCTCTAGAACAAGTCCTTTTTCTTTAAGTTTATCTAGAACATCATAGATTCGAGTCTTTGGAATCTCTGCGTTTCTGCTGATGTGTGGAGCGTCTGCTTCTACAAAATTAAATAAAGTTGTTAATGTTCTGGCCTCATATTCCGTAAGACCAAAGTCTAATAACAGACTTAAAATTTTACTATTTTGCATAGAACCCCTGTTTCACTTTAATTTATTATATTATATATATTAACGATAGATTATTAAATCTAGTCTTTTGCTACTTCTGCTTTTTTTTCTTCAGCTGCAGGCGTTACTGCTGGCACTGCAGCATTTGTTGCTGGTGCTGCTGCAGGAGCGACACCAATTAATGGTGCTCTTCTGACATATGGCCTTCTTGGTGCTCCGCCAGTTGCTCCTGGTCTTCTTGCACCCATTGCTGGTTTTCTAGCAGTTAACTTTGCTGAAGCTTTTCTTATTCTTTTCCCTGGAAGTGGTTGTTCTTCATCAACTTCTTTTTCTCCATTCTCGGAATTATAAACTAAGTCTTCAATGGTATATGCATAATCTTTATCTGATTTTATTATTCCGCTTTTTAATTCTAATTCTCTAATCAATAACCAGAAGAATAATGCTACTGATTTTCTTCCTTTATTATTATATGGAATTATAAGATCTATGTTTCTTGTATTACTGGAAGTCGTACATAGACCAACAATTGGAATATTTGCTTTTGTTGCTTCTACAATTGCTTGTCTATCAACATTTGGGTCTGCAATAAATACTAATTTTGGTTCAATGAAATGCTCTGATTCTGGATTTGTAAATGTTCCTGGAATAAATCTATTTAATTTTGATTTATAACCAAAAGACTGCTCTAGAATCTTAACTCCTGGAAGAGCGTATTTCTTTCTTGAGATAAACACAACATCTGTTGGTTCATATTTAGAAATAAAATCAATTGCAATCTTTATTCTTTTATCAATAATCTGAACATCCATAACATTGATCTTATCGCTTCGAGATTTGAAAACAAACTTACGCATTGGCCCATTCTTATATTTTGTTCCAATATGTATTCCGTTTTTTAAATACAAATCAACATTAACAAGAGTTCTACTCTGTGATTGTGGTCTGCTTTCGGTAGTGGTTTCCCTACTAATTGTTTTTGGTTTACTATCCATTGTTTTTCACATTTTTAATTATACTTCATAATATCATCAATAACTTCAACATGAGTTAATAACATTCTTCTACAGCAATATTTATTTATCCCTAAGATATTTAAGGCATCTTCTGGAGATTTCTTCTCTTGAGTTGTAAGCCTTACATACTCGTCATATTTGTCAGCTACAACCTGACCACACGAAAAACATCTTACTGGACATATCATAAATAATTCACCTTTTAGAATGTTGCTTTTTCTTTCTTGCTCCTTTACCTAATTGTTTCTTTGGTTCTTTTTGTCTAACATCATCAACAAGAAGATGTCTGTCATATCTCATTATCTTATCTCTGACTTTTTCTCTGTTGTTTGCTGAAAGTATGGCTTTTGCAATACATGATCTTGTTGCTTGAACCTGTGACATCACTCCGCCACCATTTACATTAATAAAATAATCAAGCTTATTTGATTCCTCATCAAGAAGTATAAGTGGCTCTTTGATTAATCCTTGCTTATAGCCTGAATAATAAGCTTCAAGTGGAGTTCCGTTAATATGAACTTTTCCTGTTCCGGATTTTGCCATACATCTTGCGATTGCTGTTTTTCTGCTTGCTTTTACAAAATAATTCTTTACCATTTTTTTCACCTAAATAATTATATATTTAATTTTGCTCCAAGTAATTTACAGATTTCATTTAAATTCATGCCTTGTAATTTTGGTTTTTCTGTAATTTCTTTTGGCATATCTTTTTTATATTCTTCTGGTGCATCAATAAACACTTTTAGATTTCTTAAAGCATTTTGCCCTCTTGCATTTCTTGGTAGCATTCCTCTTACTGCAAACTTAACCATCTTATCTGGATATCTTGGATATTTTGCATTCTTTAATTGATTACCTTTTCCTTTTCTGTGTGTTCTTTCTTTAAATCTTGCCATAATGTTTTCTTTAGAACCGCTAATTATTGCATCATTAGCATTAACAACAATTATCTTTTCTGAACTTCTTAAAAGTCTTGCAGAGATATCTGAACAAAGTCTTCCAAGTATCTTGTTTTTTGCATTTAGTACTATCATATTTTTCACCAATAATTATTTACTTTATTAATTTTAATTTTTTGTAATCTATATTGTCTTTACAAAAGTCCTTTAATGATTTTATATTTTTAAATTTCTTTTTTGCAGACTCTGAAGCACTAAGACAATAGATTGTTATTTTCTTTTCTAAATTTCCTGTACCTAATAGTTTTCCTGGAATAACAACAATGTCTCCTTCTGAAACATAATTCATCTTTTGAAGATTAAAAAGATTTTTTGATGGTTGTAGTCTTGTTGAAGACTCTAAAACCTTTGCAACAATTGCATAGATTTCTTTCTTTTTATCTTTTGATAACTTATATAGGTTCTCAATTAATTTTTGAGTTTGTAAATTCTTTAAATCTTTTTTCATAATTTCTCTCTTTTTAATTTTTTTAATGTTTATCGGCTGTGGTTTTCTTTGGTCAATCGCAGGTAACTGCGAAAACTACTGCGCGCGAGCCCGAGCGAAACCGGCTCTGCTGAGGGCAGGATTCGAACCTGCGAAGCACTAAGCACTGGATCTTAAGTCCAGCCCCTTTGACCGCTCGGGAACCCCAGCGCTAAACTACTCTCATTACTTAAACTTTTTCTTAAGCAACATAAAATATTCTTTTGTATATCTGTCAAGTAACTTAACAATTGCTTCTATTGGTAATTGCCCGATTAGTTCTATGTTTAATATATAATTATTTGTATCGTTAAGTTTTAAACAACTCTTAGGACAAGCATCAACACAAGCTTGACAGTTTGTACATTTATTTTGGTCATCTATCTTTGGCTTTCCTGAAGCCATCTTCATACATTTTGCTGGACAAGCATTAACACAAAGTTCGCAGCTATCACAGCCTCTTAGTATTTCTAGTTCTGGTAATTTTTTAAATGAAACGATTGCAGGAGAAAACTTAACATGTGTTCTTCCTTGCCCTTGTATTGCATAAGCATCAAGTCTTAGTCTTTGGTTTTCTTTTAGTTTTGTTAAGGGAATGGTATTATATACTGGCTTAATATCTTCGTCATTTGATTGTAAGTCGCCTGAATAAACTGTACATGGTCCTTCTTTTTCTAAACTTAAAGTTACTTTCTTTCCTGTTGATTCTGTTGGTGTTGTTAATGGAACTAACGCAATTCTGTTTGCAAGCATCTCATCAACAATAACTGAATCATTCTCATAAAAATCAATTTCATCAACTGCATAAACTGATAAACAATAACAAATCTTCTTTCTTAAAGTATTCATGTCAATAGGATCAAATCCTTCTGCAAGATACTTATATGTTTTTCCTGTTTGTTCAAGATAAGTTATTTTTGGCATTTTTATCAACCTTTAATTCTTCTTTCTAAATTTCTTTTGCTTTCTACAACCGTCGTGTGGTACTGGTGTTGTGTTTGAAATACTTAAAATATTAAGCCCTGCTCTTGTTAGAGTCTTTAATGAAGACTCTGCGCCTTGTCCAGGATTATAATAAAGATTACCGCCTGGTGCTCTAATCTTAACATGAACATTCTTGATTCCTCTTTCATTTGCTTTTTCTGCAACTACTTGAGCAATCTTTGTTGCGATATATGGAGAGCCTTCTTTATGCTGAGACTTTGTCATCTGACCGCCTGAACATTTTGCAATAACTTCTGAACCTGTTTCGTCTGTTAGAACAACTATAGTATTATTTCTTGAAGCAAAAATATTTACAATTCCTGTTTTTCCTGGTGCTGCCATACTTATTCACTCTCCTCTTTTTTCTCTTCTTTCTTTTCTTTGTTTGGTTTTAAGAATGGCTTTCCTTTTTGTTCTTGTGATTTATCAATTACTGCTTTTATTTTTGTATCAATATAAGCTATTGAATCTCCTGCCATAACAAGAGAACTAGGTGCTGTTCTTTTTGTGCCATTAACAATTATATGGCCATGAGTTATTAATTGTCTTGATTGTTTTGGTGTTAATGCTAGACCCCTTCTAAAGACTTGTGTTTGTAGTCTTCTTTCTAGAATATCTGATGCCTGTAATTTCAAAACATCATCAATTGTGTGATCTTTTGTAAATATTCCAATCTTTTGTAATCTTCCTAGAAGCTCGCTCATTCTTTTATCATAGTTGTCTGCATTACCTGCTAAAAGGTTTCTTGCAATCTTACGATAGTTTCTAACAACTGATTCTGCTTTCCAGATTTCTCTTTTGGTTTTTAGGCCATACTCTCTTTCTAGCTTTCTATCAATTACCATTTTTTGCTTATCGTGAAGCTTTCTTGGAACATCATATTGTCTGTTTAATCTTCTTGGTTCTCCCATTTTTTGTCACCTAATTATTTTTTTCTGTGCCACATTATACTTTTTTCTTTTCTACACCAATTGTTGAATGTCTTCTACCAGTTGATCTTGATTTTTGTCCTCTGACTCTTAGACCCCACTGTAGTCTTAAACCTCTATAACTTTTTGTTTTTCCAAGTCTTTGAAGTTCTTTTCTTTCAACTAGCTTTAGATCTGCCATGATGTATTGAGCATTGGTACTATCAAACTGTTTTGGTCTGTTTAGTAACCAAGCAGGCACTCTTTTGTCTACGTCTTGTATTATTTTTTCAAGTATCTCTACGTCTTTCTCGCTTAAGTTTCCTACTCTTTTTACAACTTTTCCTGTGTCTTTAAAATATATGTCTTGAATTGTTTTACTTAATCTGTGGCCTATGCCATAAATTAAAGTTAAACCATCAGCAATTGACATATATCCTGGAACATCTCTGTTTGCAATTCTTACGATATGTCTAAACTCTGCACCTTCTTTTGCAGCATTGAAATGACTAGGCTTTGGTTTTGGCCTTGCCATTCTTAATCTGTCTGAGGATACATGAGCGCCTTCAGTTTTTACTTTCTTTACCATTTTTGGTTCTGGTGAATTATTTATTTTACTATCTTTTGCCATTTTTTAATCACATTTAATTATTCTAAAGGAAAGACATGTTGTATTCCTATCTTTTCTTCTTTTTCTTTAACCTTATAGTAGATATATTTGGAATCCATCTTATCTATAGTAATCTTTTTTCCTATATATCTGCCTTGCATTATTACGCATTTTCTACCTTTCTCTAATAAACCCATAAATCATCACTCTAGTTTTTTTAATATCATTTTTACATATTTTTTATATCTTAAATCTATATCTTTTTCATCCTTAACATTATGCTTTAACATTACTGCATCAAGATATGTTGCCTTTCTACATTTTGGACAAAGCATACTTGAAAGTAGATTCTCTGGTCTTCTTTCTGTCTTACTTAATCTTTTAACTTCAAATGTTCTTTTACCGTGTGGCATACCGTGAAGTACTGCGCTGCAGACTGCACATTTGTGCTTTCCTGTTTTTTTCTTAACTAACACTCTTGTTCGTCTACCGCCTGGAGTAACTACCATCTTATGTTTTTTAAATTTTTGATTTGGATTTGGCATAACTTTTTTTCACCATTATTTATTTTTTCTGATAATCTGCAGGAACATAGTCCTTGTATTTGTTTTCAAATATCTTATCATAAATATTATTAACTATCATTGATAATATGAAAGTTACAATAAAATATGTCCAGAAGCCGTGAAGATCAAATTTCCACGGAAATGTGGTATCTATGAATTTTACTGTTCCATAAAATCTATTAACAACATAAAGCACTGGTAAAGCTAAAATCATTAATGGAATCATTGTTTTAAACATTCCTTTAAATTGTCTTCCCATTAGCGTAAATGCTTCTTTTTGTTTCTCCTGAACTGCTATGTAATTGTTCTCTTTCATTAAAACTTTTATTTCTGCTTGTATCTCTTTATTTCTTCTTTTTACAAAGAAATATTCTTTTGGGTTTGAAAATAAATGTTGAACAACTCTGTTTAATATCACAAATATTGTTGCAAGTATTAACAAGTCTGCCCAATTACTTCCTGTTACTGGCGTCACTATCATTTTATCACTTATTTAATAATGTCTTTAATAAATTTCCAGATTCAAACAACTGCTCTTTTGCTAATTGCTCATAGAATCTATAAACTATTCCAACTGTTAAAAGAATTCCTGTTCCTGTTCCTATTGCGCCTGTAAAGTCTGCAAAAACTGCTAGAAGCCCAACAGTGATTGAACCAAGAATTACAATTGTTGGAATATATCTATTTAAGACCGTAACTAAAACTCTTTCATCTCTTCTAAATCCTGGTATTGACATTCCGGATCTCTGTAATTGACCAGCAACATTTTCTGTACCTTGCCCGCCAACTTCTACCCAGAATTTACCAAAGATTACACACATTAAAACAAATAATATTGCATATCCTATTGCTGCAAATAACATCCCCCAAGTCGCACCACCAAAGATTGCTGTCTGTAGTAGCCCATTTTGCCCGCCTAGGAAATTTGAAATTGGTGTTAAAAAATTACCAATTGCTTTGCCTTTAGCAAGAGATGCAAATAATGCAATGTTTGCAAATAATGTTCCTGTTAAAATTACTGGCATGTTTGAAACATACATAAGTTTAACTGGAAAGTTTGCGCCCATTCCACTTCTTCCAACTGTTAATGGAATGTTTACGTGTATGCTTTCAACATAGATTACTGCAAAGAAAACCAATAATGTAAATAATATTGGAATTATTACGCTTGCTAATAATTGTGTTGTTGCACCTGTTGTAATATAATTAATCCCTTGGAATAATAACCCTCCAGGATAGCTGTTTGCTAAAACTGGAAAACTAAATATCTGCCAGATGATTGCTTGACAAACTCCTGCAGCAATAAATAATCCAATTCCTGAACCAATTCCATATTTGCTTACAACTTCATCAAGATAAATTACTATTATTGCACCTATTACAATCTGTAAGACTACAAGCCAAAGCATTCCTGATGCTGGAACAAGCATACCAAATGCAGAGTAGATTATTGCTTCAACAACTGCAAGAACTATTGCAAGTAATTTTTGTGCACCAGAGAATTTTGCTCTTTCTTCTGGCTTTGAGAAATCAAAGTTAATTATTTTGACTCCTGCAAGCAATTGTAAAATAATTGATGCTAAGACTATTGGACCGATACCAAGAGTAATTAATGTTCCTATATCGCTTGCAAGTATCAATTGATACATGCTAAGACTTGCGGTTTGTGATTTGTCAAGACCGGCAAGAGTAATTGTTCCTAATATGAAATAAATAACAAGAACAACTAATGTCCAAAGTAATTTTTGCCTTACATTTGGAACTTTACTTGGTTCCTTGACTGAGGGAAGCATCCCTATTATTCCATCAAAAACACTCATTGAATTTTTCCACCGGCTTTTTCAATCTTTTCTTTAGCAATCTCTGTTACTAAAGCATTCTTAAAAATGACTGGCTTATCGATCTTTCCTTTTCCAAGAATCTTATCATAACCAAGTTCTTTTAAGTTTATTTCTTTTTTATCAAGTATCATTCCTGATAATGCCTCAAGTGTTATTGTTTTTAATTTTCCTTTTGGCTTTAAGAAAACTCTTTTACCAAAATCAACATAATATTTTGTGAACTTATGTTTTGTTGAACCGCCTCTGCCTTTACCACCAGTACAACCAGAACCTCTTGCGTTCTTTGTGTTACCGTGACCGTGAGTTCTCTTTCCTCTTAATCTATCGATTTTTCTTTTTCCCATAACTTTTCACAAATTTAAATCATTTTTATTAGAAGAGCATTTATGTGGTCAGCTCTATAACCTAATACTCCACCTTCTTTAAATGTCTTTTTTATTCCTTTTCTATCATAGCCTTTTGTTGGTGGCTTTAATCTAAATACTTTTTTTAAACCTAAGTCTTCAAACTTGCCTTTACCAGAAAGCAGTTCTTCAACAATCTTATCAATTTTCTTTTCGTCTTTGTAGTGTTCTTTAAACTTTAATAATTTTCCTTTTTCATTATATACAAAACCTCTTTTTAAAAGCATTTTTTTCAATGTTTCTTTTGAGATCTCGCCATAAGTTACCATGTTTCTTAACTTGTGAAGCATTCCTTTAACATATTTGTTTTCAGGATAGACTACGCAGTGGTTAACTCTTGTTAAGTTTAGTAATCTCATTGTGTTCTCAATATTGGCATTAGTTTTTATTGCCCCTCTTATTCTGATTATTGCAAACATATTTTATTTCACTTTTTAGTTTTGTTCTTCTTTCTTTTCAACTTCTATTTCTTTTTCTTTAGTTCTTAAGTCTGAAATTTTGTATAACGCATCAATTGTTGCTCTAGTAAAATTTAGCTTTGTGTCTGTTGCGCCTCTAGTGTTTGACCAAAGGTCTTTAATACCAACAAGATCAAAGATTGGTTTAATGGTGTCACTTACTGCTAGACCAATTCCGTTTGGTGCAGGAATTAATTCAACTCTAAGGGACGCACATTTTCCAAGAACTTTGTAAGGCACTGAATGTTTCTTTGAACAATTACATTCCCAAGAACCACAGCCTCTTCTTACTGGAACAATATTTAGTTTTGCGTCTTTAATTGCTTTTTCTTGAGCAATAATTCTTTCAATATTCTTTCCTGTGCCAACACCAATGTGTCCATTTCCGTCTCCAATAATTACTGAGACTCTAAAAGAGAAATGTCTACCAGCTCTTGTCACTCTTGTTGTTTTTTTAACATCAATAATTTTCATTTGTAGATCTGGAATAAAGCAATCAACAATTTCTGGTTCCATAAGTTTTTTACCAAGCTTGAAAACATCATCAAGAGTTGCGATTTCTCCAGCCTTAACTCTTTTTCCAAGTTCTGTTTTAGGAATCCAAGCATCTTTGTCAAATACTTTTACTTCTTTTTCTTTTCTTCGTCTATCGTTTCTTTCTCTATATGCACACATGAAATAATCACATCTTTAATATTTTTTCTTTTACTGTTGTAAATTCCTTATCAACTGGTTTTTTTAAATATTCTGCCATAACCTTTCCTTCAATTCTGTCTTTTTTAGGAAATGCTTTTTCGTCGTGTGGACAAATTATTCCTGAATCAACAATTGCTTTTAGGCCCGCAAATATCTTGTTTCCTAACTTGTAGTTTCTTGCACCTAAATCAAATATTACTTCTTTAATTCCTTTCTTCTTTGCTTTTTGTGAAAGTAAAAGAGTTGTAAGGTATATTGCTGGAGTGTTTTTTGTATTTCCGGAATAGCCTAAAGCTTTTAATTCCTGCGAGGTTGCTGCAGCTATTGTCTTATCTCCGTCTTTATCGTATCTTATTACTTGAGCTTTTACTAAAGTATTACTAACTCTTAGAACAACTCTATCTTTTTTAGACTTTAAGACCGCTAGTCTTTTTCTATAGTCTGTCTTTTGTTCTCTTCTTCTTCTAAATGCAACTTTAAATGTTGGTCCTGATGTCATTTCTTTTCACCACTATTAATATATTCTTCTAAATGTTTCTTTCCTCTAAAGTAATTTCCTTTGACCATCAAATAAATCTTACTATAGGATTTGCCATTTAGTTTGTCTTCCTTTCTTAATTCACTTAATCTTTTTCTTAAAGCTCTTACTCTTTGATTATAAAGATTAACTTTCTGTCTAGCATTAGGAGTTCCTTTTCTTCTACCTTCTCCTCTCTTTCTTTTTAGTTTCTTCTTTATTAGTAAGGTTCTTGCTCTACCTCTGGATTGGCCGGTATCTGGTTTTTTCTTAATAACACCTTTTGAGATTATGTCTCTTACGTCTTGTCTAGTTATTGCTTTATCTACAAATTCTTTATTGTCTGCATATGATTTTTCATCAATAACTAACTTGTGTTTGCTTTTCTTAAGGATCTTTCCTGAAAATGTTTTTAATTTATCTAGCTTCATTGTGATTTACACCTTTTTAATTTAATGTCTTAAATCCTTTTTCCTTTGCATAGGCCTTTAATTCTGTTTTTTTCTTTTGTCCAAGAGTTCCATTAAATCTTATTGCAAATTCTTTTGGATTTAGTTTGTTAATATCTGCTTTTGTTCTAATATTACATTCCATAAGCCCGCAAGGATGTCTGTCTTTGTCTAGACTCTTGTGTCCATAACCAATCTTTGGCTGTGGGCCTTTCTTTACAGACATGTGTCTATCGATACCTCTTGGATATCTCCACTTCTGTACTTTTCTATTATGTTTTGTTCTTCTAAGGGTTATTGGAAAATGCCCTCTAAAGTTTGGTGTATCATTACTCATAATTATTCACTTTTTGCTTTTTCAACAATATAACAACCATCATCAAAGATTCTGAAATCTCTTCCTATTACTCTTGTGGTTTTTTCAATATTTCCTGCTGTTTGGCCAGTATTGTATTTGTTGTGACCTCTTACAATTATGTCTTTTCCCTTTACTTCAACTTTACAACCAGGAAGAACTTTTGTCTTTCTTGGCTTTTTCTCGCCTAAGAAGTTTGAAATAACTATATCTGTTCCTTCAACTTTAACTGTTATTGGAAAGTGAGAATAGACTATGGAAAGCTTGTAAACATACTCTTTATCAAGGCCCTTAATTCCATTTATTATGTGCTTTTCAGTAGTGTTAACAACTGCCTTAATAATTTTTTTCTTGTTTTTTGGAATCAATTCTATTTCGTTATTATTAAATTTTGCAGAAACATAAACTGGATTATAGGTGATTGTATTTTTCTTTCCTGATTTTTCTAAAGTAATATCGTGTGTTCCAAGAGTTACTTTAATGTCTGCAGGAATTTTTATTTTTGTTTCTTTTGAGCCTGCTTTCTTCTGCTCTTGTGCAGTTTTTGATTTTTTTGCTTCCATAACTTTACATCTCTTTAAAATATTTAATAAATATAACCAATGACTCTTCCGCCTAAGCCTTTTTCTTTAGCATCTTTGTGTGTCATTATACCGCCAGTAGTACTTACAATTAAAACTCCAACGTCTCTTGAGATAAGGTAAGACTTCTCGAATTTTTCAAAGTCTTGCTTTTTTACAGGATATCTTGGTTTAACTGCTTTACACTTGTTTATTCTTCCGCCTAGATAAACAACAATCTGCTTTGTTGGTTTCTTATCAACAATCTTGTACATCTTTATGTATCCTTCTTTTTTTAGAAGAGCAATTACACTTTCTAAAAATTTAGAATGATTTAACATACATGTTTGTTTTGAAGCCATCTCTGCATTATTTATATTGTTTAATGCGTTTGATATTGGATCGTTTAAACTCATCTGTTTTCACCTAATAAATATTTAATCTAATCTTTTGAATCCCAACTTGTCTGCATAATCTTTGAAACATCTTCTACAGATATAAAGATTATATTTTCTTATAAGCCCTTTTTGGGTTTCACAAAATCTACATTTTCTTGATCTTTTAAGCTCTTTACTAGTCTTACTTAATTTTTTATAATCTGTTTCGCTCATTCAACCACTATTTTTAATTTTTCTTTTGCAAAAGCTATTGCTTCATCTTTTGTAATCTTATGTTTTTTTCCAACTTTTGAAATATTATATTTTCTTTGCTTTACTCTGTATCCGTTTCTTTTCAAAGATACACAAACATCAAATCCTCTGATTCCAAGATTTGGATCATACTTAATTCCTGGAACATCTAAGTATTCTTTTATACCATATGAAAAGAGAGAATCATTTGTGAATGATTTTTTCTTTATTTTATATTCTTTTGCTTTTAGTGTTAAATCTATAAAATCTAAAGCCTCTTTGCCTCTTAAAGTTACTTTACCGCCTATTGGTAGGCCTGGTCTTATTCCCCAGGTTGGTAGCTTTAGTTTTGCTACAGTCTTTACTGGTTTTTTCTTAGTTACTAGTTGTAGAATCTTTAAACCTTTTTCAAGTTCTTCACCAGCTTCTCCAATACCCATATTTACTGTTACTTTCGCTATAGAAATTTCTCTATTTGGGTTGTTATTCTTGTCTTTATCCATAAAATATCCCTTTTTAGTTTATTACAAAAACATTCTTTTCAGTTGTTTCGAATTCTTTATCATCAATCTTTAATTTTACTAATTCTTTTTTTATCATATTTCCTTTTTTTACAGAAACTATGGTTCCGGTTTTTCCAATATGCTTACCACCAATCAAAAATACTTTTCTGCCTTTCTCAAGTGGATAATATTCTTTAATGGTATTGTCTTCAAGATCTAATTTGATTGAAGCCTTTGTCTTGTATGCTTGGTTTGTTGTTAATACTGTTCTTCCATCGTTTGTTATCAATTGTATCTGGCCTTTCTTTGTTATTATCTTTTTAATTATCTTACAAACTTTGTGCTTTGTTTCATCGTGGCCAATCTCAATTAAGGTAATTAGGCCGTTTTGTTTATATGTGACTTTATAACTTTTCTTTATTCTTGGTAACTCAATAATATCAAATAACCCAATTGCATAGTTGATTGACTTGATTGGTTTTTTATCAACAAGCATGTCTTTGTGCCTTATGACGCGTGTTGATTCTCTATTGTTTTCTGTTAAATGTAATATGTCTCTTAACACATAACCTACAGTTACTGTTTTTAGTAATGTGTGCTTTCCTGCTGCTGGTCTAAGAACAAAGGTTTTCTTCTTATCAACCTTAAAAACCTTTCCTGCACATTGTGTTTTTAGAACTTTTGTACTTCCTTTCTTTGTCATTTATTAGTCACCTAAATATTTTATTTTTTTGGTTTTTTTACAATTAATCTTTTTTTATCTGTTAATATTAGATTTGTAATTATTAGATTGGATGCTTGAAATGGCAATAACTTTTCTTGACCTCTTGAGTTTGTAACTTTGAAGTCTTTTAGATAGACTACGCCTTTATCATAGTTTACTCTTTCAACAGTACTGCTCTTGCCTTTATTATTTCCAACTAAAACTTTAACTGTGTCGCCTTTTCTTAAGGATATTCTTTTTTTATTTACTTGCTTTTCTAAAGCTTTTTCTATTGGAGCTACTAATAGCTTTCTTTTAATATGATAAACTCCAGTTATTGCTCTCTTTCTATTTTTTCCTGGTTTAATAGTTTTAGATTTCATTATTTATTCACCTTAAATTACTGCACTTGAAAGACCTGCAATCTTTGGATATCTTTCACCAACTTCTTTTGCTACACAACCTTTGATTTCAGAACCTTTTGGAAAGCCTTTGGGGTCTGTTAGAACAACTGCGTTGTCTTCAAAACATACTCTCCAACCATTCTTTCGTCTGTATTCTTTTTTTACTCTTACAACAACTGCTCTTTCCATCTTTTTCTTCATTGTTGGTTTTCCTTTCTTTACAACAACATTTAATAGAGATGCTATTCCTGCAGCCTGTACACCTTTTCTTTTTGTTTTAATATTAATTACAGAAATAATTTCAACTTCTTTTGCACCGCTGTTGTCAGTACATAAACATCTTGAACCTGACTGTAGTCCTCTTGTTACGTTTGCGCTTACTGGTTTCATTCTTCATCACCGTTATCTTCTTCTATTCCTTCATACTTGTCGTCTTTAATTATGTCTTCCATGTGACTGGCGGTTCCTAATTTCTTTATAATTACAAAAGATTTTGTTTTACTTAATTTTCTTGTTTCTCCAACAAGCACGATGTCTCCAATACTAATACCCATACATTCTGGACAATGTACTGGAAGCTTAACTGTTTTTTTCATATATCTTTCATATTTTCTGATATATTTTATTTTTTCCATTTGTATAACTGCGGTTTTTTGTGCTTTTTTCTTAATCACAATTCCTTGCAGAGTCTTTCCTCTAACGCTTACTTGCCCGTGTACTGGGCAGTTCTTATCAAGACATGTTTTAGCATCCATATTTTTTCACTTATTGATTATTTCTAAATTTATTATTTCATTGTTTTTTAATGTAATTATTTTTTCTTTTTCATCTCTAATTTTTAATGCTTCTTTTGTTTGGTATATTACTAATCCTTTTTTTCCGATTTTGCTTCTGTCTGAAGAGTTTTTTATTATTATTTTTTTGCCTATCAGTTCAGAAGTTTTGATATTAAGCATCGATTAATTCTCCAAGGTATCCTTTCTCGATTAATAGTTTTTTGATTCTTTCTTTTTGCTCGCCTTGTAGCTCAATGACATTATCTTTTATTGTTCCACCACAAGCAAGTTTCTTTTTCAAATACTTGAAAACTTCCTGTTGTTCAGAAGCTTCGCTAAACCCAATTATCTGGGTTGCATACTTCTTGAATTTTTTTCTCTCTGTTCTGATCTTAATATGTTGTGTCTCTTTTGTTCTAAGATCACAAGTACAGATTGTTTTTGGTAAATGACATACAGGACAAATCTCAGCCATATTCTATTTTAACACCTCACAAATTATTTTTTCTTTTCCTTTGTTTTAGAAGTTTCTTTTTTAGTAACTTCTTTTGGTTTTTCTTTTTTTGGAACTTCTTTTTGCTGTTTCTTTAAAACATTTAATTTTGTTAGTAATCTTGCTATTTGTTTTCTTAAAGTTGTTTTCTTTGCAGAGTTTGTGGATTTTGTTTTAGAAACAAGCATTCCTTTTTCTTTAGCTAGCTCTAATTTTAATTCCATAACTTTATTTTCAATTTCTGCAATTGAATTATAGGAAATTGCTTTTTTCTTTGTCATCTAATCACTCATTTATTTCTTCTTTAAGATTTTCAACTTTTTCTGCTTTTACTTCGTCTTTCTTTTCTTTCTTTACTCTTGATTTTTTTTCTTTCTTTTCTTCAGAATCGACTGTTGATTCTTTTTTAATTGCAGATTTCTTGTCTTCAATTTTCTCTTTTGCAACTTTAACTTCTTTTTCAACTTCTTCTTCTCTAATCTCTAGTTTCTTTTGCTCTCTTGCAATTTTAAATCTATGAGATAGTTCTTTAACATCAATCTTGTCTGAAAAGATCGTACCTGGTTGAACAATTCTTAGTCTTATACCAATTGTTCCAAGACCTGGAAAGGTTGTTCGCTTTTCAAAAGACACAAGATCTTTTTGTGAACCTGCTTTCTTTAGATAACCAAATGCATATCTTGAAGATCTTTTTCTTTGACCTTTTCCTGCAGTGTTTCCTTTTGCAACTATTTCTGCACCAACTGCACCTGCATTCTTCATTTGTGTCATTGCCTTATAGACTGCTGACTTCCAAGCAATTCCTCTGCCTATATCATTTGAAAGATTTTCAATTATTACTCTTGGATCAAGATCTTTATTTTGTAGCTCTCCAATCTCAATATGTACTTTATTTAAATTAAAATCTTTTTCTAAATCTTCAGTTAAAGCTTTAATATTATAACCGCTCTTACCAATTACAAAACCTGGACGTAAAGCGTAGATTACAACTCTTGTGGAGATTGGTGATTTGACAACTTCAACATCAATAAACCCTGCTGGTCTTAACTTCTTTTGTAGATATTGCGCGATTGACATCTTTTTTAGTTTGTCTTTGACAAAAACATTTTCCTTCATGTTTGATCTTAAGCCTCCACCACTATTACTTCAATATTTGTAGATTTTGATTCTCTTGTTTTACCGCCGATTCTACCCATTGGCTGTATCTTTTGTCTTGTTACGCCTTTTGTAGCAAACATGCTTTCAATTTTTAATTTTTCTATGTTTAGATTTTTGTTTTCTGCATTTGCGCTTGCTTCTTCAAGCATTAGTCTTACATATTTTGCGCACTTTACAGGATATCTTCCAATTGTTGTTCCTCTTTTACTTTGTCCTTTTCTGTTTGGAACTTTTTTTGCATACTTGACTAATGGAAGAAAGTCTTTCTTTGCTTCAATGTCTGCTAAAATCTTTAAGGCTTTTTTAACTGGCATATTTCTAAAATAATTTCCAAATTCTACTGCGTACTTTACAGAGATTGGGCAATTATGCTTTGAAGCTCTTGCGGATTTTTTAGCATCCAATTTTTTTTGGTAATTGTAATTATGGTCTGATGACATATATTATCACTTTACTTTCTTGCAGCAACAGCAGTACTGGATTTGGTTGCACCTATTCCTGCTTTACCGTGTCTTATTCTTTTTCTTGTAAATGCAAATTCTCCTAGATAATGTGAAAGCATTTCTGGAACAATATCTAATTGTAAAAACTCTTTACCATTATACACATATATTGTTTTACCAACCATGCAAGGCACAATAATTATGTCTCTTTTGTGTGTTCGAATTTTTTTGTTTGGTTTTAGATTTTTTTCTAATTTTTCATAGAAAGGATCGCTATGGTTTCTTTTAAGATGTCTTCTTGCTCTGGTTCCTGCAATACTTGCAAAATCCAAAAGTGACATCTTTTTTAGTTCTTCTAGAGTGTGTCCTCTATATTTGAATTCTTCTGCCATTATTTTTCACATTTTTATTAGATTCTTTACCGCGTGTTTCTTTTTAAGCTCAAGAAAAATTTATTTTTCTGAGCGCAGAAAAGTTATACTTTTCTTGCGAAAAACGCTACTTTTTCTTACGTCCTGTTCTCTTTGAAGCAATTGCACCGACCTTTCTTCCAGATGGAGCACTTCTTGCTGTAGATTTAGAGTGACCAACGTGATGCTGAGAACCTCCGAATGGATGGTCTACAGGATTCATTGCAACACCTCTAACTCTTGGGTATTTCTTTCCTTTAGCTTTCATTGCTTTAAATCTTGCACCGGCAGTAACAAATGGTTTTGTCTTTTTTCCGCCGCCTGCAATAACTCCAATTGTTGCTCTTGCATCAAGTGGTAATTGTTTTAATTTTCCTGATGGTAATTTTACTATTGCTTTTTCTTTTTTGTTAACAAGTATTGCTGTTTGCCCACCTGCTCTAACAAACTTTCCACCATCTCCAAAGTTTTTTTCAATATTAAAGATTGTTGTTCCTGGTTCTATCTCGCCTAATGGTAAAACATTTCCTGTTGTCTTTTTTGCACCTGGACCAAACTCTAATCTTTGACCTGTAACTATTCCTTCTGCACAAATAACATATTCTTTTGTGCCGTCCATCATTAGAATTTCTGCAACTGGTGAAGACCTTATAGGGTCTGTTACTAAATCTATGACTTGACCTGTTTGAAGTTCTTTATTTGTTCTATAATTAATATCAAACTTTGCATTATTGGTTGCAGTATATACTGGCCCGCCTTTTCCTCTTCTTTGAATCTTTAAACGTCTACCCATTTTTAATCACAATTTTAGATTATTCCTAATTTGTTTGCAAGATCTTGAGCATTAAATCCTTTACTTAAAGTTACAAATGCTTTCTTTTTGTTTTTTCTATCAAACAAAACATTTACTGTTTTTACTTTAACATTATATAGTTTTTCAACAGCCGCTTTTATTTCTTTTTTTGTTGCTTGCTTATTTACAACAAAAGTTATTCTGTTAGTTGTTGAAATCATATTTACTGATTTTTCAGTAATTATTGGATATTCAATTACTTCATAGTATTCTATTTTCTTCATAAATATCACTATTCAAATCTCTTTTTTAATTCCTCAATTGCTGCTTGGCTATAGATTGTTAGTCTTCCTGCATGTGTTCCTGGAGCCAACTGCTTGATTGATAGTTGTCTTGCAGAAATTACGTCTGCACCTTCAAGATTACTAAAAGCCTTGTAGTTTTTACTATCTGCAAGAACAAATAAAATACTTTTTCTCTTTTTGTATTTTCTTCCTCTCATCTTTCCTTTTCCTGCTCTTATTGTTTTCTTGTCTTTTGCTTTTATTACATCTTTATCAAGACCTAATTTTTCTAGAACAGTATAGATTTGAGAAGTCTTTGTTAATGCCTCTAATTTGTTATCAAAAATAATTGGTAAAGTAATTTTCTCTGGAAGGATATGCCCTCTCTCTTCAACTAGATTTCTGTTAGCTGTTGCAGAGACTGCAGAAATTATTGCTTTTGTTCTTTCTTTAGAATTTATTTTTCTTGCTAAGATTTCAGCAACCTTTGGTGGATGAGCTCTTGGACCGCCAACTGCTTGACTTACTCTCATAACTCTACCAGCCATTAATACTCTTTTGTTTTTTGTTCTTGGTAGTCTTGCGTGCCCAGTATTAATTGTGATGTTTGCTTTGTTTT
>CAZGLB010000010.1:0-17834 GCA_964526365.1 uncultured archaeon
AGAAGGAAAAGCAATGACTGAATGTAATCATTCAGAAAAAGACATTGCAATGATGATTACAGATGTTGTTCTTGATAAACACGCAGGAGATATTGCTTCTGGAAGAATATATGCAGGAACAATAAAGAAAGGAATGGACTTATTTGTGTTAGGTGCAGACAAAACCGCTAAAGTTCAACAAGTTGGTATTTACTTAGGACCAGAAAGAGTTATCTTAGATGAAGTTGTTGCTGGTAACATTGTTTGTGTTATTGGTATGAAAGAAGTTTATGCAGGTCAAACATTATCTAATAAAGAAATAAAACCATTCGAAAGCTTCATGTCAGATGTTGAACCAGTTATGACTGTTTCAATTGAAGCAAAGAACAGTAAAGATCTTCCAAAATTAATTGAAGTTGTTCACAACATCACAAAGGAAGACCCAAACATTAGAGCAGAATTAAATCAGGAAACAGGAGAGCACTTAATTTCAGGAATGGGAGAACTACACTTAGAAATTACTCAATATAAGATTGAGAAAGACAATAATATTCCAATAACTGTGGGTGCACCAATTGTTCTATACTATGAAACAATACAAAAAGAATCACCAACAATTGAAGGAAAATCTCCAAACAAACACAACAAGTTTAAAATTTCTGTTGAACCAATTGAACCAGAGATGCTTGCAAAGATTAAAGCAATGAAGTTTGATGGAAGAATTAGAATCAATAAAGATGTGGAAATACAAAACAAATTTATAGATGCTGGATTTACAAAGGATGAATCTAAAAATATCTGGGCAGTTCACAATAACTGTATTTTAATTAACAGAACAAAAGGAATACAAAATCTTTTTGAAACCAGAGAACTTGTAATTGATGCATTCAATGATGCAACAAAAGAAGGACCTGTTGCAAAAGAAAAAGTTTCAGGAATAATTGTTAACTTAGAAGATGCAACTCTTCACGAAGATGCAATACACAGAGGGCCAGCTCAAGTTCTTCCAGCAATTACAAGAGCAATTTGGGCTTGTATTCTTTCAGCAGATTATACTTTATTTGAACCAAAACAGAAATTATCTGTTTCTGTTCCTCAAGACTTCATGGGTTCAGTTAATAGAGTATTATCTGGTAGACGAACACAGATTGAAAGAATAGACATGGAAGGAGATTCTTGTGTTGTTGTAGGAAATATTCCAGTTAAATCATTAATTGGTTTAAGTCAAGATATGAGAGGAGAAACACAAGGAAGAGCAATCTGGACAGCAGAATATGCAGGTTATGAAAAGATTCCAAAGTCAATATTAATGTCAACCATAACAGAGATAAGAACAAGAAAAGGAATGGAACCAGAACCAAAGCCAGCAGAATTTTTCATGGATTAAAGTCAATGGACTTTAAACCTAGAAAAATATAAATTTTTCTCATTGACTAGAATCAATGATTCTAGGAACCAGAAACACAATTGTTTTTCTTGGACTAAAGGAATTTTAAATTTCTTTTTTTCCTAATTTTATTTTATATAACTATCTTTCTATAGAACACTATTTCTTGGACAGCACACAACCATTTGGACAGAATTATTTTTTGCGTCTGTAATCTCACCAAAAATCAATTTCTGCAGGGAGCCAAAAGAAAAATACTAAAAAAACCTGTAAGAAATATTGGACAAAATCAAAATAATAAGCTTTATATATCTTTCACACATATTATTAAATAATTTTAATAGTAATATTAAAAAAGGGGGGAAAGAAAATGGCAGCAAAGAAAAAGAAAGCAACAAAAAAGAAGAAATAAATTAAACAACTTAGAAAGTAAAAAAGTATTTTTTTAATTAAACTTTTTTTACTTTCCTTTTTTTATTTAAAAATTATAAAAACCACCTTTTTTTAAATGGTTTTAATATATAATATATTTATGATAAAAAGAATTCTAGTGCTTGCAAGCCAAAGAAAAAAATCTAGAGATGCAATTTCTTTTTTTTCCAAATATCCAAGCAAATATAAAATTTCTGCACTTATGTGTACTGATGAAAGCCAATTTGAATTATTTAAAAAACAAATAATTGAAATAAAACCAGACATTGTTTTCTTTCCAAGTAAAGACGGCGCAGATAAAATAATAGACGAATTTAATATTGTTTGTTTTTATGAATATACACAATACACATCTTTTCTTAAAGCAAGTAATTGCGATTTAGTGATTTCTGATCTTACAGGAATAGATTCCATAAAACTAATTCTTGCAACAGTTGGAGAATATAAAGATATTTGTTTTTTAAATCTAGAGTCAATATTATATTCTGGAAAAATTATAATTAATGAAGCAAGAAATAAAGGCGTAACATTAAATTTCATTACTAATCAGTTCTATTCAATAGATTTATTTCAAAAACAAAAAAGTAATCTAGATAATATTAATAAAGTAATATTAGTTAGTTATGATAGTCAATATGATAAAGAAGAACTAATTAATTATACACATCCTTCTAAACCCTTGTCAGAATTTAAAAAAATATTATATTATAAAAACAAAATGTGGCTTTCAAGGCATCTAATGGCATTTAGTAATTTCTATAATTTAGATCTAGAAAAATTCGAATACTATAAATCAAATTCTTCACAAGTAAGTGTAATATTGCAACAGAATAATGGAAGTAACTGTATGGTTAGTACCGAAGATAATAAAGAATTAATATTTGAATATTATTATCCAAGTAACACAAAAGCAAGCAACAGAGATATAGCAAAAACCATAGATATTAAATTACAAAAAATAAAAAGCTCAGATATTCAATCCTTAGATTTAGCAACAAAAGCAATGATTAAGGGAGGCACTTATCCTATACTTTATCAAATGGCTTATGACCTTTGTGCAGAGGCCACGTACAATAACAGAACAAAAGACAAGAATGTATTTTTTAAAGTATTTGAAGAAGTACTTAAAGATAAGACCTACTATTCCAAAAACATTAATATTCAGACTATCTTTGCATTATTTGAGAAACTAAAAACAAAAATAGAAACAGAATATCTAAAAAAAGAAAAGAAAAATAACAACAAAATAAAATTTAAATAATAATTTCTTTTAGACTTTCATCCAAAATCAGAGAAGAATTACTTTTTTCTTTTGTACACTCTAGCAATTCTTTTAATTTGGTTTTGTTGGTTATTAATTTAAGCGCATAATCCGGAATAATATGCCCAAAACAATATTTGTTTTCAAGATTAAAGGTTAAGCGATTGAATTTTGTACAATAGTGCGAACCACCAAAGCCAATAGCTTCTATCCATGCCTTTTTTTCTTTCGTTTCTTTGTTATCATAATCCGAAATTATAAATATTAATTCTTTAGAAACAAAATCGCAAACATCCTTGTCTGTCCATGCCTTTTCATTTGAACCAATCTCTACAAAGATTGTTGATTTAGAAAGGAATGGGCCGTGATGTGTTGCTTCTTGTTTAATTTCATATTCTAAAGCATTTGGTTTTTTCAAATAAAAATTTAAAAGCAATGAGCGAATTAAAATTCCATCAGTTTTAACTACCATTTCGTCCTTTCCACCAAGCTCAGCTTTCCCCCAATTACCAACAGCATGAGCAGTTATTGAACGAGGCTTATTTTCTCCAAGCGTTGAATGCCTTGAAAGAAATATAATTTGTTCAAACTTAATGTTTGCGTCTTTTTCAAAAACAGAAATATCTGAATCATTCATGTAAAGATGAGTTTTTTCTGTTAATATTAGAAATATTTTATTTTTTTTCTCTAAAAACCACAGATTTTCAGAAAAGTTCTCAAATCCAAAATCTCTAGTGGTTAGAGTTTCAAAGAAATTAACTGCCGCTAAATCGGTTTTTGAACAAATAAGCAAGATATTCATATAAATCACAAAAGTTATGTTTAATATATATTATAAAAAGTTCAATTTAAATATTCTTTGGAAATAATATTTAATCATGTCTAGTAGAATTACAGAACTAATTTTAAAAGAAAAGAAAAGACAAGAAGAAACAATAGAAATGATTGCTTCAGAAAATATTTGTTCGCAAGAAATCCGAGAAGCGTGCGGTTCAGTTCTTACAAACAAGTATGCTGAAGGCTATCCTGGCAAAAGATATTATTCTGGCTGTGAGGTTGTTGATGAGATTGAAACTATTGCAATAGAAAAAGCAAAAGAACTTTTCAAATGTAAATATGCAAATGTTCAGCCCCATTCGGGTTCTTCAGCAAATTTAACAGCTTACTTTTCATTATTAGAACCAAAGGATAAGATTCTTGGCATGTCACTTGATAGTGGTGGACACTTAACACACGGATTTAAGCTTAATTTTTCTGGAAGACTTCTAGAAAGCTATAGTTATGGAACAGATGAAAATGGTTATCTTGATTATGATGAAATTAAAAAACTTGCAAGAGAAATAAAACCACAAATGATAGTTTGTGGCGCTTCTGCGTATCCTCGAAATATTGATTTTAAAAGATTTAGAGAAATTGCAGACGACGTTGATGCTTACTTAATGGCAGACATGGCACACATTGCAGGTCTTGTTGCAACAGGTCTTCACGAATCACCACTACCTTATGTAGATATAGTAACATCAACCACCCATAAAACCTTAAGAGGTCCAAGAGGTGGGCTAATTCTAACAGACAATGAAGAGATTGGTTTAAAAATTAATAAAAATAATTTTCCTGGATTTCAAGGCGGTCCGTTAGAACACATAATTGCAGGAAAAGCAATTTGTTTTGAAGAAGCCCAAAGACCAGAATTTCGTGTCTATCAAGAACAAGTTATAAAGAACTCAAAAACTTTAGCAGAAGAATTACAAAAGTTTGGTTTTAAGCTTGTAACGAACGGAACAGACAACCATTTAGTTCTTGTAGATCTTAGAACTAAAAACATTACTGGAAAGAAAGCCCAAGAAGTTTTAGAAGAAATAAATATTTCAGTTAACAAGAATGGAATACCTAAAGATCCACAAAAGCCATTTATAACTTCAGGGATAAGGATTGGAACACCAGCAATAACAACAAGAGGGTTTAAAGAATCACAAATAAAAATTGTTGCAGACTACATTAATCAAGTAATATCAGAACCAGAAAATCAAGACCTAAAAACAAATTTGAAAAATAAAATTATTGATTTATTAAAAGATTATTCTATAGAAAATATTTAAGATTGAAAAAATATGAAAGGAAAATTAATTGTTATAGACGGAACCGACGGAACAGGTAAACACACACAAACTATGTTATTAAAAGAAAATCTAGAGAAGTTGGGTTATCTTGTTGAAACTATTGATTTCCCTAGATATGGAGAAAAATCTGCAGGGCTTATTGAAGAATATCTAAATGGGAAATATGGTTCTGTTAATGACGTAACCCCTTATCAAGCTTCTATATTTTATGCAGTAGATAGATATGCTGCGTCTTTTCAGATATGTAAATGGCTAAAAGAAGAAAAGATTGTTCTTTGTGATAGATATGTTTCTGCAAATATGGGGCATCAGGCAGCAAAGATAGAAAACCAGAAAGAAAAAGATAAATATTTAGATTGGTTATTTGATTTAGAGTTTAATATTTTTAATATACCAAAACCAGACATTAATATTTTATTATATATTGATTCCGAGATTGCAAGAAAATTAGCACAAGAAAATAAAAACCAGAAATTTACAAATGATGTAAAAAAAAACGACATACATGAAAAAGACAAAGAATATATGAAAAAAGCCCTTTCTGCTTTTTTGTATGTTGCAGACAAATATTCTTGGATTAAGATTGATTGCTCAGACAATAATAATTGGATAAGAAATAGAGAAGATATATCTAAAGAAATTTTAGAAAAAATAAAAAACCAAATAAGGTGATAATAATGTCAGCAGATATAAAAAACTTTGATAAAGGGAAGATCTCAAAAGAAACTCCAAAAACTCTTGAAGAATATGTTAGGGAACAAGAAAGAATGATAGATAAAATTTCCAAGTCCATGCAAAGAGGCTTAAAAGAGCTATTGGGTGCTCAAACAGAAAAAGAAGTTAAAGAACGAATGGATTATTTGGTGTTTTTAGGGAAATCTTTAGATGCGCTTATAAAAAAGATAGAGGGAGCAGGAATTGGCGCAAATAACAAAAGAAAATTACTTAAAAAAATAAACTTGGAATTACAAAAAGTTAAAGCAAAAAGACAAGGGTATGAAGAAGCTTTAGCATATCATCTTGCAGAAAAGATACCAAAAGAAAGGCTAAGAGAAAAAAAAGATAAGAAAAGAAAAGCAATCAGAATAAATACCAGAAGAAACGTGAGATAATATGACAAAAGTTATAGATTTTCAAGACGCAAAATCCGAAAACAATAGAACTAAACCACAAGGATTAGCAGATTATATAAAAAAACAAGAAAGATTGATGGATTTAATAACTAAGATTGATGGATTTAATAACTACTACTGCGTTTAAAAAAATACATGAAATGCATGCCAGTAAAATAATTACCGGTCAAAATAAGAAAATGGAGGAAGTAAATTTTTTAATAAAAAAATTAAACGATTTACATAAAAAAGTAAGTAATTCAGGGATAGGAGAGGAAGATAAAGAAAGGTTAATTGAAAAAATAGAACAAAAAATGGAACATATAAAATCAATGAATGAAGCTTGTTTAAAAATAATGGAATTAGAGTTAAAACACAATGAAAATAAAGAAAAAAAGAAAAAATTAAAAGAAGGATCAAAAAGAAAAGCCATAAGAAGAAGGGGTTTTGCAAAATAAATTGGTGGGAAAAATGAAAGCATATCTTGATATTATAAAAACCATAATTGAAAAAGGGGAATTAAAGCACAACAGAACAGGAGTAGATACAATTGCTGTTGCTGGTTGTATGTTTGAACACGATATGTCAGAGGGTTTTCCAATTCTTACAACTAAAAGAGTGCCATTTAGATTAATTGCAAGCGAACTTGAATTTTTTATAAAAGGAATAACCGATAAAAATTGGTTAAGAGAAAGAGATAACCATATTTGGGATGAATGGTGCTCTCCAGACGTTGTTCCCTATGGAAATGATGAAGATACAAAAAAAAAAATGTTTGAAGAAAGAGAACTCGGTCCAATTTACGGCTATCAATGGAGAAATTTTGGGAAAAAATATCTTACATTTGATAAAACCCCAATAGGAGAGGGAATAGATCAAATAAAAAGGTTAGTTGATACTCTTAAAACTAATCCTATAGATAGAAGAATGATTGTTTCTGCGTGGAATCCATTAGATATTAAGCATATGGCTTTGCCACCTTGCCATTACGGTTTTCAAGTAACTGTAATTAATGGCAAATTAAATCTGTTATGGAATCAAAGATCAGTTGATTCTGCTCTTGGCCTTCCATTTAATATTGCTAGTTATGGTTTAATGCTTCATCTTCTTGCAAAAGAAGCAAATCTAAAAGAAGGTAAATTGATTGGATTTTTAGGAGACACACATATTTATGTTAATCATATAGATGGCCTAAAAGAACAATTGTCAAGAACGCCAGGAGCACTTCCAAAGATAGAAACCGAAAATTTCAAATCTATTTTTGATTGGAAATATACAGATACAAAAATAATCGATTATAAGCCTCAATCAACAATTAAGTTTGAAATTGCAGTTTAAATAAAAGGGAAATAAAAAATGGAAAAAGAAACAATAATAATTGTAGCAATTGCAAAGAATCACGTAATTGGTAAAGACAATAAGATTCCATGGCATATCTCTGAAGACTTTAAAAGATTTAAAAGATTAACAGTTGGGCATCCTGTTATTATGGGTAAAAACACATATCTGTCTCTTCCTATTAAACCACTTCCCGAAAGAACTAATATAGTTTTAAATTTTCCAGGAGATTCTTGGAAAGAAGAAGGGATTATTATAAAAAATTCTTTAAAAGATGCAATTGATTATGCTCACACTCTAGATAATCAGGTTTACATAATAGGAGGGGCAAGCATTTACAAACAAGCCCTGGAATCAGGATTAATAAATAAACTAGAAATAACAAGGCTTGATAAGGAATATGATGGAGATACTTTTTTTCCAGAAATAAACACGCATACTTGGACACTTGTTTTTGAAGAAAAAAAAGAAGGCTATTCCTTTCAAACATATTTAAAAAAATAAATTAGGTGAAAACATGATAATTGGCATAACAGGATTTTTGGCAAGTGGAAAAGGGGCAGTTTCAGAACTGCTAAAACAAAAAGATTTTATTGTTTATTCTTGCTCAGATGAAATAAGAGAAGAATGCAGAAAAAATAATATTGAAATTACAAGAGACAATCTTCAAAGAGTAGGAAATGAACTAAGACAGAAGTTTGGTGCAAATATTCTTGCAAAAAAACTTGTAGAAAGAATCACTAAAGAAGGCCTTGACAAAAACTATGTTGTTGAATCCATAAGAACAGAAGGGGAAATAGAAGAACTAAAGAAACTTCCACATTTTTATCTTGTTTTTATTGATGCAAAAGCAATGACAAGATTTGAAAGAGCAAAAGAAAGACTAAAAGAGAAAGAACACATCTCAAGTTTTGAAGACTTTAAAAATTCAGAAAAGAAAGAACTAGAAAGTAAAGATCCAAATTCTCAAAACCTTGAAAGATGTAAAAAACTTGCAGAATTTACAATTGACAATAATGGAAGTTTAAAAGATTTAGAAAAACAAGTAGAAGACTTGCTATTAAAAATACAAATAAAAAATAGAAACAAACCATCTTGGGATGAATATTTCTTAAAAATAACAGATACTATTTCAAAAAGAGAAAGTTGTTTGTGTGTAAATTTTGGAGCAATAATTGTTAAAGATAATGTAATTAAATCAACAGGTTATGTTGGAGCCCCAAGAGGAACAAAAGATTGTTTTGAGAAAGGTTATTGTTTAAGACGAAAATTAGAAATCCCTTCAGGGCATAGATTTGAATTATGTGCTAGTGTTCATGCTGAGCAGAACGCAATAATTAATGCAGCAAGAGATGGAGTTTCAATTGTTGGAGGAACAATGTATATTGTTGGTAGAAAAACCTATCAAGGAATTGTAAAACTTACAAATTCACTCCCTTGCTTTATTTGTAAGAAGATGATTGTTAATGCTGGAATTGTAAGAGTAGTTTGTTCAATGCCAGACGGATCTTATCAATCATATAATGTATCAGATTGGGTAGAAGAATGGAAAACAAAAGATATAATTGATGATAAAGATAAATATAGCACAAACTATAAATGAAACAAAACCAATATAAACCCTTGTGTATATTAAATGTATATGAAATACACACAAGATACACAAATGAATCTGATTGATGCAAGAGTAAAGTTAACTGATTATACAAATAGAGTACTTGGGGTAATAAAAGCCAAATATAATTTAGTTGACAAAAGTGATGCATTAAATAAATTTGTAGAAATATATGGTGTTTCAGAAGTTGAACCAGAGATTGATTCAAAATATTTAGAAAGATTAAACAAATTAGAATCAGAACATCTAAGAAAATATGGTTTAAAGAAAATGAGCAAACAAGAACTAGATAAACTCTTTAAAAAATAAAACTATTGCGCGTCAACCGAGCGAAACCGGTTGCACTGGACAACTACCCTCAAAAAGCATATAAAGGTCTAAATTCATAATTCTTATGAATTTTATGACATTTACATTTGAATTTACAGATAATCTAAAGAAGGTTATTGAAAAGTTAGTTAAAAAAGACAAAAAGTTATCAGAAGAATTATATAGAAAAATAACTGAAATTATTAATTCTGATCAAATCATAATTGAACACTATAAGAATTTAAAATACGATTTTTCAAATAAAAAAAGAGTACACATTAGAAATAATTTTGTATTATTATTTTCAGTATTAAAAGATAGAAATCATATAATCTTTTTGGACTTTGAGCACAGAGATAATATATATAAAAGAAAATAGTCTCAAGAAAACATTTATATTCTCTTTTATCTATTGTATTATTATAATTTAAATGGTGGAAATAGATATGATAGGAATAACAACCAGAACAAGTCCTTATAGACTGGATTCTAAAGGAAAAGAACCAATAGACCTTTATATAAAACTAACAAACAGCCCGATAAAAAGATTATTAAGTATAGATCTTTTATTGGATGAAGACATAAGTTTTAATAAAATTAAACCAATAAATACAGACTATAAAAGACTTGGAGAATTTGGCCCAGGAGAAGTTAAAGAAATTAGATATACAATTTATCCAGCAGTTGGTGCATATCCTGGACTTAAAACCGTAAAGATTAGAGTTGGAGAACATGCAACAGACTATAATATTATAGATAATAAAACAGAAAGCACCATGAAAATAAATATGATATAAACATATGACTCCAAACATTAAACCAAAAAAAGTATTTGCTCTTGCAAGAGAAAGACGAGAAAATAAAAGACATTCAAAAATTCGTGAAAAAAAACGAAATAAAGAAATTAAAATAGAAGAACTAAAAAGGCAAATAGCAAAGTTATTGAAAGAAAAAACGATAGATAAATCAAAGATCGCTAAATTAAAAGAAGAATTAGAAATATTAATAAAAAAATATAATCAATTGGATGAAGAATCAATTGGTTCTTCTTCTATTTTTAGATAATTATGGATAAGCAATTAAAACTAATTCTTGAAAATCTTAAGAAAAAAGGAGATTCTAAAAGGGCAATAGAGCAGAAAAGATATCTTAAAAGCCCTTATAAATTCTATGGAATAATTGGAAAAGAACAAGATGAGGCAGTTAAAGAATACTATAAGTTAAATAAAGAGATTTCTACAGAAAAATTATTGAAAATTCTTGAGGAACTTTGGGAAAGCAAATGGCATACTGAAAAATCATTTGCTGTTTCTCTTGCTGCGTATTATACAGAACAATTTGGAGAAATAGAATTACAAGTTTTCAAGAAATGGCTTGATGAATGTACTGGCTGGGATCATACTGATGGCATCTCAGGGTTTATAATTGCTAGAATGGTAATAAACAATCCACAGTTGAAAAAAACCATTAATTCTTGGGTTAAAGAAAAAAGTATGTGGACAAGAAGAGCAAGTCTTATAAGTTATATAAAATCAGTAAGAAAAGACAAAAGAGACTTGCAAGACGTTTTTAATAACATTAAACCACTAATGCAGGAAAAAGAATTTTTCATAAGAAAAGCAATTGGCTGGATATTAAGAGAAACATCAAAGAAACATCCTAAAGAGGTTCTTAATTTTGTTAAAAAAAATAAGAAACAGTTATCTAATTTATCTATAAGAGAAGCAATAAGAAATATAATTCATAAAAAAGAAATGGCTACATATATTAATTAGCTTTATTAAAAATCTATAATTTTTTTTTGTTTTGTAGTGTAATCTGAAACACCCAATTCATAGTCTATAATAATATTAAACGTTTCCTTTTTTGCAATAAGATATTCTTTATACATGTTTTCTGTGTGTTCAATCTTAACCGAAATATCTGGATTTAATAATAATTTGTAATCATATCCAAATTTTTGGTATTTAGATAATCTTGCAAGCTTAAAAGGGATATCTATTAAAGAAAGTCTTTTTTTGTATTTTTCTTTTCTGTATCTGCCATTTACTATTTTTTTTATAATCATTTTGTTTGCAAACAAATAGAACAGAACACTGTTTATAGATAATTTAAGTCTTTTACTATAGGCACTATATTCTTTAGGATAATATTCATTTAAACAATTTCTTATTAATTTTATTGGAAATCTTGGAGTTGGTATCTTCTGATTTTTAAATTTTGTGTCCAAATAGTATTCTGACATTAAATGCTTAATACTTTTACCAAGACCGTGGCTGTTAATATAATCATGTATATGTTTATCTAAAATAAAATGAGAGATAAAGCCAAGAGCAAATAATCTTTCTTTCCTATTTTTTGCTTTTTCAAGTAATAGTTTTCCAAAACTATAATCTTCATCAACAGTTTCATGAATAAATTTACTAATGTTTGGTTTCTTTATAAGACTTCTAAGTCCTGTAATATAATAGATATCAGGAAATGTTGCACCCTGTACTAAATATTTTACATCAGACTTTGTAAATATCTTTGGATTTTCCTTAGTTAAATCCTTAACCAGTTGCATGTGTGCAAATATTGCTGCCATAATATCAATTTAGGAAGTTCAAATGTATTTTAAATTTATTTCTTTTCTATTTTTGCTTTAGTTATCACAAGAGAACCAGTAAATTCGTTTTGCATTTGTTTTTTAGATTCTAAAATCTTTATTTTGTGCTTAAAAGAAGGCGCATCAATAACTAGAGTTTCATATTCTCCGCCTTCTCCAGCAACATTTAATTGATATTTTTTAGCTAATTTTTTAAGTTCTTCTAGATCTTTATAATCAATTACTTTTCCTAAGTATTTCTCAGATAGGCCATAGGCAGCAATCTTACAAATAATAAATTTAAAGTTATTATCTAAAAGTTCTTTAATTTCATCTTCTTGTGTTCTATGCCACAAAGGTGAATAAAGCTTTAATTTTAAAGAATTGCAAACCTTCTCTATCCTTTCTTTTTGATAATTACTAAAAAGCGCTCCTGCAACAACTCCTGTAATTTCAAAATCCTTCTTTGCTGAAGCAATTGCTTTCTTTAAATCTATAAGTTCTTTTTCTTTCTCTCCTTTTGTTTTTGTAACTATTAAAGGGATATCTAAAGCCTGCGATTGAAACTTTAAAAACTCCAAGTCAGGAGTTTGAAACATATATGAGTCTTTGTTTTCAGGGATTATAGAAATAAGACAAGAAATATCATAGTTTTGTTTTTGCAAAAGAAATAAAGACAAATTAGAGTCTTTGCCTCCAGAATAAAGAACGCCTAGCTTTTCCTTATTTTTAAAAGAAGAAAGATATTCTGTTTTATTCTTGAATTTATTAACTTTTGCAAGTTTTTCAATAACTCTGTCGGAATTACTACCATACTGACAAGCTAGTTTCTTTCTTTCTGCTAGTTCTTTTGAAAGTCCAAGGTCTTTTGCAATTTCTCTAATAATTATTTTGTTTTGAGAAGATGATATCAATAATTTAGGCTCAAGAGTTAAAGCATAATCCTTAACTTTCTTGTAAAGATATGGGTGCTCAATTGAAATACTAAAATGAGAAGCAATTGCTTCATCTCTGTTAAGATTATCTTTTTGTAGATTGTCTAAACATTTTTGGGTTTCTATTTTTTGGTTTTTAATAGTAAATCTACTATATCCTGCAAATAACTCATCAGCACCAAGTCCAGAAAATAAAATTTCGATTTTTTGTTCTTTTGCTTTTTTACAAGAAAGATAAACTGGTATTGCAATTCCTATTTGTAAAGCATTAGAAGAATCAATTATTTTAATAATTTTTGGTATAATCTTAGAAACGTCTTTCTGTTCAATAGAAATTATATCTAATTTTAATTCGATTTCTTTTGCTGCTTTTTTTGCATATGCTAGATCTTTTGCTTCCGTTGCGTCTTTTATATAAGCAAAAAAGCAAGTGAATTTTACATTATGTTTTTTTAAAAGTATTGCTAGAAGACAAGAATCCACACCGCCACTAAAAAGTAAACCGTAATTCTTTTTCTTGTCTTTTGTTAAAGATATTATTGATTCTTCTAAAACCGTTAATAATCTTTCCTTTGCCTTATTCATATAAATACTTATTGCTCCTTTAAAATATTAGAATACAAAACAAATAAAAAGAGTAAGAAAAATGCAATCTGTTAAAGAATTTTATAATTTATATCAGTATCCAAAAGCAGGGCAATACACCACTAATCAGAAAAAAACCAATAAGAAAATAATTTTAGATATTTTAAAAACTGCAAACCTAACAGAAAAAGAGTTAGTAGGAAAAAGAATACTTGATGCAGGTTGTGGGACAGGAGAAAAAGCAATTTTCTTTTCAAAAGCTGGAGCCAAAGTTGTTGTTGCGATTGATTTCTCTAAAGGCCAACTTAAGGAAGCCAAGAAGAAGGCAAAAAAGGAGAAAGCAGATAACATAGTCTTTAAAGAAAAAGATTTACTTAAAGACAATCTTGAAGATCTTGGAAAATTTGACATAGTTGTTTGTCTTGGTGTTCTTCATCACACCTCTGCACCAGAAGAAGCATTTGCACGCATTGTTGGACAACTAAAAGAAAACGGGACCATAATTATTGGGTTATATCATAAATATTCTCGCTTTAAGTACAGAGTTCAAAGAAAGCTACTACGTGCTTTTGTTTCAAAAGATCCAGAAAAGATAATTGATTTTATTTACAAAACCAAGAAATTTCATAATGCCCCCCGTTCAACACTTTATGACAGGTATTGCGTGCCACACGAAAGTTATCACACGCTAAAAGAAGTAAAGGGTTGGTTTAAGAAATATCACATAAAACCACTTGGGCACAAAAACATAAGAAACGAGCAAATAGAACTTCTAAATTTCTTTGAAAAGAAAACCATTTTCTTTGTTTCTGGAAAAAATGCGAAATAGGCATTTACTCTGGATATTTAACTTTTAGTTTTGTTCTGGGCAAGATTTATATTATATAATTTAGAACATATCATGTTTCCAAAGAATAATAACCCCAAGAGTTGAAAGTATTGCAATTATTCCCATAACAATAATAAAAGCAAATTTATTATGATCAAATGGCAGACTAACATTCATACCATAGATGCTTGCAACAAGAGTTGGTATTGCAATAACTATTGTTATTGAAGTAAGTAGTTTTAATGTTTTATTAAGATTATTGGAAGTAACAGAATTAAAAAGATCAGTAGCATCTGCAATAATGGTTTTATAGATTGCAGTAACCACAATTGCTTGTCTATTTTCATCAATTACATCATCAATTACATCTTTGTCATCTTCAGAATTAACAAAGTCTTTATTTCTTGCAATCTTTTCAAGAAGTATCTGGTCACTCTTTAAAGAAGTATTAAAATACACTAGAGATTTCTTAAGATCCAAAAGATCAGAAATTTCTTTATTCCTTTGAACGCTTTCAAACTTTTCTTCAATTGTTTTTATTTTTGCATCTATTTCTTTTAGATACTTGATATAAGTTTTTGAAGAAACAAGCAATAATTTTAAAAGAACAAGCGCCTTTTCATGTTTAAATTTTTTATTTTTTAAGGTATCTATGTTTTCATTATCTCTAAAGCTTATAGTTATTATATAATCTTTATTAATCATAATTCCAAGAGGGATAGTAATATATTCAACAGCAGACTTATATTTGCTTTCAGGATCTTCAGATTTAAGTTTATGAGGGGTTCTTGTAATTATGAAATATTCTTGTCTATATTTCTCCATAAAGGGGATTTCTTCCATATCCTGTAGAGAATTAATATCATCTTTAAACTCTTGGTATTCCACTTCTTTAATCTTACAGATTTCTGCCAAGTACTTTATTTCATATGCATCAGGGTTAACCACATTAATCCAAGCATCCTTTGTAGGTCTTTCATGTTTTTGAAGCCCGTGTTCTGAAAATTTAAGAATTTCAATCATTGTAGTCTCACCCCCTTAATAATCTAATTTTAAAATAAGCAAAAGATATTTTTATTTTTTATATTAAATATATTATGACCGATAAGTTTTAAATACCCTTTTTAAAGTAATAAAACTACAGGATAGGAAAAACCAATAGATTTTTATATATTTTAATAATACTGTAGTTAGTTTTGACTAATTTTGTAATTATTTTTGGCTACTTATTTTTACTAATATGAATAATAAATAAATCAAAAAGTAGGATAATTTGTCAGAAATTTGAATCAAATTGTATATTTCTGATGATATATTTAAATACTGTTTGCAATATAATATTATTGATAAATATGCAAGAAATATATAAAATTCAAAACCAACACTGGGAAAATCAGTTATATGATATGCCTATTAAAAGAACAATTTTAGAAACTTTAAAAAAGGAATTAATTAATCACAGATTAATACTTTCTATAGAGGGGCCAAGAAGGGTTGGTAAATCTGTATTATTAAAACAATTAATTAATTATTTAATAGAAGAAAAGAGAGTAAAATCTAAGAATATATTCTATTTCTCTTTTGATAAACTAGACAAAAAAATATTAGATACAATTAAAGATTATGAAGAATTATCGGGGATATCGCTAAGAAAAGAAAAAACCTATCTGTTTTTTGATGAAATACAAAAAATTAAAGATTGGCAATCTGATATTAAAATAATTTATGATAATTATCCTAATACAAAGATAATTGTAAGTGGGTCTACATTAAGAGCTAGTAAGAAAGAAAGCTTAGCAGGAAGAATTATTGATTTTTTTATTAAACCACTATCTTTTGAAGAATATTTAATATTTTCTGGTAAAGAAAAGCTATTAGATTCAGAGATGGATTATGTTTTTGAGAAAGAGTATAATTCCTATTTATTTAGGCAATATCCAGATATTGTTTTAAATAGAGACATTGATTCAAAGCAATACGTTTCATTAATTATACAAAAAATAATATTTGAAGACTCTGAAAAATATATAAAGAATGTAGATAAAGATATTTTGTATAAAATATGTATGATTATTTTTAGAGATCCTGGGCAAATAATCAATTATTCTGATTTATCAAAGGATTTAGGGATTAAAAGGAGCACAATCTCTATATATGTTGATTTCTTGATAAATTCTGGAATTGTAAAAAAACTTTATAATTATTCAAATAATGCAAGAAAACTAGAAATTAAATCCAAAAAATTTTATCCATACTGTACAACACTAACAAGAGCAGTAACAGATAATCCAGATATGGCAAAAATTATAGAAACCGATGTTTGTTTTCAATTAGATGCAAAATATTTTTTAAATAATAAGAGTACTGAAGAACTAGACTTTTTACTTATAGATCCTCTTTCCTCTAAGAAAATAGGAATAGAAGTAAAATATAGAAATTTAATAACAAATAAAGACCTAAAAAACTTTAGATCAGTTATTGTTAAGAAACTTAATTTAGACAAAAAAATTGTAATTGTAAAAGCAGAATCAAAGTTGGACTTCAATACTAAAGAAATCACCCCCATTAAATACTTTACAATCTTTCGAAACAAAGAACAATTTATATAATTAAAATTAAGCAAAATACACCGTTAAGCAAGATAAGTAAGATAAACAAGATTAAGCGAAACAAAATGGGGCCATACAAGCCCCCCAATAGTAAAGAATATATTTATAAATACTAAAGAATATATATTTTATAGAAAATAACAAATAATTAACTAGTATAAGTTATATATTTAAAAAAATCAAAAAAGGAAGACCCGATGAATTCAAAAAAAATAATTTTATCAATTTTTATAATATTTGCAATTATCTTAATTACTACAAATGTTTTTGCGGCAAATGCTGGGCAAAAAGGTCCGAAACCAGCGGATTGCAGTAATTCTCTTGGCGCCCCAGATCTAAAGATAGCTGGAGTTAATTTGATAAAATATGCTAAACCTGATCAGCAGGGTAATTGTGGGGAAATTACTGTTGAAACAAATATTTCTTCTGGCACAGGGAAATCCGCGATGGGTATTCTTGTTTCTGTTCCAGTAGACGATAAATCATTATATGCCCAGTATATGAATGGGATTTATGTAATTGATTCACAAGAAGGTAAAGACAATTGGGAGATGTGTAAAATTAACAAAAGCGAAAAAAGTAAAACTTCTGCCTGTACCAGTCCTGGGGATAATAAAAAGATACATACTTATAAAATTAATTACTTGCCTTTTTGTAATGCAAATTCATTAGATATATATTTATTTAAACCAAAAAGCGCTGGTACTACGGAACAAGATAATGTTTTTGTGTGCCA
>CAZGLB010000011.1:0-4129 GCA_964526365.1 uncultured archaeon
TGTTTTTACTGGAACGCCATAAGCATAATCTACATTATAGAAATATTCTATAATATATTTACCAGTACTGTCTGTTGGACTATATAAATTACCATATAACCCCACTTTAAAAAGATTATTACTAGATGCCCCTAAATCTTCATGGTCATGAAATACTTTTATATATTTATTATTTGTTGGCCTATAATGGAAATAAACCGAATTAAATAACCCCCATCCAGATGCGGTTGGCACAAAAACATATACGTCTAATTGACTATTTTCTGGATTATTACAAAAATTTTTTGCTACATTGGCTGGTAATACCAAACTATAGCTATTTGAAAACGTGGTCTTTTTAATTAAATACATATATGCTTGATTATTATTGTTTAAATAAGTTTTTGTTCTTTCGTTATTACTATGATCTACAATAAAATCACTCATTTTTCTTGGATATTCTCCTTTGTCTTTTAATGGTATAGAAATTAAAAAATGAGGATAAAAATGCTGATTAGAATTGTTGCTCTTAACAGGAATTGGTTCTTTAAATGTAATATTAACGACACATTCCGAATTTGAGTTTAATGCGACAGACGCTCCCTTTATTTCTATATTAGTAATGTTTTTTGGGATACTTGCTAAGGCCCCGGTTCTGTCTGCCGCAGTTGCGGTATTTTTTGTGCTATATGCAAAAACATTTGCTGATATCAAAAGCAAAATAAATATTATAAAAATTGATTTTAAAAAAAATGATTTGTTCTTTATTAACATGGTTAATTCCTTTTTTTGAGTTATATTGTTATTTTATATAAAAAATAATGACGAAATATTTAAAAAGGGATCATTAAAAAAAGAAGAAAAAAAGAATTTAGTTTTTAATACAACTAAATTCTGTTGCAGTATTTGGATCTTCTGCTTCTATCTTGCTGTTAATTGCATTTGTTAGTGGTGTGGAAATCTCTTTTGGATTGTAAAAGACTTCTAAGGATTGATTGTCAAAGTTAATACATGCTTTCTTTTGAGTTACTAGATCAAAGATGTCAGTTATTGATTGTATGTCTTGAGCATAGCTGTTTTTTAACTCTACATGATCTGAGGAACTATTAAAATTTCCTTGACTTCTTGAACCAAAAGAATTTAAGCTGTAGAACATTAAACTATCATTTGGTGAGTCACTGTATAAGTGGCTTGTGCTGCTTCCTGTTCTAAAGTTTGAAGGCGTATAAAAGATTGTATACATCCAAACGTTTCCAGTTCTTACAATCTCTTCTTTTCTCCACTCTACACCATAAGCATGACTCTGGCTTTGGGTTGGTGGAGCTAATTGTGATTCTGTTGAAACTAAGTCTGGAGTTCTTTTAAATCTTTCAAGTAATGGAACGCCTGTAAAGTCATTACAATTTGCAAAACCTGTCCAATATGCTAAACTCATACCTGGAGTTGCAACTTCTCCGCCAGCATCTATTGGAAGGCCAACTGATAACTTATAGAAAGCATAAGCATTAGTGTTTACTGCATTGTTAGATACCTTTAGAACAACTGGTGTTGGTCTTGATGGTATATATCTTAGCTTTAATACGTCATTTTGTGATCTGTCTATTGATAATAGCTTTCCTCTTTCATTACCGTTATTCATTGTTGCAAATTCTTTAACTTCTTTTGTGTCTACTGTTGAAACTGTATTTGAAGAGATATAGCCTTCAGTAAACATTGCTCCAGAATAATTAGCTTGAGCATCTAAGAATATTGGAACTTTATCATTTAGATAATCTACACCATAGCCGTTTCTTGTTTTATCTCCAGTACTTCCTACTAAACCATCAAGTGGCATATAGTATAATGGAGAATCTTGTTCTGGGCCTTGGTCTTTATCTATTATTACTTCTATTTTTCCTGTTAGATTTCCTGCATCATCAAATAGTTTCCATTGATTGTCATAATATATCATAATTTTAATATTATGTCTTCCTGGGCCTGTTAGAGTTTTACCAATCTCAGAACCAGAGTTTGTTAGAAGATACTGGAATTTTTCTGTATCTTTGAAATATTTATATAATGGAGTATAATCTCCTGTAGTTGTTAGAGAATCAGCAGAACCATACCATTGTGGGGTATCTTGCATAAATGTAAATCTATAATAATCATCAAAGTCTTTTCTGAAGTCTTCACTATATCCATCTTTCATTAAATATGCTTTGAAGTTATATAACTTTTCATCAAAGCTTGTATTAAATCTTACAAGGTTAGCTGACGTCTTTGGAATACTACAGCCAATTGTTCCTCCTAAAATGTCTGTTTGTAATTCTAGTGTGTTGTCTAATAGATTGTTTCCGATTTCGTGATTTGCTATTGTTGTGTGGAAGTTTGTTAAGAAGACTGTTATTTTTATTGTGTCTGTTTCGAGTGGTTCTTCTGTAAATTCAATATCAATTGTTCCTTCTTGGTTTCCTCCTGATTCTAAATACTCTTGATCTACAGGTACTGACCCTCTTGCAATTGTTATCCAGTTAAAGGAATTTTCTGATTTTTTTGTAACTATATAGTTAATATCAAATAATGCTTTGTTATCTGTAAATAAACCTAAAGGAAGTTGATAGTTCCCTCTTATCTTATAGGTTATTTCTGCACTATCGTTTGTTATGTCTTCTCCTACTTTTAGATAAGTTAAGCCTACATTATTGATATCACTTATTAGTGCTTGATCAACTGCTGAAATTGGGCAATTAAAATCAGAACTATTGTCTCTTACAAATTTATTAATTGCATTTATCTTTTGTAAGACTTCTATTGTCAATTGTGTAGAATCACAATATATTCCGTTTTCTGCAACATCACACCAGACATTGTTTTTTATTTTTGTGGTGTCTCCAGTTATTGGAGTTACTTGGTTGTTTGGTATAAAGTCCCAGTTATAGACTACTCTTGGTAGAACTTCTGTTCCTGTTGTTCCAAGAATACTTCCATCTTCAGCTGTACAATCTAATAGACTTAAATCTATATCTGTTTCATTATCATCAACTCTTGAATTAAATAATAAATGGAATTTTTGTGTTTTTTCTACTGGCATTTCTGGATGTCTGTTTTTAGTTATGTCAAAAGTAAATATTTTATCTTTCATTACTGTTTTTGCTCTATCCCAACCTGTATTAAAGAATTGAATAACCCAACCCCAATTAATGATCTCTCCAGCCTCTATTACTAAATTTACTGGTTGTCTATCGTATCTTGCTTCTTTATATTTTACTAATAGTGTTCTATATTCGTATGCGTCCTTTATTGTTAGGTTTGCATCATCAAACAATATTCCTCTTTTTTGTCCATCTATTGGTTGGTTATTACTATCTAGAACTTTAATAACTTCTGTTTTTTCTGTAAGTCTCATATTTGGGTTTTTGCTTGTATCTTTATATGCTGTTTTTAGATCTTTTACTGTTACTTTAAAATCAACATCTAAAACGTTTTTATCAGTTAGTATTATTTCCTTATCTGGATTAATTACTAGAGCTTCATAAGATCTATCATCAATAAACTCTTGTTTTCTATCAGAGATATTTACTCTATCTACTTTTAATGGTATACTTAGGTTTTGGTCTAGTGCAGTATATGATTGATAAGCAGAAAATCCTGCACCGATTAAGCCGTGAACTATTGGGTTACTTCCGATTATTCCATCTAATACTCCTCCAGCCAGACCTAGAACGCCCCCAAGAGCACCCCCATCGCCCTTTAATTTTGATATGTCTTCAAGACCAAAAGCGTAGACTGTTCCTAGATTAAATAACAACAATACAACTATCATTGTTCCTAAAACAAATTTTAGATTTGATTTCATTTTTTACACCTTATAAATTTTAATTACATTTTGTAGTTGATTCATTATAACAGCTTATACCGGTTAGGCTTGTAGCGTTAACTGGAATACTATTTTGACATCCATTAGCAACAGTACATAAACTCTTTGAATATAATGATAATCCACTGCTAATACATTTTGCTGCAACAACCGATGTTGTTCCTTTATAGCTTGTACAAACACACGCCCACTGATTAACAGCCATAATACTATTTACATTACTACAAGATTTTCCTGTATTTGTAGTTATTAATGGATATTTTGGTTGTGGCGCAGGAGCTACTGAACAAACGT
>CAZGLB010000011.1:4229-16699 GCA_964526365.1 uncultured archaeon
TATCTATACATTTTGGCTTGGTAGTATCTTTACAATCTGTGTCTGATGTACAACCACCAGTTGCAGGAGCTACTGAACAAACGTTATCTATACATTTTGGCTTGGTAGTATCTTTACAATCTGTGTCTGATGTACAACCCGTTGTGTTTAAAATATCTTGAATTTTTGTAATTTTGTTTTCTATTTCTACAACCAAAGCATTTGCAGGCGCAATTCTTGCTTGATCTGGGAATTTTGCTTTTAATGCGTTAACTTGGGATACTAAACTGTCTTTATTGTCAAATACTTCCTTTTGTATTGTCTTCTTTCTATTATCTTTAATTTTTAAATCATTTAATTCTGTTAAATATCCATCTAATAGCGTATTTATAGGATTTAATCCTTTTGTTAATGCGTCTGATTTTTCTTGATCTGTTGATTTTGAATAATCTTTAGCAAGTATGCCACCAATTGTTGATAATGCGGATTTAAAGCCTTTGGTTGCCTCATCAAAATTCTTAATTAAAGAAGAGACACCCCAGGTAAATAAACCATCTCTTAGGCCATTGAATAATGCCATCTTCCATCTTGCGGTGTCGCTAAGCTTTCCGTTTAATTGTACTTCTTGACCATAACAACGATTGATTATGTTTCCTGTATCATAACTTTTTGCTTGTACTTCTCTTCCTGTGTTTTCTGAATATTGATATCTAAACAAATCGTATTCGTATCTGTCAAGATCTAAACATTCCATTGTTGGCCTAACCTCTACTCTGACTTTACCAACATTTTTCTCTGTTCCTCTTGCTCCACTTACCTTAGAGTAGATGTTTAATAGATACATTCCTGGCATTGCACCTTGAGACAATACTTTTATCTCTTCTGAAGTGCCTGTTGCTGGAACTTTAATTTCTTCTTTTGGATTTAGTACTAATCCTGTACATTGATCACAAGATAAACGGTAAGTTATTTCACTACCACAACCTTTGTTCTCAATAACAAAGCTGTCTGGCTCTCCTGTGTCTTTTGCTGTTAAAACTTTCTTTGAAACTGTATAACAGTCTTTTAGACTAATAACATGTAATACAAATGGATATTCAGTTATTAATTCTTGAGCACCTGAAGAGGTTGTGTTAAGAGATCTAAAGATTATCTTTCCTTTAATGTCTCCTGTGTATCTTCCAACAGGGGTATATTTTAATACTACATTATATTGTTTTTCTGAATCAACTGTATCGTAGATATTCTTATAGTAACCGTGTGATAATTCCACAAGCTTACTTCCAACATTAGCTGTAAACAAGCCAAGTGGATTACTATCAAATTGTACCTTTGCAGATAAGCCGCCATTTAATGGAACTGATCTACTGTTTACTCCACAATTGTTCTTTATAGTAAATTGCTTTTCAACATATCTATCAACAACTGTTTGTTCCCAAGAACCTTCTGAAATAGTTATACAATGGGAATCGTCCATTAATCCATCATAACCTACAGTTAAAGTTACTGGTAGATCTTTAACCCATATATATTCTCTATTATATTTGTCTCTTATCTTTATTATTAATTTTGAACTTACATTCCTTACTTCCTTAATTGAATTTGCAATTGGGCTTGTAAAGAACTTTGCTTCTATCTCTTGCTTATTATTATAATTGTCTGCTGCTGGTGATTCACTAGAATCAACTCCTGGAATATCCATGTTTTGATAAGCTTGTAATGAATTATTAACTCTTGCTACATCAATAACAGAAATTTGATCATCATTACCCATAAAAGTAATTGACTCTATTGTTAACTGCCCTTCGCTTAGGTTTTCAATTGTAAACTTAGCTGTCTCTGATTGTTTTGTATTAATGTTTAATGAAACACCAAGCTTTGTTGGAGTTATTTTAAATAGATTGTCTGTAACTTCTAATTCTGTAATACTTGTCTCGTATTCTTCTGCTTCAACATACACATAAATCTTGTCATCTGATTTTTGGCCAGGAATATTATTTATTGAAGCAATACCAAGTGCGCCAACAAGTACTGGGCTAGGTAAAAGATCTCTTTTGAATCTGTCTTTTACTCTAACATAAACAGGACTATCAACTTCAATATTTGTTGTTGCATCTTTAACTTCTACTTGTAAATTGAAATTCTTTCCTGAAGGTATAACTTTTGGAGTAACCTTAACACTAAAGGTTTTATCAGATAACACATGTATTATTACTAGTTTTGTAAAAATTACTTTTTGATCAGAAATAAATCTTAACTCAAATTGTCTGTCGCCAGTCAATACTGAAGTAAAATCAATATCTCCTATAATCTTTGTATGTGGATTGAATTGAGTTATTGGAATTGCATACTCTGAAGTATTTGCACTAGCTGTAGTATTTGAATCAGAACCGTTTGGTTGAATTACTCTAATATTACTAAAGCTTAGGCCTTTGTCTAGATTTTTAATTTCAAGTCTTGAATTTATATTGTATATCTTGTTAACATTATTATTGATTAAACCAAATCTTAATTTATAATGCTGATTTGGAGAAGCAGTATAGTTATCAACAACATCCTCTCTTAAATCCTCATCAAGATTTGTAACACTTAGATTAAAACAGAAATCATCAGAACATGCTTGTTCTTCTCCTATATTAAAGGTTTCTGTCTTTTGTGTCATATATTCTATTTCGTCATTGTTTGTTTCATCTGTTGGATCAACCTCATATTGATTATTCTCTTTATAACCAAAACCTAAATAATTAATACTTACTTCTTCGCCATATACTGCGGTGTCTTTTATTTTAACATCTGCCATAATGGTATAAGCATTTGCGTAATTATTCCTATAGATTTCATTAAATACAACTTTTGCCCATTTTGCGTCTCCTTCAGTCAAGGTATCAACATCAGAAATACTATCGTAACCGCCCTCTGAACTATACTGTGTGTATTTAGTAACCACAGAGTTTGGAAGCGCAATAGATTTAATATAGATATTATCGTTTTCCATATATGGACTTGCAACAGAACCAGGAGAACCAGTTCTTATAACTGCTCCAACTTCTTCAAACTCATCTGAGCCGTCTCTATCCTGTGGAATCAATAATAAGAATTTTGCTTTATAGTCTCCGTCAGATCTTAAATAACTATTTAGTTTTTCTCCAGCTTCATTATAGAAACCTAAAAACTGTATTCTTGTTTTCTGTAAAGCCGTCTGCTTTGGATATAAGGTTACTTTTAATTCATTTGCTTGATTTGGTTTAATATAAACAAACTCTGATTGAGTTGTACCAAGATTATCCTCGATATCAGAAATTACTGCATAAACTTCAGAGTCAGAAGTTAGCTCTGTAATCTCATAAGTACCATCGACGTTTGTTAGATCTCCACCCCAAACAGTTCTTTCTGAACTATATTTATCAAACAACTGTATGTTTGCTCTTGAGACTGGTTCATCATAATTATTCACAACTTTAATATTTAAAGTTCCTTTAACTACGACAATTGGAATAATAATTACTTGGTCATCTTCAGTTACACTTTTTATAACTGCTTCGAAAGTATCGCTTGTTCCGCTGGTTGCGCCTTTAAATGCCTTAGCATAATAACTTCCAGGAACAACTCTAAACTCACAATTACCATCACTATCTGTTAATTTTGCATCATAGTCTGTTAGAAATCCTGTTTCATTATCATACAAAACAACTTGTGCATGTGGAAAGCCTTTTCCAGTCTCGCTATTAACTACGCTAATCTTAATTGTTGCTGTTGTTTGTGGAGTTATTTGTTGTAAAGTTATTGTTATTGTTGGGTTTGTTGGAATTGTTGCACTAGCAGAAACATTACTTTGTGAGCCTACTAAAAATCCTTCTTTAGATGCTACGACTCTATAATTTTTACTAATATCATAAACTCCAAGTGTTGCAATACCTTCTGAGTTTGTGGTAGTACTTGTAATTTCTGTGTCTCCATACTTTAATTTTACTGTTGCGTTTTCAAGGGCTTGATTATTTGTTTTCTTAACTTTTACTTTAATGTATCCTTCAACAGTTCTTGTTAAAGTTATAGTTTTATTTGTAATTCCAAAAACATAAAGATCCTCGTCTATTGTATCATATTCTGGGGTTGTTCTTGTATCAATTATTTTTAAAGAATAATTTCCTGCTTCAACACCAACAATAGTACACACACCACTAACAGTTGTACAACTTTTTCCAAATACTTCAATATTATTTGAAAATAATTTTGCTGTTATTCCACTAAGTGGTTGGCCATCTTCTTTAAGAACAGAAATATATACTGGATATGTTACTCCTTCAAGTTGTCCTCCAGAAGCCAAAAAATCAATTTTGTAAGTGCTTGAAGTTATTGAAACGTCATATCTTGTCTCATAACCTGCAAGCATAATTGTTGCTTTTAATTGACAATCGTTGTTTGCTGTAACATTAACGGTTCCGTTTGTTATAGTTACTGAAGAAGGAGCAATTGCGCCAGGGTTACTACAAGTAAAATCAGCAGTCCCTCTTGCTGTTATTTGCCTGTATGTTTCACTATCAACTAATGTAAAAGAATAATTAACTGTGTTTTGCACATAAATTTCTGTTAAATATATTTCTTCTTCTTCTTTATCTTCTGTTGCAATAAAAGTTTCACTATAGCTTTCATAGGAACTACCTGCATAATCAATATCTACAGTATATTCTGTATCTCTTGGAAATCGAACTTTACCAGTAATTCCATCATCGTTAGTTCTTAAGGTAAAAGTTTTTTCATTTCCTGAAACTAGAACTGGTGCTGCTGGGATTGGAGCTCCTGATTCATCCATTACTGCAAAACTAATCTCTATATCTCCTGAACCTCTAATCATTGGCAGTAACAAGAATATTCCTGCAATAATCATAATTATCAAAAGTATAAAGAAGATGAATGAAGGCATGAACTTGTCAATCTTGTCTGTAATCTTATAAAGGCCTGTTTTTTCTACAAAGTCATACCATTTATTTTCTAAAGAATAATAAAATTTCTTTAATCCCATGTTTTTACACCTTATATTTTCTTATTATTAATATATTATATATTTTAAGTATATTTTATGCTGTTTAATGTTAATGTAGTTTTATCAACTGTTACTTGTTGACCTGAAGCAACCGCATATGTTCCATTAAGCGGACTGTCGCTTGTTGTGTTTAATGTACCTTCTGTTGTTACATTAACTGTAAAAAGAGAAACTTTCGTTTTTCCATTCATATTTAATTTTACTGTGTTTCCTGAAATTGTTGCAGTACCGCTATTGATTTCAACAGTTAATGTTTTATCTCCGCTGGAAAAGGTTACATTTCCACTTAGTGTTTTTGCACTTAAATCCATTGTCAAATTCCCGCCAGTTACTTGAACTGTTGCTGGGTCTGTTGCATCGCTATCTAAAACAAAACTGCCGCTATTAATTGTAAAATTAACCTTTGTTGGCGGAGTGTTAGTATTATTTGTTGGATTTGTGCTTGGAGTTTCTGTAGCTGTTGATGATGGCCCAGAACCTTTTCCACTAACTGTATCAGTGCTTGGTACATAAACACTTGTTTTTTGTGGATTATACCATAACATCAAACCGTTATTGAAATTGAAACACATGGTTTCATTTGCTATTCCATCAACCATGTTTCTTACAGAACTTGTTTCTTCTGTTGTAAAGATACTTGAGCTGCTTAAACTCTTTAAGACTCCATAAACATATGTGTAGTTCTTTGTTGCACTTAATGTTGTTGGAGTAATATTAAATTTCATCTCTTGTGCTGAAGAGGTTTTTAGTTGATAGTCTGCTCCTGTAGTTCTGTCGTTAATACTATTAAATACAAATAATGTATCTTTCTTTTCAGAACTATCCTTTGAAGAATATTTACCGTTTGCTAGATATTCTATCTTGTATCCGCTTGTTGAAAGTACTTGTAATGGTCTTATATCTTTAAAGGACGCACCTGTGTGACTTGCAGGAATATTTAGAATTATTCCATCTTGTACTGGTGTCCAACCAACATTATAGTTTGTAATAATGCTTGTTACTTTTGTCTGACCAGTAAAAGTACTCTTAAATGGTATTCCTGAATAATTGAAGTAATATGCGTTTGTTGGATTTGTAAAGAATATATTTCTCTTATAGTCTGGATTATTGTTATAGTGATCTAAGATATTTGAATTTACTTTTTGTACACTATAACTTATCTTTTTATTATCTGCTATATTCTTTAAAGTTATAGTATAGGTTCCTGGAGTTCCAATCTCTTTTACTACTGAGGAACTATCTAAAGTAAGCTCCCAAGAACCGCTCATGAATTGGGTAGCAATAAATATTGATTTGGTATTTCCGGAATCTAATGCACCATAACTTTTTGCATTAATTATAAATGGACTTATTGTATCTCCATAGAATAGATTCATAGTATTTAGATATTGATTTAAGAACTCTGCAATCTTTGCTTGTTCTTCAACAGTTGTTGCTGTACTATTAATCTTATCTTCTAATTTGCTTTCGCTTCTTAAGAACGAATCCACAGTAAATTGATAGGTGTCTCCATCTTGTCTAACGTTTTTTGCAAAATCATTATCTGTTATTATTGTTAAATATGCTTTTACGTTATCTGCAGAAAGATTTACTGGAGTTGGTTCGCTTGTTGTCTTTGAAACTACTGTTATTTCAATTATTGTAAACTTTCTTAAGTCTTGTGGAACTTTATTTAATATTGCCTTTAGTGCTTGTAATTGTGCTTTTGGATCTTTACCACTAAAGCTTTGAGTGCCTACTGCTGCTTCGATTGCAGTTTTATCTAGAGGATTTTCGCCTTCTGCTGAAAGATAAGGATTTGCTGCAACTTTGTTTCCGTTTGCTACAAAGTATGTTCCATCAAGTAATACTGTTCTATTTTGTTTATACAAATCTGCTTTTTTAGACATTGCAATTCTTAATTGATCTTGATCACAATATACTTTTCCATAATCGCAGATATTATAGGTTACATCAATTTCATTATAGGAGAATAATAATCTATTAAATCCATATTTCTTAAAATTCTCTTCGCCAGTCAAACCTTGTTTTCTAAAACCCTTTGGATCATAACATTCTCCAGATGCTAAGTTTTCACTACCTGAAAAGTATTCTGTAAATGTTGACCCTTGTGGTCCGCTTGGTCCACTAGGATTTGTTGTTGGAGTTGTTGAATCGTCTTTTTGACCATCAATCGCGTCACTGGTTTTAGCAATACTATCAACATATGCAAGCCATTGAAGTTTATCTATTAATGTTATTTCTTCCTCTAACTCGTCTTTACCAAGTCTTGAATTAGAATAGGTAATTCCAAGTAATGCTGTTTTATTAATTTCTTTACCCACGTCATAATAGTCTTTTCTTATATTAGTTACTCTTTGCGCAACACCTGTTTCATTACTGTCTAGCTTAAATGATTTAGCAGTAATCTCTGGATTTCTTCTAACTTTAATAGTCATTATTTCTGTAGTTTTCCCACCCACATATCTATAGGTTTTCTTTGGTTTAAGGTTTGTATTAATGTCGCCTATTGAGAAGTATTGTATTCCATCAACTTCTAATTGATCTTGATTTAAGATATTTAAACCAATTAATGCATAGCCAGAATCATAACAAGTATTAATTACCATTAGTTTTCTTTCTTTTGTATCAAGTCCTGAGAAATCAAATTCCTTTGGTTCAACAGTTATACAATTTTCTGGTAAAATATCTACTGCACGATTAACTGTTACAGATATGTCTTTTACATATGTGTATTCTTCTACTGTGTCGTCGTTTGGTTTAGCATTAACTGCAATCTTATATTGTCCAAGAACTTGTGAGCCTTGTACTCCAAGCATTCCGCTTGAGCCTTTCTTTAAAACCATTTCTGGATTTTTGGAAATGGTTACGCCGCCAAGTGAACTAAATTGCAATGCTAATTCTTCAAAACAATTATTCTTAACTTGTATTTGTGCTTCTTGACAACCGAACTGCCCAGCGCCTCCACCAAAGGTATTTGCGGTAGGATAGCCTGCAGGAGGATTTTCTCTATAGTCTCCGTAGGTGTTTGTGCTTGACATATAATCTATCCAATTATTTGGGGAATTATAAAGTCCGGTTTGATAAAACGCTTGTGGGGCCATTCCAGAATATTGGTATTGATTTTGGCCTTGTAAATATGGATTATACGCAAAATTGTTTATTCCACCATACATACCATATCCATAATTTAAACAATATGGTATAACTATTGAGCTGCTTGGTGTTTCTATACAATTGACATAGTTATTTAGTATTATTTTTGGTAGATGCTGTGATTCTATAGTGTCTATTCCATTTGTATTTGGCCTATTTGAAGTAAACTTAATAATTGGTGCAGACATTCCACTCTTTACTGTGTTTTTTGTTTTAAATACTAATTTTACGTCTGCTGATTTTTCTGCAATAATGGTTTTTAGTACTTCTACTTTTTCATCAAGTTCTAATTTCTTTGGTTGACCAGAGACCATTGCATAGAAGTCTCCTATTTTCTTTGTGTTTTTATAATCTGATTCTACATATATTCTTCCAAGATCTACTGGGGAATCATCAACAGTACATGTATTTTTTATCTTTACTGTATATTCAATATCATTTGTGTTTTCTGTTCTGATTGTTGTTTCCACAGGAATTATTTCTAAACAATCGGTACTATCTACGGCGTTACCAAAGGTTATTCTTATAATTATTGGAATTTCTACAACCCATGTTTTTGCAAGAGTTGGCTCATTAACACCTATTAACAAATTGCCTTTGAAGACTTTCTGTGTCATTAAATCTATTCCAAGTTCAGTTAGTTTTGTAGAAAGCTTTATTGATTGCTGAGAACTTGGATCTAAAGTTATTCCTTGAGCACTACTGGATACTGAAATATAATCGGATTTGATTGTTGATTGTATGCCAATTATTGTTAATGGCAACATTGAATTATTAAATAATACAACATCAGCCTCATTAGAATAATTTTCAGAAACATCTAACTTGACATCTATTGTTTCTGGGATTGCTGTTACTAGATTTTCTGAAATTAAAATTTTTGTAGTGTTTGTCTTATAGCCTTGTTTTTTAACAATTATTTCTAAACTATCATTTATATCAAAAGCAGGAGTTACAAACGCAAAAACGCCTTCTCTGTTTGTCTTTCCATCAGTTATTGTTATTCCATTAATTTTTATAAAAACTGTTGCATCAGAAATAACTGTTCCGTCTTCAGCTATTGCACCAACCATTACTGAGTTAGGGATGAATGGTACGATTGTTTTTGGAACAACATCTACAACCATTGTTTTTGAAGGCTTTATATCAAAAAATATTTTTTTGGTAAATATTTCTTCAGAATTAGACATTATTGCAATTGTTAATTCATCGCTTGAATCATTTATAACACTTAAATCAATTGTTCCATTTACTGTTCCTCTTGCAGAGATATCTCCAAGAGCAATGTTAGTAAAGTCTGTATCTGAAACTGGAAGATTGCCTCCAGAAGTTATATTATAATTATTTAGTTTTATGGTTTGTCCTGTTGCAAAAACCACCATTGTTGCATCTGTTGCTGCTCTTTCAAAATTTAATCTAAAATTAAATTTATAATCTGTTCCGTCTTTTGCAGAAAATTTATCTAATATTCTTTTTTCTAAATTTGTTGATTTATCTTTAATTGAAAAAGAATAACAAACTCCATTTTCACAACCTGTTGAGTCTCCAACATATACTACGATTTTATTTGCATAAGCATATAGTGCTTGCTTAGTTGAAGAGGTGGTACTTGAGCCAATAACATTATCGATTGGATTTCTTAAAACTGAAGAACCTTGGTGATATTCTGCTCTGTAGAATAAAGATTGAGATGCTGTTGCTGTATCTGTAACAACTATGTCTGCATCAATAATATATGAACCTTCAATTGGATTGTCAAGAGTTACATTAAACCATTTTGCGTCTTTTCTTACAATTGAGGTTGTGTCTTTTACTTCGCCTTTACAAGGAGTATAGTCATTTGAACCAACAATTTTTGAACCAGCAAATTTAATTTGTTTAATAAATATAGAATCCTCTGCTACTGAGTGGGTTTTATCATCACAAGTCTCGCCTTCGCCTGTTCTTATGTGTGTTACAACTTTTGAATAATTCTTATTAACATTTAAAATAAATCTTGCAGTTACTGATTGACCAGCACTTACTGAAGATAATTGTTCTCCAGAACTAGAATAGTAACCTACAAAGTTAATGCTGTTTGTGCTTGATGCACCTGATGGTATAATTATTATGTCGCTTGTTATTCCTTCAGCAACTACTGAATATCTTTTTGTAATTATTCTACTGTCGCCGTCTTCTATTACAAAGAAAACTTCCTTGTCTGCTCTTACAGGTAATACTGCAAGACCTGTTTCTGTGGTTGTTGTTTGTTTATCTGTCATTTCTTTGTTTGTTGAAGCATCATAGGTTTTTACTATTGCTCCTGATAATGCTGAACCGTCTTCTTGTAATATCGTTAAATTATAAGAACCATATCCAATCTTTACAAGAATTGGAATTGCTGTTTCTTCTCTTTCAATTACTACAAAATTATTTGTTTTACCAGAGAACTGACCAACAATTGCTTCTGCAAAGTAAGTATCTTCAACATTTAGATTTGAAATCGTTACTTTTCCTGCAATATCTGTTGTTACAGTTTTAACAATCGTGTTTGTTATTGCATTCCAAATCTTAACTGTTGCATATTCTAATGGAACCATTGCGTTGTCTGTTACGCTAATGTTTAATAAAGTATTAGATTCTTGATCTATTGATTTTAAAGTAATCTCTTGTACGCTTGTTGAAACATTTATTGGTTTATTATATAATAAATATCCTTCTTTATCTAATACTAAAGTAAAATTTGCATTTTCTCTAACTCCAAACTTAACAAGTCCTGTTGAGTCTGTAGTTTTTGTATCAATTAATGAACCGCCTTTTGATAGTTTTGCAGTTACGCCTTGTAAATATATTCCTGCATCGTCTTTTACTTTTACTTGTACAAAACCAATAACGTCTTTCTTTATTTTTAGTTCTATTTTGTTTAGACCTGTTTTAATTGAAACAGGTAATTGTAAACCATTTACATAATCTAAATCAGAAATTCCTGAATAAATTCCTTCAGGATCAGAAACTAAAACCCTATAGGATTTAGAAACTTCAACTGCGCCTTCTGAAAGAAAAATTCCGTTTTCATTTGTTTGATCTGTATCTACTAAATCTGTTGTAGCAACATCATAAATTGATACTGACAGATTTGGAAGTATTACGTTTGTTTCTTTATCTTTTAAAGTTACTTGAAGTGTTGCATAGTTTGTTGTACCACTAAAAACAACTTGCCCGGTTGTTCCTGTTTGTGGTATGTCAAAAGTATAATCGCTTGTCTCTTTAATATCAACATCTAAACTACCACAATTGGTTGGTATTTCTTCTAATTCGCATTTTCCGTCTGTTACAACTATTGTTTTTACAAACGCATCCGTTCCTGTACAGCTAAACTCTGCTGTTATTTGAGAAGTGTATAGGTCTCCGGATTTTGTTTTAAATAAAATGGTTTTGGTTGTGGAGAATGCGCCTTCCGTTAAAGCAATAGATAATTCTTCATTTGCTAAAAATTCGTAAGATTCTCTGTTTTCTGAAAAGATATATTTTTCATCAATAATATTTAATGTATGTTTATTGACTTTCTCTAAATTTTTAAGATAGATAAAACCATCTTTATCTGTTTCTAAATTATTAATTTTGCCATCTATTTTTAATTTTAAAGATGTTTCAGAAATTGGGTTTGCTGTTTCATCTACAAATCTTATGCCTGTGCCTTGTGAAGCGCCAGTAACTCCAAATAATGGCAATAATAAGAAGATAATTAGTGCGATTACTGCAAGATTAAATAATAAGAATAATGGGAATGTTGGGATTCCGTTCTTTTCTAAAGGATCAACAAGTTTATAGAGGTTAATTCCTTTTTCTTCCAGATGATCAAGCATTCCAAAATATTTATCTTCTAATTTATAGTAAAACTCTTTTAATCCCATTTTTGAAAACCTTCTTTATATTTCAAATTATATAATATATATTATAATAGATTAAACAATTATTTATAAATATTACCTTTTTTGAGATAATATATCTAATAACAAAAAGGTTTATAAAATAATATTAATTAACCGGTATAAGTTAAGATTCTTGGACTTACTCTGTTTTTGGGCTACATATCGTATCATCTATGTTGATTTGAGAATAACAAGCCCATGCTTGTTCTTGGCCTGCTGCTGTAATGTCCGTATTTGCGTCCTCTAAATCATCTATAATATCGCTATTTAGATATCCTGTTGACATGTTTGCAGAAAGTGGGGACCAGGATTGCTGTCCAGAATTATATGGCGGGAAATAGAAAGGGAAATAATCATCATGTATTTTTATTTGGATTTTTGTT
>CAZGLB010000012.1:0-15712 GCA_964526365.1 uncultured archaeon
CAATAAAAGAAATATATTTTACACCAATATTTGATATTGACTGATAGATTATGAACGAAAAAGAAAAACAACTAGAGGATGCATATAATCTAGTAAAAGATAAAGCAAATAGCTTTTCAGAAAAAGAATTAGAGAAAGTAATAGTCTTTGAAGGCTATGATAAAGGTATAGCAAAAAATGTAATTAAAAGAATTAATGACGAAAAAACAAAAGCACAAAAAGACAATAAAGAAAAAATACTTTCCGAAATCTCAAGCACATTAAAAGATAAAAAACCAACAGAAGAACTTAAAGCACCAAAAAAAAATAAAGGTAATATCTTTACAGCAATTGGTTTGTTTTTTAAAAAGATATATTTCTTCTTTGAAAATATCTATTATTCAATAGTTGATGCAATAGATAAAGTAATACCAATAGGCAAATTAGTTGATGCTATAGATAAAGTATTTCCAAGCTTTCTATTGTCTATCATATTTCTTGTAGTTTTAATCTGGTTGCTATTTAGTATATTCTCAGGAATTGGTCAAGCAACAGTTCTAGAAGTTAATATTACAGATACATTAAATATGCCAATTTCAGGAGCTACAACAATACTTTCAATTGCAGATAGTAATACTACGTTACAAACCGGGACCTTTGGAGATGTATTATTTGAAAATTTTAATTATAAGAAAAAACCAATAAAACTAATAATACAAAAAGAAGCATATCTCCCACAAGTAAAAGAAATAAAATTAAAAAGAGGGAATAATTCAATTAATGTAAAATTAGAAATAGACACAACTCAACAATTATATTTATTAGAAGAAAAAAACAGAAATCTATTATTTAAAGAAAATGATTTATTATTAGCAACAAGACCACTAAATGTAACATTAAGATGCGTAAATTCAGGAAAAACCCCTGAACCAAGCACAGCAATTGTAAATACTGGGCAATTGACAGTTAAACAAGTTATGGGCTGCGGAGATATAAGGATTGACGTTTCTTCAGATTATTATAATTCTATACAAAACCAATTAGTTGCTGAAGATAACACCATTAGATTAACAGCAATTGCAAGCAATTATGGATCTTTAGACGTTACTGTAAGAAATCAAAATACACAACAGCCAATCTCTAATGTTTTATTACAATTATATCGCCCAGATGATATCACAACAGTAGTTAATGAATCAAATATCTTAGTGATGTCTGGAACAACCACAAGTTATGGAAATTACGTATTTACAAATTTGGCACCAGGGAACTATACAATTGCAACAGGAATTGTAGGGTATGTTTCTACAAATAGACACGGGCCATATAATGTTGTAGTAAATAACACAACAACAGCAAGCATCTCCCTTAATACAGGAAATAAAAACTTAATAATACTATTAGCTGATGCAAACGGAAATACAACAAGAGAACTAAAAGGGGATATTACTCTTTATAAGAAAACAACAGATCGCAATTTAATCACAAGTATTGGAACAAGAGACGACGTAAATAGAGCAGTATTTACTTTAGAGGATACAACAAATGCAAGATATAGGATTTCAGTAATAAATACAGAAGAATATGGGTATTATGCTCCAGATATTTTAGATGTTAACTATCTTTCAGACACCAATACAACAATTACCATACCTATAGAATACTCTACAGAACTAAATTCTGGAAAGATTGGAGTAAATGTAAAAAGAAATGGTTATAATATTAGTAATTCACATGTTTATCTTTATAGAAATGGAGAAGACGAAATACCATATTCTGGACCAATAACCACAAATAATAGCGGAGACTGTAATTTTAATAATCTAAGAGTTGGTAAAAGATATTATGCTTATGCAATCAAAGGTAGCGAACAAGGAATTTCAGAAACTAAAAGATTAGATGTAAATAGATTTTTAAGATTAAATGTAGATTTAGAAGAACAAGCAAAAGTATTAAATCTAAAAGTCACACCAACAGTTGACTATAATATTTCTTTCTATAAGATGAATGGAGACGAGATTGAAGAATACATAGTAACAAACACCAGTTCAGATGCAAATAAAGCATATGTCTTTAATGAAGAAACAAACAATATTTTTGCAGTAATAGAAGCAGAAGGAAAAGCAACTTATCAAACAACCCAAATCACACTAATTCCTGGACAAATTGTTTATAAGGCTGTTGCTCTTGTTAATACTAAAATGGTTGAATATTCTTCAATAGAGCTTATGGGAATTTATGACGAGAGCGGAACGCTTGATAGAAACATAATCAATCTTGCAGAAGATTTAGATAGAACTTTAAAACTAAAATTTAAATTAACAACCACAAAAAAAGACACAAGAGATACGGCTTATGCATATATAAGAGCAGGAAAAAGTGTTTCCCTTCCTTCAGATTATATAAGATTAGAAAATGTATTAACCTTTGATACAGAAAACGAATATGGTTGTAATTTCTCTGGAGAATTAACAAGCTGGGATGAAAACTATTTTAATAACCATTATCAAACAGACCATTCCCAAGCAAACTGTCAAGCATCGCCAAACGGCTTTAAATGGGTATTAATAGATTTTAGTGATTCGAAAGCAGAGCAGATAGAATTTTTTGTAGATTTTAGATTCCAGAATGGAATAACCAATCCTGCAGATTATGTAATTTATTATAAAAGTTTAACAGAAGTAGAAGAAGAATATGACTTTGATCCAAACATCAATGCCTCTTGGGAGAATTGTGATATTAGACCAGATGGTTTTTTCTATAGCCTTTATAAAAATAAAGCACTAAACTTTTCAAATTCAGGATATGCTTTTGCCTATAATGTTTATGATTATAATGTAACAACAAACGCCACTGGCCAAAAACTATCAAAAGTGGGTAATAATTATATTCTAAATATTGGTAAGAATTACAAGTATACTCAAAAATTATTATATCTAGATAATGACAATATAAATAATGAAGACATTAATGCTTCTTCAGTTAATACTTTAGGAAATTTAATCTATAAGTCTTATAAATTCAGATTAATAAATCATCTTAATCAGCAATTATTGGGTATAGATTTACAAAATAATAATGTAAATTCAACAAGCTATATAATCTCTAATCAAGACATTGTAAACGGCACAGAAGTTGATCATAATTCAGTAATGTTTATTTCTAATTTCTTTACAACCAATTCAAATATAAGTACTAATCTATTTAATATTTCTGATCTTGATCCTTTTACTTTACCAGTACAATCCTATAATTCTGATTCAAATGTATTTATTGAAATTATAGTTAACAATACAATAAATGATCCAAATTTATATGCAGGAGACAACAACATAAGTTTTAGAGTAAGAAATAATTATGGGTCTCCAATTCCTGGAGTTATTGTTACTGCTCAAATAATGGGATATACCCCAAATCCAATAAACTTTGGAACAACAGATAATAACGGTTTAACAAATACCACTCCTTGGCCACTTCCAATATTAGCAACAGGATATAAAGTAAAATTCAGATTTGGATTCCCTGTAAGTTATGGATTGCCAAATAACCAAGTTATAATAATGAAAACAATAACATCTGGGTATAAATTATATTTAGATAATAACACCGAAATTACTCCAAATAATCCAATTACTTATTCTGTAGGCAGATACACTAATAATGGAGTTCCAATAATAACAAAAGACGAAAAATCTTATTTTATAAAAAGAACAAGTTATGTTTTTGGAAATCTACAAAATGTTGATTTATATCCAAATCCTTCAGAACATATTGATTTTGATGACGTAAATGCGTATGTTTATTCTTCAACCAATAATAATATTCCAACATTATTAAACACGCCAAGTAAACAAATAAACACCAGAATTGCTTTAACAAATTTACCAGAATTAGAAGATTCGGGAAACACTGATCCAAACCAGACAAGCGAAGATCCAAAAGGCCAAACCGGAAATACACAAAGCAGTACAATTCAAGAAAGTTATATTTCTATTTTTGGTGGATATCACAACATTATTAATTTAGGGTATTACAATAACACATCAATTAGATTAGACATTAACGCTCCGTTAAAAACAAACATATTATTTGATGTAAATCTAAATACTTCTGTGGTTGGGGTTCCACATCCCGGAATAAAAGAATCAGGAGAAGAATTACAAATAGAATTAATTAAATCTAAATCTTCAACTGTTGATTTTAATTATTATATAGAAAATAAAACAATCAATAATTTGCCAGTGGATATTAATTTTATTATTGATTCGGTTCTAAATGACTATATAACAATAAATAGTACAAGAGAGATAAATATACTTCCAAATCACGGCGCATCAGTACTAATAAGGTTTGATTTAAATAATAGCAAGAACATATCATCACCAATAAAGGATAAACTCGTAAATATTAATTTTACATACACCGTTAATGATGTAGAATTTACAGAAACTTTAGTCGCAAAAGTAAGTTTATATGATTTAAACCATATTTATTTAATTGATCAACCATTTATTCAGCCAATGAGCTGCTCAAGCTCTAATTGTGATCAGAATGTTTCAATAAGTATAACCAATAAAACAAGAACTTATGATTTAATTTTGTCTAACTTAATTTTTTCAAATCCAGATACTAACCTTACAATACAAAATAGAAACCCACCCCTTCCAATGGAAATTAATTCGGGAGAAACGGACAATACAAAGTCCTTAATATTAACAGTAAGAGGAAATTACTCACAATTACAAAATAATAATCACGATTATATACAAGTAATACAAAGAGACATAAATAAAATTCTTCAATATAATTTAAATATCAAAAATGTAAATAATTCAAGTTTCTCTAAAACAATCCAAACAACCTTTAGACTTTCTATATTATTACAAAGCCTTCAAGACCTTTTAGAAGAAAATGGGCTATATAGCAATATGTGCTTAGGTGTTGGTGGAATAAACGTTAATGGCAATAATAATTTTTATATATTAGGAAACTGTGAGAATGATACATTTAACGATTGTGCAAGTGGAACAGAAGCAAAGCCAAGAATATTATATGATTGGAGTAGTAGTGGTGGTACTAATTATTGGTCAACAATATGTATAGAAAACACAGAAGCAGACTATAATGAAGCAAAAACACATTGTGATTCTGCACAGATGTTATTTAGTATATTTAGTTTAATAAAAATAAGTAATAACGGAAATTTCGGAAATAATAAATATATTTATTTAATGAGTGATGGCGTTTCTACAGATTTATTATCTGATTATATTAATAATAATGAGTTTTTGGGGGCTATACCAATAGATTGGAGTAACCGAAATAATGTATTATCAGACAATAATATTAACAATGGCAATTTTTCAATAGAGAGAATAGAAATCAATAATGCGGGTCAAGATGTAAATACAAAAAAGCCAGGAAAATATAGAATTATTTTAAATGAAAACTTCCGTAAAACTGAGTCTAGCCCATTAAATATTAAATTAGAATTAGTAAGAGAAATGCCGTATAATATGAGAAATTTATTATATTATATGCCAATAGATGGTAAGCTAGGTCTAGTTGGCCCAGAAACAAATAAACGCTCTGCTAGAAACGGCTATGGTACATCTATTTCTGTTCAAAGCACAGACAATAATTTACCAATAACAATATCATCTTCTAACCCAAATGACATATATTTATATAAATCTGAAGACAACAATATAAGTAGAACAATAATAAATTTACAAAATAATGAAAGCAATCTTAATAGTTTAAGATCTGAAGGGAAATTAATAGATATGACATTAACAGAAATAGATGAAGATGATACTTTTAATATTTCAGTAAATTATTCCCCAACCTATCCAATACCAATATATTCTAAAGTAGTTGATGGTAATATTGTTGGATTAAGCTATAAGTTAAAGATCGTTCAAAGTAATACAATACCAATCAACACCTCTAATTTCCTAATCTGGAAAGATTATTTAGAAGAAGAAAAAGTCTTAGCAGATGGGCAATATTATAGTGGTAATGGCGTTTATATAAAATCTATGGTTGATGGCAGCAAATTCAATTCCGTATATGATACAAGTGAACCAAAATTACTTAAAACAACTATGTATTGGCCAATGCTAAAGGATAAGGAAGATAGATTAAATATGCATTTATTATTAAAAGACGGAAGCGACAATTTAGGCAATAATCCAAAATCAAAACTATATACTCTTAGAAATATAGACAATAACGGTTCAACAGATTCAGGGGCATTTGATAATTTATCAAGAATAAATTATAATTCGCAGATTGATTTAGGTGATTTGTTTGAAACATATGTAATGGATGGGGATGCATGTATTAGAGGCGGGTTAACAGTAACAACAATTAGGTGGGTTGACCAAAATATTGGTTTTACAGATTCGCAAATTGCACAGATTATCGCAGATTATAATTCTGTACCAGATACTGGAAATGATGCAGAAGTAATAATAGTTAATTAAAAGAGAGAAATATGAATTTAATAGTATTAGGTTTTTTCGAAGACATGTCGTTTTTATTAAAATTGGCATTTATTATATTTATAATAATATTTGTAAGAGAAAGAATAACAAAAAACTGGCTTGCAATTACTGCAATTGTAATCTTTTGTTTATTATTAGTATTTAAATATTGGCACATTTTTGGTTCTATATATGTAGTTTATATTTTAATTACAATTGGTATTGGTGGTGTGCTTGTTGATACCTTCTTTGTAACTATGCAAGAAGGCCAGCCAAAACATAAAGGCGGCGGTCCAAGCCCTCAGCAAATGCTTGGAGCACAGGAACCTGAATTTGATATGGAAGAAATGGCTGGTGCAAGACAACAACTAATGAGACAAATGGGTGGAAGAAGATAATGGACGAAAAAGGTTTTTTAAATTTTATTCCATTTTTAAGGAATGCTTCTCTTGTTTGGAAAATATTAATTGTAATTTTATTTGTAATAATTTTAATACCTATAGCAGTTTATGCATTTCCAATATTAAAATATGTAATAATGATAATTATTGGTTTTGTAGTATATGGAATGATTGCAAATGCATTTGGCAATAATATTTTAACATTTATTATTTTAGGAATCATTCTGTATTTTTTGTTTAAATATTTCTATGTAACTTCTGCAGCATTCTTGCTATATTTCTTTTTATTATATGGATTTATGTCAGTTCTTATTTGGGGCACTGCAAGGTTTGGAAAGTAATTATTTTAAAATCACTAGGATTCATATAATTTATATGGATCTATGGTGTAGCCTGGATAGCATGTAAGCTTGCGGAGCTTGCGACTTGGGTTCAAATCCCAATAGATCCATTAACAAAATGTGAAAAGGTATGCACTGGAAAAGAACAGGATTTGTATTTTTAATACTTGGAATCTTATTTTTCGTTATATGGAATCAGATTGCTTGCCAAGGAATGTGTGGTGTATATCAAAAGAATATGTCCTTTATAATCTTTTTAGTAATTCTAGTTTTTACTGCAATATTTCTATACTATTCTTTGAAATTATGGGCCGGAGCAAAGAAGAAATACATAGAAAAGAACGACACTAAAAATCCTCAAACTCCTGAAAAAGGCAGAAAATAAGCCATTTTAAAGCCTAAAACAGAGATATATTTAAAAAGAGTTAGTATCAAATTATTATATCTTTATTATAAATAAAGGGGGTAAACAAAAATGAACAAACAAACTTTAATAGAAGAGATAGGAAAGAAATCAGACCTTTCAAAATCAAAGATTGAGGAAACATTAAACCTTACACTTGATTCAATTAAGGCAGTTGTAAAGAAACACAAGAAATTACAATTAGTAGGTTTCGGTACATTTGCAGTAAAGAATAGAGCAGCAAGAAAAGGTATAAACCCACAAACAGGTAAATCAATCCAGATTAAAGCAAGTAAAAGCGTTGGATACAAAGTAAGTAAAGAATTTAAGAAGATGTTATAAGTAAGTAAATTTACTTACTTCTTACTTCTTATTTTTTTTCTTTTTTTAATTTTATTTTAATAACTTCTATTTTTAAATATTCTTATTTTATTATTATTTGATATCTGGTGATTTCTATGTCTGGAATGTTTAAAAAAATAAAGGCGTCATTAAATAGAAAAATAATAGAAAAGAAAACAGAAAAACAACAACAATTAGAAAGACAAAAAAGAATAGAAGAGCAAAATAAAGTTGCAGAACAAAACAGATTAAGATTAGAAGAGTTTTCTAGAAAAGTAGAGCAAGTACAGAAAATAATTAAAGAAGTTTATGATAAAAGTTCTGGACTTCAAGAAATTTCAAAAACATTAAGAGACCCAAATAAAACACAAACAAGTTGTAGAAAAACCTTTGAACAAGTATCAGAAGGTATAAAAAGAAAATACGGTTTAACATTTGCTTTTGTAGAACCAGGATTTGTTCAAGATCTAACAAAAAGCCCAGGCAATTATTCAACTTATAGAATAGAAACTAAAACTGTGATTATGGAAAAGATTCCGCATCCACAAGATTCAAGACAGATTGATTGGAATCATATGTTAAAAGAACTAAAACACGAATATGGCTATTTCTTGTTACTTGGCAAATATGGCAGTAGAGAAAACATTCCTTGGGTAGGGAATAGAGCTGCTACACACATGTTAGATGAATTGCATTATTAATTTGTCCCAGAAACTCTTTTTAAATGTTTTTAGCCTTAATATATCTGTAAGTGATAAATATGAACAAGATATTTAAGATAGACAGCAGTAGTGGGAGAATAGTTCTTCCAAGAGTTGCGACAAGCAACACATATAGCGTAAGCTATGACCTTAATTCTTCACAAGTTTCCCTAGAAAGCACAAATTCTTGCTCCCATCATCACAAATAATACGGTTTCTAAAGACAAAAGAAATAGAATACTAATACCTTCTGACATAAGACGATCTATTGGCTTTTCTGACTTTGTAAGTCTAGACATCTGTGGAGGCAAGATAATAATTTCTAAAATTTAATGGTCTATGTGGTGCAGTGGTTAGCATCAAGGCCTGTGGAGCCTTGGACCCGAGTTCAAATCCCGGCATAGACCTTTTAAATTGTTTCGATATTAAAATAATTAAATAAATGTGAAAAATATGGCAAAATTAATACTAGAACCACCAAGAGGAACAAGAGATTTTCCTCCTGCAGAAAAGATTGTAAGGGATAAAGTAATCTCAGATATTAAAGAAATATTTGAGATATACGGTTATTCCCCTTTAGAAACACCAACCTTTGAAAAGCTAGAGATACTTGAAGCAAAGTTTGGGGCAGGAGAAAACTCAGATGCGATTTCTGAAATATACAGATTTAAAGATCAGGGAAACAGAGATCTTGGACTGCGATATGAATTTACTTTTGCTCTTGCAAGATTTGTTGGACAAAATCCTCAACTTAAGATGCCATTTAAAAGATACCAGATAGGCCCAGTCTTTAGAGACGGTCCAATCAAAGCCGGGAGATACAGAGAATTCTATCAATGTGATATTGATGTTATTGGTTCTCAATTTGGAATAGTTGATGCTGAGGTGTTAGCTGTTGTTAGAGATGTTTTTAAGAAATTAAAATTAGATGTAATTATTGAAGTAAATGATAGAAAGTTATTAAACGAAATAATTCTATTCTGTGGAATACAAGAAAAACAAGCAACAGATGTTATAGTTGTAATTGACAAATTAAAAAAGATTGGAATTTCTGGAGTGAAAAAAGAATTACAAGAGAGAGGCATAACCGAAAAAGACACAACTAAACTCTTGAATCTTCTAACAAAGATAGAAAATGGAAACAATCAGGAAAAACTAAAACAATTAGAAAAGTTACTTGGAGAAACAGAAGGAGTAAAAGAATTAAAAGAATTATTTAAAAATCTAGAAACTTTCAAAGTAGAAATTAATTTTAATCCAACACTAGCAAGAGGTCTTGGTTATTATACAGGCCCAGTCTTTGAAGTATTTTTAACAGACGAAAAGATAATGGGTGGTTCGCTTGCTGGTGGTGGGAGATGGGACAAGATGATTGGAAAGTATATTGGAAATGTTAATCAAAACATCCCAGCAACTGGCCTTGCCTTTGGTATAGAACCAATCATGGAGATAATTAAAGCACGAGACGGCCTAAAGAAACAAACTGTTGCAAATCTTCTAATCATTCCAATTGGAAAGACAACAGAAGAAGCAATCAAAGTAACACAAGCTCTCAGAAGTAAAGGAATTAAAGTAATTGTTGATCTTTCGGGAAAAGCTGTTTCAAAAAACATTGAATATGCAGATAAACTAGGTATTCCTTTTGTTGGATTTTTAGGAGAAGACGAAATAAAGCAAAAGAAAGTAAAGATTAGAAATATGGAAACCGGAAAAGAAGAACTAACTGATATTGAAAAAATCAAATTGTAGCCAAACACACCAATCTATTTATAAAATGTAGCCACCTAAATATATCTATGTTTGTAGAAGAAAGAAACACAGATTCTGGAAAGAAATACTATTTAGTTCATTCATTTAGAGATGGGACTAAAGTAAAAAAAATTAGAGAATATTTAGGATACAATCTAACTAAAGAAAAATTAAGTAAACTAAAAGAACCAGCAAAAGTTAAGATTGAATATAAAATATCAAATTTACACAGAATTAAAGATCCTCTTAAAGGATTACTTTCAAAAGAAGAACTAGAAAAAATAATAGAACTACAAAAAGAAATACAAATATTCCATTTATCAAAAGAGCAATGGATTCAATTTACAGAGCAATTCACATATAACACAAACGCAATTGAAGGTTCAACTCTTGAAGAAAAAGAAGTAAGAGATATTCTTGAAAAAAATAAATGGCCAATTGATAAAAGCAAAGGAGATATCTCAGAAACACAGGGAGTAAAAGTTGCAATTGATTACATTAGAGAAACAAAAGAACATATATCAGTAGAATTAATTAGAGAAATACACAGAATTGTTTTTAAAAACTCTAAATCCTTTGCAGGGTTATTTAGGCCAAGAGGCTTAGAAGTAGTAGTTACAAATGGTTCTGGAGGGATAGTTCATAGAGGCGCTCCATCAACTCATGTTATTGAATTGTTAGAAGAGCTAGTGGAATGGTATAATAAATATAAAAATAAATATCCTCCAATTCTTTTAGCAGCAGTAGTCCATAATCAGTTTGAAAATATCCATCCTTTTCAAGACGGAAATGGAAGAGTGGGGAGAATATTATTAAACAATATTCTATTGAAACACAAACTTCCGCCATTAGATATTACTCTTGAAAAAAGACAAGAATACTATAAAACACTACAAGAATATCAAAATAATCAAAACATAAGACCAACAATAGAACTTCTGTTAAAGGAATACAAGGCATTAAGAAAAAAATTAAACATCAAACAGGTGACCACAAAATAAGAAAAAGTAGCCGCCATTTCTAAGCATATATTTATAATCACTTTGAATCACATAATGTATATAAAAGACACAAAAGGTGAGTTTATGATAAACGCAAGAGTACAATTAGATCCTGAGGCAAATAGAATCATTAATATGTTTAAAGCAAAATATGATTTAAAAGATAAAAGTGAAGCAATAAATAAATTTGTATTAGTACATAGTAAGCTTGATGAATATGACAATCTGGAAGTTAAAGACGAATATATTTACAAGATGGAAGAAGGCGTTTCTAAATTTTTAAAAAGCAACCCCAAATTAAAAAGTATGACTAAAAGAGAATTTGATGATGTCTTCAAAAAGTGATATTTTTGACATTTAAATGGGGAATTTCAGAGGAATTGATTTCTAAAATAAAGAAATTAGCGAAAAAAGATCAAGTTCTTCATGAGATGTTACGCAAAAAAATGGAAGAGATAATTAATCAAACTCCAGAGACAATAGAGCATTATAAAAATTTGAAATATAGTTTATCAGATAGAATGAGAGTCCACATAGGGAAAAGCCACGTACTTACATTTGCTTATATAAAAAAAGAAGGTTTTATTTATTTTTGGGATTTTGCACATCATGATGAAATATATAAGAAATAGGAATTAGCGTCAAAGTCAAGTATTTTAAATTATTTCTTTTATCAAATATATTAAAAGAGAGGAAATTATGATATCAACATCAGAACTAAAAACCTTATATTTAGAATTCTTTAAATCTAAAGACCATAAAGTAATTGAACAGGCGTCTTTGATACCTGAAAATGATAATACGGTTCTGTTCACCACAGCAGGAATGCACCCGCTTGTGCCTTTTCTTCTTGGTCAGCCTCATCCTCTAGGAAAGAGACTAGTTGATTATCAATTATGTATTAGAACAACAGACATTGACCAAGTTGGAGACGCAACACATTTTTCAATGTTTGAAATGCTTGGAAATTGGTCACTTGGAGATTATTTCAAAAAAGAATCAATTGCTTATTCTTATGAGTTTCTAACAAGTAAAGATTGGTTAGGATTAGACAAAGACAGATTAGCAGTAACTGTTTTTGCTGGAAACAAAGACGTTCCAATTGATAAAGACACAATTATGTATTGGTTACAAGAAGGAATGCCAAAGGAAAAAATTGTAGCAATTGAAGATAACTGGTGGGGGCCAGCAGGAGGCATCTCAGGACCTTGTGGACCAGATACCGAAATCTTCTATTGGAAGGACAACTCTAAACCTGCTCCTGCAATTTTTGATCCTGATGACCAAAACTGGGTAGAGATTTGGAATAATGTTTTTATGGAATATAATAAAACCAAAGAAGGAACTTTTGAACCGCTTGCACAAAAAAATATAGATACTGGTCTTGGAACAGAAAGAACTGTAATGATACTACATGGCTTAGATGATGCTTTTTTAGTTATTAAAATCAAAGCAATTTATGATTTTGTTTTGGATCTTGCAACAGATAAAACTAATACAAAAGCAATCAAGATTATAACTGACCACTTAAGAGCAGCAACTTTTATTCTTGCTGACCCAAAGGGGGTAGTTCCAGGAAATACAGATCAAGGATATATTCTTAGAAGATTTATAAGACGTGCAATAAGATATGGTAGACAGATTGGAATACCAAATAATTTCTGTTCAGATGTTGCAAAGAAAGTAATAGAATTATATAGTATTGAATATCCACAACTACAAATAAATAGAATTGCAATAATTAAAGAACTAGAAAAAGAAGAAGAAAAATTTACTACAACTCTTGAAAACGGATTAAAAGAATTTAATAGACTTTCAGAGAATCAAACAGAGATCTCAGGAAAAGAAGCATTTCTGTTATATCAATCTTTTGGCTTTCCAATAGAGATGATTGAAGAGCTTGGTAAAGAAAAAAATATTAAAATTGATATAGAAGGCTTTAAGATTCAAGAAAAAGCACATCAAGAACTTTCAAGAGTAGGCGCTGAACAAAAATTTAAAGGCGGGCTAGCAGAGTATTCTGTAGTAACTACAAAATATCATACTGCAACACATATCCTTAATCAATCTCTAAGAAACATCTTAGATAAAGAGATTAAACAAAAAGGCAGTAATATTACAAACGAAAGACTAAGATTTGATTTTAATTTTGAAAGGAAATTAACGCCTGAAGAAATCAAAGCAATAGAAGACGATGTCAATAGAATTATTGTTCAGGAGTTAGAAGTTGTTAAAGAATCAAAGCCACTTTCTGAAGCATTAAAGAGTGGGGCACAAGCAGAGTTTGGAACCAAGTATCCAGAAGTTGTTTTTGTGTATTCCATTGGTGACCATTCAAAAGAGATATGTATGGGGCCGCATGTAGACAACACTAAAGAGCTTGGCAAATTTAAGATTTTAAAAGAAGAAGGCATAGCTGCAGGTGTACGAAGAATCAAAGCAGTGCTTGAATCAAACACAGACAAAACATGAAAAAGAAAAACCCCTATCTTTTCTTTTTTCTTCTCTTGATTATTTTGTTAATTTTACTTTTTCTTATTTTGTTATATTTAGAAAATAATGAAGTAACAAACAGCCAATCAAACGAAAACCAAAAAACACCAATTCCTGGACAGACTGGCGAATTTAAAATCGGTGCTGTTTATTTCTGCCCAGAAGATTCTTGTCAAGAGATTTTAATAAATCTGATTAAAGACACAAACAAAACAATTGATTGCGCAGTCTATGATATAACTTCAAGAGATGTTGTTGATGCCTTTAAGTCAGAAAAGCAACAAGGCACAGAAATAAGAATAGTAACAGACAAAGCCAGAAGTCAAACAAAAAGCTCCCTTATTGGAGAACTAAAGCTTTCTGGAATATCAGTTTTAATTTCGCCATCAGAATCAAGCTATATGCACAACAAATTTTGTGTTTTTGATGGAAATATTGTGCTGATCGGTTCAACAAATTTCACAAACAACAGTTTCTTTGAAAGTTACAATAACATTTTGGTTTTTAAAAATAATCCAAAGCTTGCAGAAACGCTAAAAAGAAAGATTGATTCTTTCTATCTTGGAAACTTCTCAAAAGATTCAACTGTTCTTGGAGAAACCATCTCTCCAGAGTTTTCAATATATTTCTGTCCAAACAAAAATTGTAAAACGCAAGTTTTAAATCAAATATCTAATGCAGAAGAATCAATAGTGTGCATGATGTATAGCTTTACTCTTGACGAGTTTGGTGACGCCTTAGTTGAAGAAAAAAAAACCGGCACAAACATTAAAATAATTCTTGAAACCCAACAGACAAGCCAATACTCAGAATATGAAAAACTAAAGGCAGAAGGCATAGAAGTTATTGAAGATAATCAAGCGTTTTTGATGCACAATAAATATTGCGTTTTTGATGGCAATATTGTGACAACTGGTTCCATGAATTTTTCAAATAATGGCACAAACAATAATGATGAAACCTTAGTGATAATAAAAGACCAAAATATTGCAGAAAAATACTATAACAATTTTTGGAGCCATTGGAGTGCTTGGAATAATCCAGTAAATTAGTTTATAAATCTATTGATAGTTACAATTATTAAATATATAAAAGTGAGAATTATGGTTAATCAGAAAGTTATGGATTGGGTAAAACAAAAATTTGCAGAAGGATATACTTCTCAACAGATTAAAGATTCTTTAGTTAAAGAAGGCTATACTGTTGAAGAAATTAATGAAGCAATGAATTCAGATATTAAATCTGGTTCACAAGTTAATACAGTGTCAAGTCCTAAAAAATCAAATAAAGTTTTATTAATTATAATTGTTGTAATTGTGGCGATTGTTTTAATTTGTGCAGGATTATATTTATTTGTGTTAAAAGATAATACTACCGAAATTATTAACTCAACATCACAAAAAGATGTAAATTTAGTTGATGCAAATGGAAATACTTTGGGGCAAATGCATGTTGATGTAAATGTAGATATGCAAGTAACTACTGAAACAGGATATGATGATTTTAAAGTAAAGTTTAACTCTTGTCAGCAAGCAAAATCAGAATATAAATTATCAGATACAATAATATATTATCTAGAAATTATTGGTCCAAAAGAAGGGTTGTGTGAAGTTAAATCAAAATTTACTGTAAATCCAAATCCAGAATGGATAAATAAAGAAATGACTTGTCTTCTAGATAATTCCTTAGATTATGAGACTGCTGTTCAAGACATGAGCAGATGTTCTGGAGAGCTTTATGATTTAATGACTAATCCTAATAGTTATCAATAATTCTTAAAAGTTATTCTTTATAAATATTATCTATAATATATT
>CAZGLB010000013.1:0-15603 GCA_964526365.1 uncultured archaeon
CTGGTGGTGGCGGAGGCTTTGGCGGCGGTGGCGGCGGAGGCTTTGGCGGTGGTGGAGGCGGCGGTGGTGCCGGTGCACGCTAAACCAAATTATTTATAAATCCTTTATACTTACTATTTTTAATTTAAAAATATATTTTTGGAGATTTGAATAAATATGAATGCAAAAGAAAAAAGATTTATAATGTGGTTTGAAGAAATCGGAATTGAAGATATTCCTTATGTTGGTGGAAAGAATGCGTCTCTTGGAGAGATGTATCAAAACTTAGGAAAGAAAGCCGTAAAGATTCCATATGGTTTTGCAATCACTGCAAATTCTTATAGATATATTCTTGAAAAATCAGGAGTAAAAAATGAAATTAAGAAAATTCTAAAAGATCTAGACACTCACGACATGGATCAGTTAGCAGAAAAAGGACACAAGATTAGAGATTTAATAAGACACGCAGATGTTCCAAAAGATCTTGAAAAAGAAATCTTTGCAGCTTATGATAAGTTGTGTAAGATAGAAAAAATTCCAGACCTAGATGTTGCTGTGCGTTCAAGTGCAACAGCAGAAGATCTTCCTGATGCTTCTTTTGCAGGTCAGCAAGAAAGTTATCTTAATATTCGTGGAAAACTAAATCTTTTAGAAGCAGTAAGAAAATGTTTTGCTTCGTTATTTACAAATAGAGCAATTTCTTACAGAGTAGATAAGAAATTTGATCACTTCAGTATTGGCCTCTCAGTTGTTGTTCAAAGAATGGTTAGAAGTGATTTGGCATCTTCGGGAATCATGTTTTCAATTGATACAGAAACTGGTTTTAAAGATGTTGTAGTAATCAACTCAACTTACGGTCTTGGAGAAAACATTGTGCAAGGCGCAGTTAATCCAGATGAATTCATTATCTTTAAACCAACTTTAAAACTTGGAAAAAAACCAATCATCTCAAAAGTTCTTGGAGAGAAAGCCATAAGAATGATTTACGATACTCAAGGCAATAAACCAACTAAAAACATTTCTGTTGAACCAAACGACAGAAACAAATTTTCAATAACTGATGAACAGGCTTTGCAGCTTGCAAAATGGGCTTGCGATATTGAGGATTATTATTCTAAGAAAGCAGGAAAGTTTAAACCAATGGATATGGAATGGGCTCTTGATGGTAAAACAAAAGAATTATTTATTGTTCAAGCAAGGCCTGAAACAGTTCAGTCAAGAAAAGATTTAAACAGCTATACCACCTACACCATTAGCACAACAGCTAAGCCAATAGTTATTGGAAAAAGTGTTGGTCAACAAATCTCAACAGGAAAAGTAAATATTATTAAAGACGCAAAAGAGATCAATAAATTTAAAAAAGGAGAAATTCTAGTAACAGAAATGACAGATCCAGACTGGGAACCAATCATGAAGATTGCTTCTGGAATAATAACAAACAAAGGTGGGAGAACCTGTCATGCCGCAATCATCTCAAGAGAACTAGGTATTCCTTGTATTGTCGGAACACTTGATGGTACAATAAAACTAAAGACAGGAACAGATGTAACACTTGATTGTTCAAGTGGAGATGCTGGTTTTGTTTATGAAGGGAAAGTTCCATTTACAAAACAAACAATTGATTTAAAAGAAGTTTCAAAAACAAAAACACAATTAATGATGAATGTGGGAAACCCAGAGCAGGCCTTTGATTTAAGTTTCTTACCTAACGAAGGTGTAGGTCTTGCAAGAGAAGAGTTTATTATCAATTCTTGGATACAAATTCATCCTCTTGCTTTAATCAATTATGATAAAATAAAAGACAAAGAAGTTAAATCAAAGATTGATACTTTAACTGTAGGTTACACAGACAAGAAACAATTCTTTGTTGATAGGCTTGCACAAGGAATTGCAAGAATCGCAGCTGCTTTCTATCCAAAGAAAGTAATTCTTAGATTATCTGATTTCAAATCAAATGAATATGCAAATCTGATTGGTGGTAAAGACTATGAACCAATAGAAAGTAATCCTATGATTGGTTGGAGAGGTGCTTCAAGATACTATCAAGGAAATTATGTTGCAGGTTTTGCTTTAGAGTGCCAGGCAATTAAAAAAGTCAGAGAAGATTTTGGTTTAACAAATCTAGAACTAATGGTTCCTTTCTGTAGAACACTTGATGAAGCAAATAAAGTAATTGCAGAAATGAAAAAGAACGGTTTAGAGAAAGGCAAAAATGGTTTAAAGGTAAACTGTATGTGTGAAATTCCTTCAAACGTTATTCTTGCAGATCAGTTTTTAGATATCTTTGACGGCTACAGTATTGGTAGTAATGACCTAACACAATTGATTCTAGGCCTTGACAGAGACTCAGAACTTCTTGGTAATATCTACGATGAAAGAAATGAAGCTGTAAAAAAGATGTTAACAGATGTCATAAGAACAGCAAACAAAAAAGGCAAGTATATTGGTATATGCGGCCAAGCACCATCTGATTATCCAGAGATTGCAGAGTTCTTGGTAAGAGAAGGCATAAAATCCATGAGCCTAAATCCAGACACCATAATTAAAACTAGAATGGCAATTGCAAAGCTTGAAAAGTCTTTAAAGAAATAAGTGAAAAAATGGTAAAAGATAATAACATCGGCCTTCCAGAGTATCAAAAAAATATGTCTTTGCCAGAGATTATTAAAAACTATTATAATAAAACAGAAATAGGCAATTCAATATTTGTAGTTCATAAAAAATCTAAAGATCATCAAGAATACAAATTTTTTTGTACACATTATCAAGGCAAAGATTATCTGTTGGTTTCACCAAAACACTGGAATACAGATTTTGCGACCCATTCTGATCTTATGGAAATTGTTTTTAATTTAATTGGTGTTGAAAAAAAAGATATTAGAAAGAAATTAGAATTATATAAAACCGAATTTTTTAATAATGCCTTTCATGGAACAATCGGTAAAAATTCAAAAGAAAATACAATTCATTTCTGTTGTTTAGATGAGTGTCCTGACCCAACAATTAAACAAGAAAAATTAAAGAAAGTTCCAGAAGCAATACAAAAGGTTCATAAAAGACTACTTAATTCTTTAAATAGTATAATACAATCAAACAAAGCAAAAATGAAAATCAATATCCCGAATAAAAAAATAAAAAAGAAACCAGCCACAAGACCAAAACCAAGAAGAAGATGAAATCAATACTATTTGTTTGTACAGGAAACATCTTTAGAAGTATGTCTGCTGAGCTTTTTCTAAAAAAATATCTTCTTAAAGAACATAAAGATATAAAAGTCTCTTCTGCAGGCATTCAAGCAAACCCAGAAGGAATTCACCAAATAGTAAAAGAAGAACTAGACAAGAGAGGAATTGATTATTCAAAACACGCACAAAGAAAAGTTACAAAAGAAATTCTTGATTCTTCTAATCTTGTTGTTTCAATGACTTATTTTCATAAAGATTTTTTAAAAGAAAAATTCAATCAAGATTCGATTCTTTTTAATGAGCTTTGTTTTGGTAAAAAAGAGGATTTTCTAGATTATCCAGACATTTTAATAGAAACAAACTCTAAAAAGAAAGCAGAAGAATATATAAGAACAGCAATAAAAGAAATAGAAAAAGGCTGCAAAAGTCTTGCTAAATCTTTGTAATAATTTCAAACAATTTCTTTATAAACATTAACACACAATATATATCTAGTATTTTACAAAAAATAGGTGATTAAAATGTCAATAGCACTAATAATAATTCTTGTGATTCTTGGTGTAATTGTTTTAATGACTGTATTCATGTTCAATAGCCTAGTAGTTATGAGAAACAAGGTAAAGAACGGCTGGAGTCAGATTGATGTTCAGTTAAAGAAAAGATATGATCTTGTTCCAAATCTTGTCGAAACAGTTAAAGGTTATGCAAAGCACGAAGCAGGCACATTAACAAAGATTACTGAGCTTAGAAATCAAGCGATTGCAAGTAAGGATGATAGAAAAGCAACAATGAAAGCAAACGACCAAATGTCAAAAGCAATTGGTGGTTTAATAAGTGTTGTTGTTGAAAACTATCCAGACTTAAAAGCAAGCCAAAATTTCTTAATGCTTCAAGAGGAACTTTCAGGAATAGAGAACAAAATAGCTTATGCAAGACAATATTACAACGACACAGTAATGGACTATAACAACAAGATACAAACAGTTCCAAGCAATATGTTTGCAAAGATGTTTAATTTCAAAGAAGAAACTTTCTTAGAAGCAACAAGCGAAGAAAAAAAGAATGTTAAAGTAACATTTTAATTTTCTTTTCTTTTTTTAATTTTTACAACTTTTAGTTTTCTTTCTAATTTTCTATTAAAATAACTATTTACTAGAAAATAGTTAGTATTTAAATTCTTTTTCTTAATGTAAAGATATATAAATATATATTGCTTTTATTTATATAGCTTAAATATATTTTAAAATATTAAAGAAAGAAAATAAATGGCAAAAGAAAAAGCAAAACCTAAAAGCTCTAAAGCTAAACCAAAAGAAGAGGATTTAGAAAATTCAGAGATTGAAGATTATTCTGAGATTAATTCTGAATACTCTGAAGAAAATATAGAAAAAACAAAAGAAAGCAATATCTTTGGCAAAGCCTATAAATGGTTAGAAGAAAAATATTATTCATTCTCTGATTGGTTAAGTAAGAAAGGGATTAATCTAAACAAAGTAAATGATTTTTTAGAAGAGAAAGGAATTCCTGCTTTTGTGTTTGTTACTTGCCTAACAATTATAATTCTTGCATTATTATTATTTTTAATAATTAACTTTGCAACAAAGACAACAGTTGAATTTAATATTATTGATTATTCCAATAATCCTTTAAGTGATGTTACAATAATAATTTCAGAAGTTGAAGGCAAACAACAAACAAGATTTAGTGATGTTGTAAGTGATGGCGATAAAAAGAGACTGGCTTTAAAATCTGGAAAGACCTATCAAGTTAATGCAACAAAATCAGATTTTGCAAATTTTGAAAAAGGAATTATTTTTGAAAGAGGTACGCCTCTAAAAATTAAGTTTGATGAGTCTATAGAATATGGAAATTTAACTTTAACTGTAATTGATGAAGAAACAAACAAAGCAATAGACAAATACACTGCAAAACTAAATTATACAATAAATGGCAAATCTCAAGAAATGTCTGGTAGCCCAACAAACCTTGGGCAAATCAAATTCACTGATTTGCCAATTGATAAAGATCTTTCTTTAACAATAGAAGCAGATGGTTATGAAACGTCTTCTCAAGCAATAAAAATAACTGGTTTAGAAGAAACTTTAGATATAAAATTAAAATTCGATATTTCTTCTGCACAATTGGAAGGCGTTGAAGCAAGAGGTGTAATTCTAACAACAACAGAGACTGGAGATCTTCTTGATGATTGTAATGTTACAGTCTATAATCTTGCTGGCGAAATACTTGCAAATGGTATAACTCAACTAGGCAAATTCACATTTACTGCAAGCCCAGGATCGGCAATAAGGTTTGTTGCAATTAAAGAAGGTTATAGAATCTATGATAGTGATGACAACAATAGAACCTATAGATTACAAAAAAGCGAAGAAACATTTACTGCAAAAATGACAAAAGGCAGTTCTGATTTAAAAGTAGAAGTTATTGAAAAGCTTGCCGGCCCTTTAGCTGATGCAAAAGTTTCATTGTATAATCTTTCAGGAAATATCTTGTTTGAAGAAACAACAGTTCTTGATGGTCAAGTAATATTTACTGGCCTTGACAAAAATACAGAATATATTGTTACTGCATGTAAAGAAGATTATTTGTGTTCACAATATTTTGTAAATATTGATAGTTCTAATAATCTTATAGCAGAGCTAGTAAAGATTGGTAGTGCTGAAACCTACAGACTTTCAATTTATGTTTATGATGGAAAGAATAATCCAATTTCAAAAGCAAATGTTTTAGTTTACAGAAAACTAAACGAGAAGTTTGTACCAATTGGTCTTGGGGCATTGCAAGTTGATTTAACAGGCTATACTTCAATATATGCAAAATCAGGAGACGCTTATAGAGTTACTGGTATTGTTGGAGACTCTAATACTTCTAAAGAAATCACAATTGATCCAATAAAAGAAAATAAAGTAATATTAATAATTAATGAAGCATCTAAAGAACTAACCTTGATATTAAAAGACATACACGGAAATGATGTAAAAGACGGCTATGTCACAGTAAAGTCAAAACTTGGCGAAATACTTTATGAAGGATATATTGATGAAGAACCAATAAAGTTTTCAACAAACGGATATAAGGATTTGATAATAGATTATATGGATGAGAACGGAGACGTAACAACAGTTTCTGCAACAGTTGGGGATAGCGATACTTTAACAGTTACTTTAAGGCCAACAGTAATGGATCAATATCCAATAATTTCTTTTTTAGAGTTAAGAGATATACAGAATAGTGCAATAAGTATCTTAAGTAAAGATAAAGACTATTATGTGGTCTTTGATATACAATTGCCATTAGAAGCAAAAAATTGTGGAGCACACTTCAGAGTTGGAGACGATACAGAAACTGATTCTGAAAATATGAGTTACGGTATTACTGGCTTTAAAGCAGACACCACAAAGTTTCGATATTCTACAACTTACAATTATGGTCAGCAATCCATTGATTCAGATAATCTTGGAGAACCAAATCAATTGAATAAATGGTTAGAACTATACTGGTCATCATCTCAAACAAGCAATAAACAAATAATGTTAAAAGTTAAAGCCACAGAGATTGGCGCAATGTCTCTTAAATATAGAGCGTGGTGTGAGTTTGGAGACGGGCTATTATATAGAGATCCAAAAGACACAGTGCTTGATACTGCAAGAAACAATTCTTCAAGGCAAAGTCTATATGCAGACACAAAAGAGCAAATCTTTAATATTTTAGAAACTCCACCAGATTGTTCAAACAATCTTTGTATAGAGTATAAATTTTTAGATAAAGATAATTTTAATTATTCTAAGGAGTCTTTCTTTGGAACTCTTGATGAGATGTATCTTTTAGAATTAAGTTACTACAGTACATCTTCAGGTAATTTAACAGTTGATGCAGAAACAGACAAGAGTCATCCAATTATTGGTTTAATAAATTTCCAAGACACAGAGTTGTTCCCTGACACAAACAGAGATTCTCAAGAAACAAAATTAAGTTTAACTGATTTATCAATACAATCAGGAATCTATAAAAAACAATATTTATTATTTAATGCAAAAAACACAGGCGCAACTTATCTTGACATAAAATCAACTTTTAATTCTTTAGCCACAGAAAAAAGATTGAGTTTTGAAATAAAAAATAAAAGAAATCTAGAGGTTCTTGTTTCAGAAATCTTGCCATACAATTCTTCAATTAATATCGAGGTTAAAGATGCAGACAGTAAAGTTGCAATAAACAACGCCTTAGTAAAGATAACAGACGAGTTTGGAGATCTTATCTCAAGTACAAAGACAGCAAGAAATGGAAAATATATAATTAATCAAAACTTTTCAAGCACAAAACCAAACCTTGTGGTTACTGCTCCAGGCTATGCACCATTTACTAAGCAATTAATGATTGCAGACACAGGGATAATTTCTGGCCCAGACAGTATAGATGTAACTTTTGGTGATGAGATTAGCCAAGAATCAGAAATTATAAAATTAGTAAATAAAGGAAATATTAAGATTACAGATTTAACCTATAATCTAACACCAATAGATGAAGTGGCAGGTTTAACCACAGAAATGCAATTACCAATCCAATTAAATCCAAACAGCCCAGAGGAAATTGAAGTTGTTTCGACAATTGATCCAAAGATAAAATTCAAATCTGCAAAATCAGTATTATCAATTTTTGGTTTTGTAGGAAATAAACAGGTTGCAAAAGTTATAGAAATTAATTATTTTAAAGGGCAAGTAAAAGATAATTGTCTAGATATTAAACCACTAGTAATTTACTCTTATGTTGGAATTAGTGAGGGTTCCGAAAATGAAATTCCAGTAACTCTAGTAAACAATTGTAAAAAATCCATAACTGTAACTCCTGAACTATTAAAAGCAAAAGGCACTGCAATAAAAAAAGACGAGAATATCGAAATAGTTTTACCAACAGTAACCTTAGAACCAAATCAAGAAATAACAGACTATACAATTACAGTAAAAAATAACAAAGCGCGAAAATCCACAAAGAGTTATGTTTTTGAAATTGCTTGGAGAAATTCTTATTATGCTCTACCATATACAAAACTAAATGTAGATTTAGTTGATTATTCAAAGACTTTAAAAGTCACACCACCAGTTTCAATAATTTCAATGTCACAATTAGTTGATGAACAGATCGCATCAAACAGGGTAGTATTTACTTTAACAAACACAGGAAAATATACTTTAAAAGATATACAGATTTCAAGACTTGACGAGAAACTACCATCAAATATTCAAGACAAGATCGAACCAATGAGCTTTGAAGAGATTAAGCCAGGGCAAAGTAAACAAGTCTATGTAATCTATGAAGGCAAAGTCGATAAAGCAAGGCTTGCAACTCTCTTCTATAAAGCAATTGCAATATCTGCTGGTTCAAAAGATCCAGTAGAGACAAAATTTACAGTTGATTTTAGATTTTCTTCTGCAAGTTGTTTAAAAATTGACCAAAAGAAAATTTCCTTATATACAAAGATTGGAGAAGAAAAAAGCAAAGTAATTAACATTACAAATAGCTGTGCAGAACCAATCAGCTATATTACTTATGATATTAATCCAATAAAAGATCCAAACAGCTTTAATCTTGCATTTGGGGAAGGCACACAAGTGGCATTAGTTCCTGCAGGTGCTGTTTCGTTTATTGGAGTTAATCAAACAGTTCCATTTATTTTAAAAGTAAAGCCTACAAAATATTTTACTCCAAGATTTGAGAATAGAGTAACACTACTTGGTATTCCAATAAATAACACTCCTCAAAGTATGGTAACATCAGAAGTGATTTGGTTTTCAATAGAAGTAGAACCAGAAAATCCAGACGATGCTGCAGATTTAGAAAGAGTTGAAGAAAACACAGAAATAAAAGTTTGTGATGACAACAGTACAATAGATGTGGCAATGCCAAAAATAGTAGTCGATTGTAAGGAAGAAGGTTATTGTGATTCTGAAAGTGCTGCAGAATATATTGCACAAAAAATACAAGAAATGCATAATGTTGTTATTGATGCTTCAAAGCAAGTTAATGACGATATTGCTCAAACCACTTGCCCACAATCCAATTCTCAATTAAATGGTTGTCCAATTTCTGAAATTTTAAAGCCAGAGCAATTAAAAGAATTCCAAAATATTCCAATCTATCTACAGAATGATTCTTTAACTACAAGAACTTTAGAATTGATATTAAGAAATGAAAAAGAAAGAAACACAAAGTATCCAACAATAAAAGAGGCAATGATTAGGGACAATGTTGGTAACACCACAGGGGGATTACAAACTTCCGGAATTATTATACATCTAGAAAATAAAATGTATGGTTGTGGAAGATATAAGATTTCAATTGATGGTTCAATAGCCACAAAAAATTTAGAGAAATTAGACCCAACAAGAGCTTATTTCTTTGTTACAGTAGATGCAAATGCCACAGAGGCCTGTAAGAAAAGTATAGAAAATGTAAGAATGTATCTTCCAAAAGATATACAGTTCTTTACAAAATCTAATACTGGTAACACTTGGCTTACAATAATTAGTGGAGACGAAAATATTGGTAAAACGGTTTCTAAAAATGTATTTAATACAGAAGATAGATTCCAAATAAGAACTGAAGAAAAAAAGAAATTTAGTCAATTAGATATAACGATTGGAGACATTCCAGAAAATAATGATGCAATAGCAAAATTATATTTTAATGATCCAATAGTCTCAAAGACTGCACAAGCAGAAAAAGTAAATGTTATAATTAATGATAAATTTGGAATAACAAAAGATTCAGAAAAAACAACATATCCAGAACAGTTTGTAAAAGAAGTTTCTGAAAATATAAAAGATATTTTGGAAGGCACTCCTGCAGACGTGTGTATTTCAAAAGACAGAAATTATATGCTTATCATGTCTTTTACAGAAGACTTTGGCGCGCTTGTTTTAAAGCCACAAACAGAAATCATACAATTAACGCCTTTAGAAAAATGCATGAAAGTAACAGTTAAGTCTGCAATAGCTGAAGAAATAACAATTACAACAGAATCAGCATTAGGTGTAAAAACACAACTTGATTATCAAAATCAAAAATACACAGGTATTCTTTCTATGGTTGTTGAAAAAGACAAAGACACAGATTTCAATATTTGTTTTTTAGGAGATATTGGAGATATTGGAAACTGGACAGACAAGAAAGTAAAAATAATTGCAGAAAGTAAATATACTACAGCAGGTAAAATAAATTCAAAAAGAAAAGCAGATGCAAATATTACATTATTAAATTATGGCATAACTCCTGTTGATCTATTAGGTATTACTCAAACAACTGCAGAAAGTCTAGGTAAAGAAAACGCAAATTCTAGTAAATCATTTTATGCATACGTCTATTGGAATAAAGAATATAGAAAAGAAGATATTGAAAAATTCTGTGATACTTTAGAAAAATACAATAAGGGTTTAGGAGACAAAGCAACAATTTACAAGAAACCAGATTATTGTGATTTTAAAGAAAGTACATCTGAAAAGAATGCAAGAAACACTAGAGCATTAAAAAGATCTGGGTCTTATTTTACTGGCTGTATGCTAACCTGTGGGACATTAACAAGCGGTGTAAATTTAATTGGTTCGATTTTTGTTATTGGTGTTCCAAAATATATTAAAGACCTAGTATGGAATTGTGGACTTGGGTGTGGTCTTCCAACAATAACCATGTATACTAAGGAAACAGGAATCGCAGATAAAATTATGGACGTTATTCATAAGATACCAATAGTAGGAGACTTGGCAAAGCTTATTGAAATAATATTTGGCGCAGTAGGTAATGGATTAGGTGCAGTAGTAAATGCAATAATGGGAGGAGGTAGCGGTGTTGCAGAAGCAGAGACCATGTCTCAGCAATTAGCAAACGACGGTTATGGTGGTAATTTAGGAGAAAATGCTGGTGGTGCTGAAACTATAGTTGGTATTCGTGATCTAACAAGACCAGCAGGTCCTGGTACAGTAGATCCATTTAATCCAAGATCAACATCCTCAACAATAAATACTCCATTAAAAGGCATAATAGATGATTTGCCAGGAACTATAGATATAACTGGGGGTGGCGGCGGCGGTGGAGGAATCGGAATAATCAACAAAGAACTTCCAGAGTTATCTATTTCTCAAGTAAGCAAAGGAGGTGCAATAATAAAACCAAGTGATGAAAAAATTTTTAGATATATGAATTATGTAGCCAACACAGATGATGCAGCATTTTGGTTTACTGCTGCGGATCCCGCAGATCAGAAAGTAATTAATAAATTAATAAGCAAAGTTGGTTTTATACCTGCCGATGAAAGAGCAATCATAAGACAAGCGGGATCGCCTAAAGTAGGTCCTGAACCTCGTTATCAAGAAGTTATAGATGGGTTTTATAATAAACTGGCACCCGCAGAACAAAAACAATTTGCAGATATAATTAGAAGAAATACCGATAATTTTACCTCGCGAGGAAGTAGTAGTTGGTTTAAACCCAATGGAGAAAGGTTTGCTAATGATATAGATAATTATTTAAAAACCCCAAATTCAATAACTACAGTTAGTACAATAACAATTGATCAAAAAGCCAAATTTATTAATAAAGCAAAAGCAACTTCTGCTGAATTGAGTGAAATTAATCAAAAACTTTTAAAGGATATAGATGATATTACAAAATTAGGAAAACCAGCAATAGGCAGTGCAGAAGAAGCAACATTAAATAGTTTGAAAGCACAACAGGCAAAAATTGACTATCAATTAAGGCGCATAAACACTTTAGTTGATAATGTCGAAAAAGCACCACTTGTTAAAGGGCAAAAAAATTTAATTGATGTAGGAAGAATTTCAACAACAATTGATTCCACACAAATTAAAAGTCTAAATACAGAACTAGACCAGATAGATGATATGTTGAAAAAAATAAGTACTGGCTCAGGAAGTGGACCAAGATTAATGAGATTTGAAGATAGCAAAGCATTACAAAAATCAATAACCAGCACAAGTGACAGTATCAAATCTCAACTAGATGAAATTACAAAAATTAAAACAGATAAGTTTGGTAATGTTGTTCCAACAGATCCAACATTAAAACCAGAATGGGATGAGCTAATAAAAAATGAAAAAGTATTAACTAATGCAAAATCCTCATTAGATGATGTGGGAAAAGGATTAGCCCCATTAACTCCAGATAGTGCTGGAAATGTAGTAATTGATGATGCCCTTAATAGTAATATTACCAATATTTCAACAATCAAAGGCGAGATTGCTACAGCAAACACCGCATTAAATGGGATAAGCACAGGCACAAAAGTAACAACAATGACAACAAGCCAAGTAGATGATGCCATAAGAAATGCAGGCAAGTCAGCAACTAGTGCAGCAAAAACATTAACAAAAGTAAAGGCAGAAATTGCAGCTCTAGAAAAAAACAAAATAGCGATTCCCGGTCTTAAAAAGAAAAGATTAGATAAATTATATGCACGAAGGGATGGTTTAGAAGAAGCAGGAAAGAAATTCACTAAAGTTGCAGATGATTTAACGGCCGCAAAATCCGGTGCATCAGGACAAGGCGCAATAAATATTTCTGATGACATTGCAAGAAATATGGATGATGCTGCAAAATCAGTTAAATCTCTAGGCTTACCAACTAAATTCCAAAATTTCTTAAAAGGGGCAGGCAAATTTGGTCTTGATATACTAATTGTTGCAGCATCTAACTGGTCAGGAGAAGAATATCTAAGAAGATTAGATGAAGAAGGGCAATATAATAATTTACTTTATCTAATAGATGGCGAAGAAGTTTCTCAGTTTGATAAAGGCACTTGGTATAAAGTAACAATCATAAAAGCAAATAAAAAATATGATCTAAAAATAGAAAAAGAAATACCAGCAATCACAGATGATGTAAAAATACACTATAAAGAAGATAAAGAACTAAAAGAAATATTAACATCAGAACACCAAGCTGAACTATTACAAAACTTCACTCCACAAAATTCTACTGATTTAAATTTATATATTAATACAGATAGAAACCGAACTCAAACAGCAGTAAATTTAGAAGAATTACAAATGAACATGTATTCTGATAAAGAATCTAAATTAGAAGAATATGACAACTGCGTTTTTAATGGTAATAGTTGTTTAGATATTGAAGCATTGTCTCCAAATTACTGTGCAGCATTTGTAGCAAGATTTGCAAAAGAAAACTATGATTTAAGTTATCAAACAGGAAATGCATGTGATCCAGGAACTGGAGGCAACTCCAATTTTGGAACAAGAAATAAAGTTGTTTGGCAAAAAGGCGTAGATCCTGTTTCGGAATTAGAAAATAATTTAATTCCTGGAGCAATAATTGGTATAGAAAGGCCATCTAATGTATTGAAAGGATGTCAGCCAACACATGTTGTAGTATATGTTGGTAAAAATAACTTTGGCCAGAACAAAATCATACATCAGTGGGGAGCGCCAGTTGTATTAGAAGGCATGACAAAAGAAGAAGGTGGAAAAAATTTTAGTATTAACGAAATTTATCAGGTAGTTATTCCAAGATCAGGTTATGCTCTTTATGACAACTATGCAATTAATGATAATCTAACATAAACAACGCCCTTTTAAATCTTTTTCTTATATTTTTATTTAGATTTAAGTATGATTACAAAGAAAGGCTTTACGTTATTTACAGCACTAATCTCTTTATTATTAGTATCTGTAGCTTTAGCTTTAATCTTTAATATGATAACTACAGAAGAAACCTATTTAGAATTAATTCAAGATCAATCTTCAATGTCTGATTTAATGACTATGGGAGACATTGCAAGAGCAGATGCCTTTAATACTTTTATTATAACTTTACGTTCTAGTTGGGAAGAACACAAAACAAATTATAGCATAGATATAACCAGATCGCAAATGGATATGAATTGGGACGATTTTACACAATGGTATATTAAAGACAATTTTTTTGAAAGAGATTTTGCAGGATATTTTGCAAGTGGTATTTTACACAATCTAAGATATTCAGCAAATCCTCCAGGATATAATATAACTACAGAAATAAAAACCGGAAGTCATATTGAGTGCGATAATGATTGTAATTTTGGGAATCCTAATTGTACTGTTTGTGAGGTAATAACAACCAATGAAGACGATTATAATTTATTTAAAAGTGTAGTAATTGAGATGTTTACTGCCGGTGGCGAGAGAGCAGACATAATAGACTGTAATCAAAACATGACCACCTGTAATGGTTCTTTTTTTCTAACGCTAGACACCACACAACTATCTGATGAAAATTATGAATTATTACCAATCATAACAGTTTTAAAAACAAAAACAGATCAAGTAATTCAAAGGCCTGTATTAAGTAGGCAGATATATAAAATTTATATTCCTTGGCGTGGTCTTCAAGCTTTAAGAGTTGCAAGAAATTTAGTTTTAAGTAATGAAGCAGAAAAAAACATGTATCCTGCAATTACCAATGGAACAGGAATGTTTTCTCCAACCATTCATAACACTTTAGAGCAAGCAAGGCTTGGCTTTTGTGATCCATATTACTGCACGCCAAGAAGTAATTTCTTTTCCACTCCAGTAAGTAAAATCTCTTCCGGGAAATGTGAAACCATTCCAAAGCTCCTTACAGTTTCTGGCTTGCCAAGCACGCTTAATGTTACCAATGTATTAGGATTTCCAATAAGTTATTCTTTGAATAATGATATGAAAGATTCATTTTTAGAACTTTATAAACAAACATTTATTCAATCAATTGTTAATCGTCCAGGAGAGATTATGCAATATAATTCAGGTTTAGTAATGAATGGTAATCTATCCATTGCTGGTAGCACAAACAATGGCGATATAAATATTTTTGATATAAACATAGAAGTAAACAACAAAATAAGCAAAGCATATAGAACAACACCAGGAGTTTCTGTTCCGGACCCCTCAAATCCCGTAGTATTTAATAATTTAACAGCAGATATTGGAACGATTGTTGGAGGTCTTGGTTTATTTTTACAAAATAATAAATCCGCAAATATCGCTGACGTTGATCATGAGTGGTATAACGCGAATAAAGATCAAAACGCAAGCCAAAATGATGCTGAAGCAATCGTAAATTTAGAATGCGCAGAATTTAGACAGGCAACAATAAGTTTAGAATTTAAAGAAAATGATCCAAGATACAGAATTAAGGATTCTTATCAAAGTGGAGAAACAAAAATCCAAATAAAAATACATGATGATTATTTCCCTTTCTATTTCCCGCCAGGCAATCTTGACCAATCCTGGTCCCCACTTTCTGCAAACCCAAATGGATATTTAATTATTGCAAGTGGATTAACTAACGCAAATCCACTAATTACAGAATCAGGGGATGACCAACAAGCATGGGCTTGTTATTCTCAAATCAACATAGATGATACGATATGTAGCCC
>CAZGLB010000014.1:0-3004 GCA_964526365.1 uncultured archaeon
CCTATAAATATATAAAAGCATAAATATTAAATATATTGTTATAATATATCTATTGGGAAAAAACATGACTGAACGAATAATTGAAGATATAAGCTTATTAAAAGCAAAAGCAAAAATAACTTATGACTCTTTTATTTATCCCTTACATCGTATGAGTAAAACGCAAAGAATTCCTGTTTTAAAAGACATAAAACTAAATCTTGATGAAATAGTAAGACTATTAAACGGCTTGCTTGGCTATTCCTCAATACAATTTGGAACAGACATTGAACCAGAAAAGATAAGATTATTTCAAAACGTCTTTATGGATATTTCAGGGAAAATACAACAAGCAGTGTTTCTTGAAGAACACACAACAATTGTAGAAAACGATTTAGTTAATATTAAAAACGAGATTGCAACACCAGAGAAATATTTTTCAATAGAGCAATCCATAAAAAATAACATTAATAATTTAATTATATTTTTAGATAGTACAAAAACAACACTAGACCACAAATACACAAATATCTCTAATCAAAAAAGATCAGTAGAAGAACTATTAAAGACTCTAGAAAGAAAAGAACAAACAATAATAGAATTAAATAAAAAAATTGATCAACTTAATTGGATAGATGCTAAAGAAAAAACAAAAGAGTCTAGACTTGCAAACCTTGAAGAGGATTTATTAAAGAGCTATAAGGCAAGCGAACAAGACTTAACAATCTTAAAACTACATATCATACACATAGAAAAAGCACTAGATAATGTTTTAAGAGAATCAAAGTTTTTAACACAAGACATTAATCATCTTGAAGCAAAAAATATTTTAAAGGAACAAGCGTCTTTAGAATTGATTAAAGAACTTAAAAAAGAGCTATTAGCAAGCAAATATATGCAAAAGAAGTGAAAATTATGGCAAACTACGATCCTTTCTCTGGCGGTTCTGATTTCTCAAGAGAGGAAGAAAAACCTAAAGGCCAGGCATTAAAACTTAGTCCTAATCTGATGTCTTTAATTAAGAAAATAATAATCCTGATTATAGTTCTTGGAGTTATAGGAATCGTGGTTTATTTCTTATTTTTTAATACTGTAACAATTGAGTTTAATGTTAAAGATATTTATGGAAAATCAATTTCTACTGAAATAAAGATTAGACCAGAGAACAGCGATAAATCAATAACTGTTTCTTCTGGAGAAAGTGTTAAACTTAATAAATCAAAAAAATATACTTACACTATAACAAAAACAGGATATGAAACTCTAAGAACTCAGCAACTTTCTTTAGAGGAAGAAGAAATAAATATTGTACTGTCTAAAGATATTAGATTAGAGATTACTGCATTTACTTGCCCAACAACCGTTTTTACTGGACAGAAAGTAAAATGTCAAATTGATTTAAAAAACCTGAGCCCAAATGAAGACTATAATTCTGATTTTTTGGAATTTTTTGGCGCAAACACCTCTAATTGGCCAGACTTTAATAACCAAACATATGTCTTTGTTGATAATTATGGAGAAGAACTTCCAATCTCTAGACAAATAACTATGCGCAAAATGGAAAATACTTTTTTTGTGTCTTTTAATATTCCTGCAAACGACAAATTAGCTAACACCACAAAGAAAATAAGTTTAAGAGTTAAAGGAACAGACAAAAATAAGACTGCAGAACTAAATATCCAAAAAGCACCAGACATTAAATTTACTTCTGCGCTTTCAAGTGCATTTGCTATGAAAAGCGGAGACGAAATTACAAAAGTATATAAGATAGATAATACTAAAAATAAAATAGAACTTTCTGATTTGGAGTTATCTATTACTGCAAACTATGTTCCAGAGGATTCTTCTGTTGACATTAATATATTTGATATTGAAGAAATATTTACTCTTAACCATTCTGTTATTTCTGTAAATTCTAATGACGATTATGAAGATATAATTACAATAGATCTGCCAGGAAATTTAAGACGAGGAAAAATAAACGGCGCTTTATCACTTAATAGCCCGATGTTTGTAAATTCTAAAGATATTAATTTTACAATAACTGTTGAAGAACCACTAAACAATTTTGAAATTAGCATAAATAAAAACAGCGAAACATTAACTTATGATGTTAATACACACACAACAAACTCTAAAAGTATTACTCTTAATCTTAATAATAAAAACAAAATTCCTGTACATATAAATAATATTTTTATAAACAACTCTACAAACACCACAGATTGTAATAGTTGGTTTACTTTACCAACTGGTTATAATGATCAAGACATACCTGCTAATGAAAATCCTGCAATTCCCATTGTAATTTCCGGTTCTGACTTAGGCACATTAACAAATATTACAGGAACAAAATATTGTACATTAAAAGTAGAATACATCCATCCTTTTACTTTAGAAACAATAACTGTTCCAAAAGAAATACAAATAAGCGTAAATTAATATGGATTATATAGATTGGTTAATTTCAAGTGTATTATTTATTACTGTTATTTCACTTGTACTTGTGGCCCTTTTTAATATTTTACCTATAAGCGGCAATTCAAATAACAATGTGCTTAGCGATTCTTTATATAAATCAACAATTTCAGACATTATTCCGGTTTATAATATTTCTGTGGATTCTGAGGACTCTGAAATATATCCTTATTTTATTTCAGACATTAATTATGGAAGAGCAGGAAATACTTTTGCAATCGATACTAACAATAATTCGTTATTTGGATTAGTTTATGATAAAGACAAATTCTATAATTATGAAACAGACATTAATGCGTTGTCTGGTCTTGGCGTACAAATGTTATTTGAAAACTTTAATGACTTTAATTATACAGATACTTTTGATTTAAATTCTGGAATAGCAACAATTAAATCCGGAATACTGGAGTTGAATTCTAATACTATCATAGATACAACATCTGAATTTTCTAAATATCTTGGTTCATTTATAACAACTGCAGAAGATATTAATGTTTATATTAATTTTGATACAGCAACAGACAGATATTATTGTAATTTTAATGAA
>CAZGLB010000014.1:3104-14769 GCA_964526365.1 uncultured archaeon
AGAAATTACGCCAGCAAGTGGTTCAGAAGCACCAATTATACAATATTGTAAATTTGATGAGTGTATAGATGTTACTTTGGATTCTAATTTTATATTTGATACAGACACAAAAATAGCAGAAGTTGTTTTTAAATTACCAGAAGAAACTATTGTTAATCAACCATTTCATATTATTATTGAATTTGATTATGATAGGTTCATAGATTTACAAAATGCCACAGGAGAGGCAACGCCTATTGAAGGTTCTCAGCTTACTGCAAGAGTTACTTCTGAAGCGCCAGCAATTGATACAAATCAATTTTATTTATATAATATTTTTAATTCAAATTATCCAGGAGTTAAACAAACAATAATTTTTGATGTCTTTGATAATACTGGATTACATACACAGGATTGTAACTTCTTTATGAATTTAGATTCTCAAAATATGCTTATAACTTGTGATCAAAATTCTTTAATAAAAGTTAGATATAGATTTACGAATCTAGAAAATACTATTTTAGAATATCCAAAAATGTCAATTACAAAAACAAACGAAAGAATAATTACTCAAGACGGATTTGAAAATTTATCTTGCGGTTCCTTCTATGCAAATATAAAAAATAAAACTTTAGATCTAAATTGTAATTCAGGAGTTAATTCTGAATATAAGGCAATTACAAAGTATCTGTATAATAATGGAATACTAGAAAATGCAAAAATATTTGTTAAAACCTATAATTAGAGATTTATAAACCAAATATCGCTCTTAAAATTAGAACTAAAATTGCTATACCGAGTGAAAGACCAATAACTGCTTCAGGGGTTAATTGTGGACCACCAGAACTCTCTTTAAACTTCATTATTCCTATAGCTGAGCTTGGTCCTTGGCTATCGCTTTTATTATAATTCATTTTCATAAATTTTTCACAATTTAAATAGATATTGCTATATATCTTTAGAAACCAAAACCTTTTATATTAATCTATTTTATATTTTATTAGGGATTAAATAATGGAAGAGAAAAAACCTTCAGAATACAAATGGCTTGTAAGAATTGTCTTTCTTTTAATTATAGTTGTAATTGCGTTATTTGTATTTATTTGGACAGGCACTATTAGATGTAGAACAATTCCTGGCGGATGTAATGTCTATTGGGGAATTTTAACAATTATAACTGGAAGACAACAGCCTAGCGTTCTAATACTTTATGACCCAACAGATCAAAAAGGGCTTGGTAATCCAGAATTATTAAAGGACCTGCTGTCTGATAGAAAAGGCGTGGCAGTTCACCCGTCTCTTACAGATATACGTTTTTTAAATTCTGAGCAATTAAAAAATGTGAGTTTAATTATTGTTGAAAGGGCAAGAAAAATCTCAACATTGCAATTATTAACAATAAGAAACTATATAGCACAAGGCGGAAGAGTTGTTTGGATTGGAGATGCAGGAATTGAAATAAATCCAGATAAAGGCGATATGCTGTATACCGGTATTGAAAATGACAAAAATAACGGATGGGTAAGACTAACAGATGAGAATGTTATAATCTTTTTTAATAGAACTCTTGGAGTAAATTATATTTCTACTTTTTGTGATATTAGAGACTGTGCTGTTGGAGATAAATATACTGGTAAATTAATTCCATCTTCTCAAACACATCCGCTTGTCTATGGCCTAAAACCAAATCTGCCAATCTATGATAATTATGCAATTATTAATCTAGTAGAACCAAACCCTGTGCCTTTAAAGATTGATTTTGGTGCAAGCTTGCATGATCAAAACAATCATAGTTATGGGGATATCTTTGATGCAATCGTAACCAGTAATTCCAATAGAGTTGCTTATTATGCTATACCTCCAGAATATCTTGCAGAAGAAAGAGATGGAGAAAACAAATATCTTTCCATAATTTACAATATGTTTGATGGAATGGTAAACTAATATGACAAAATCCTTTGAAGTTGCAATTGCTATAATATTACTTTTGCTTTTTGTGTTTTTCTTATTTGAAAGTATTGGCCAGAATTATCAGGGTAGTCCAATACCTGAAGAAATTAAAACTATTGTACAATATAATGCAGAAGATTCTGAATTTAGAGAACTAATCTTGAATTCTGATGTAAATAACATCTATGCGTTACTTTATCTTCAAATGGATTATAGTTTTAATATTACGATTTGTGATTGGTTAAATAGCAATTGTCAAACCAAAATATTAACAGACTTTACAAAGAAAAGAGAATACGTATATTATTTTTCTGATATTAATAAGACTTTGCATCTTGAATTAGACTAAATGGGAATAACTTGAAAAAAGGATTTACTTACATAATAACGACGATGATCATTATAATATTTATAAGTGGGCTAGTTATAATCTCTAATACTAGTCCAAAAGTTAAAACCAAAACCGTAAATGCAATTGCAAAAAATTATGAAACAGAATTAATTTATGCAATAAATAATGACCCAACTGTACAGGACATTAATAACTTAAATAAAAATTTTATAACATTTATTAATAGCAATAATTTTGATGCTAAAATCTGTAATATTTTAAAGAATTCTCAAGAGTTAATTTTAAGTAATTTTATGAATAAAGACTGTAATCTTATGATAAATGGAGACCTAAATCAAATAATTAGCAATAATACTACAATTGCAATAGATATATTTATAAATGATATGAATATATATTTATGTAACTGTTATTATGAGGGCGAAAAAAATGTCTATTATTTAGATATTTATAATGAGAGCTCAGAAACAATATTTAAAAATTAGAGGGAAGAATTATGAAAAATGTAACTGAACTTTTAAATCAAATTGAAGAAAAAACAAATATTATTGTTGCAAAACTAGAAGTTTTAAGATTTGCAGATGAAGATGTTCAAACTATTAAAAAGTCTTTAGATAATATCAAAAAGAAACTAGAATCTGGAGAGATAAGTAAATTTTCATATGCTACAATGCTTGAAATGAATAAAAAAAGAGCAACAGACAACACCAATTCCAAGAAGAAAACCTGGGACGAGGTGGCAGAAGCAATTAATGAGATTACGGATTTATTAAATGAATTAAAAGACACATTTAATGTAAAAACAGAATATGAAGGAATAGACGAAATAAAAAACAGTAAATTATAAGATTGTTTTATATCTTTAAATTGAATATACAGATGAGCCATGAATATACCAACTCAGAAGGATGCTTCAAAGCTTTATGATCTAATTCTTAGTCTTAAAAATATAGAAAATAAAAGAACCCAAAAAGAACAAGACATTCTTGGCAAATTCTATAATAAAGAAATTAATTCTAAACAATTGATTTCTAAATTGAAAAATGAAAAAGTTTATGAAAATTCTAAAACCTTAGATGCAGAGTTTGTTAATACTTTTATAGAATATAATAATCAATTAGAGGTTATTGGCGAAGGTATTGAAATCTCCAATATTAAAAAATATTATTTAGCAAAAAGATTATCTCCTGCAACTTTATTTTTTAATAATCTTTTTAAATCTAATAAAACAAATGTCGAAAAAACAGAACAAAAAAAGAAAACCACAAAACCAAAAGCTGTAGAAGTTACGATAAAGCACCCAACAGAACACAAAAATATTATTGAAATGATATTTGGCAGCAAAAAAACTACAAAAGAAACTTTAAAGATTACAGAGAACGGAATTAAACCTCCTGTTTTTGAGGAACCAAGAGAACTACTCCCAGAAAACTACCAAGTATTAATCCCTGGCTTTGCCTATGCTTTTATTGAGGAGAATGATAGTGGTAAAAGATATATTGTCGCAGAACCAGAATTAACAAAAGAAGAAAGTAAAATCTTAACAGAAACAAAACAAGAACTAATCAATAAGATATCTTTAACAGAACTAAAAGACGAATCAGAATTAATAAAACATATTGATAAAATATTTTCTAAAAAAAAAATTAATAGCCAGCAACGTTCAAAGATTATGTATTATGTTGGAAGACAAATAAAAGGATTAGACCTAATTGAACCATTAATGCATGATACATTGATTGAAGATATTGAATGTGATGGAACCGGAATTCCAATCTTTATTGTTCATAGAAAGTATGGACACCTTGAAACAAACATTAGTTTTCCTGATGAAAAGGAATTACAACAATTTGTAATCAAGATGGCGCACTTAAGTAAAAGTTATGTTTCGTATGCTAGCCCATTACTTGACTCTATATTACCTGATGGCTCTCGTGTGAACGCCACGCTTACAACTAATGTCTCTACTAGAGGACCAACATTTACTATTAGAAAATTCCCACACAAACCATTAACTGCAATTGATTTAATAAATAGCGGAACATTAAATCCTATGATTGTTGCTTATATTTGGACAGTCATGGAATTTCAAAAGACAGCATTAATTATTGGACCAACTGCTGGTGGTAAAACAACATTACTAAATGTTATTACTTCTTTTATTCCACCAGGAAGAAGAGTTGTTTCAATTGAAGATACAAGAGAAATTAATCTTTTATTAGATAACTGGGTACCACAGATTACTAGACCTGGTTTTGGACCACCAGATGGTAGTGGAAAGAAATACGGAGAAGTAACGATGCTTGATCTGATTAAAGAATCCTTTAGACAAAGACCAGATTATTTAATTGTAGGAGAAGTAAGAGGAGAAGAAATGTCTGTAATGTTTCAAGGTATGGCTTCTGGACACTGTTGTTTGTCAACAGTTCACGCAAGGAGTTTACCAGACCTAGTAAACAGACTAATAACCCCACCAATTTCACTGGAACCTGCACTATTAACATCCTTAGATCTAGTTATAGTCACTGGTTTTGAAGGTGGTAGTGATATTAAAAGAACTATTAAAGAATTGGATGAGATAAAGGGCTTTAATTCTAAAGATAATAAAATCGAATATAATGCAATCTATAATGTTTATGACCGACCAGAAAAGAAAGAAGGCGATTTATTTACGCACGATCTTCCAATAACCTATAAAAGCGAAATCTTAAAGTCTGTTTCTAGAGAATATAATCTAAATATTAATGATCTTTTAGAAATGATTAATAAAAGAATAAAATTTATAGAAGAGCTTACTAGAAATCCACCAAAAGATTACGTGGAATTCAAGATTGCTATAAATAAATATAAATTACACGAAAAAGTAATAACTAATTAGATTATCTAAATGGATCTCTTCTGTTTAGTAAGTATTCTGGATCTATTTCTTTTGTAGTTTTCTTTGGCTTCTTCTTTGATTTGGTTCTTATTTGCTTTACTAAAATTATTGTGCCAAGAATTACAATAATTACAATTATTAGATATATTATATATTTAGATATATCTTGGGTTTCAAGTTGTGTGATTCCTGCGGCATTTATTTTTTTTACTTGATTTTTTGCAATTTTAATTTTACTTATGCTTTCTGTATATCTGCCTTTATTATAAAGCTCTTTAATTTGTGCATAATTTTGACTTAATTCAGAAACTGTTTTTGTATCTTTCCAAAAATTAATGTTTTCTGAATTTAAAATATTGTTTATGGCATTATCAAGAGTGCTTTTTAAATCATTATCAAAATTATATAATAAAGATTTTGCTATAAAATAATCCTGCCTTGAAATTAGAGTTTCTTGAAGTATCTCAAGAGGGCTGTTTGGGCCAACTCTATCAAAATCAGAAATTACTGATGAATAAAATTGATTTGTAGAAGAAACACTATCTACTATTGTTGAAATATCTGTTGACAAGGAGCCTGGAGCTTCTGTGTAGTTCATTATTATTTTCTTTGTGGTCTCATCAAGCTTTTGATCAGCAATTACAACTTCTACAATCTCGTTTGTTGCGTCTCTGTAGTTTATACCTGAAGCAATTAAGTCGTTATAGCCTGTAAATGAGGTTTTATAAGCATAAATTAGATCGTCAGTCTTGGAACAATCTGGTGTTTCTAAAAATTCTGTCTGATATTTTTGAAGATTATTTAGCTTTGTTTTTAGATCTTGTAATTTAGAAATTAAAGACTCTAGTTTGTCTTTTGTGTTTTGACATTTTGCAGTTATTGAAACAGAATAATTCGATTTGATTATTCCATCTAATTTTGCAGACTTTGATTGTAAACTTATATTTAGGTTTTCTATCTTATCAATTAATTGTTGAGATAAGAAGTTCTTCCCTGAAGAATCTTTAGTCTTAATATTTCTATATAATAAAGAGGTTTTAAGAGTATTTTGAGAAGTTGTGCTTTTTTTATATAATACTTCGCCATTATTTGATTCTATTGGTAAAAACAAAACAATTGTCCCTTTTGAATCAACTATATTAAGAACATAATATTGATTGCTATCGCAATTAATATAATAGACGCTGGAATCTAAAAATTCCGTAGATAGCATATATTCCTTTGCTATGTCCTGTGCAGAATAAAGCGAAATTGCTTGTGTAAATGGCAATATTAGGAACAACATTAAAAGTATTATTGTTTTTCTCATATCTTTCTTTTTTTATTTAAGTATTTTATTAAACAAATATATCAATGCAGCAAATAATAAAAACGAAATTGATAGATAACTATAGGTTAATGATGCAAAGATAAATGCAAAGAATATTGCAAAGTGTCCTTCAATAATATTCATAAAAGGTATTGCTTTTACAGTTGATACGATTTTGCTTTTTACAACAGGAGCATCAAGGTCTGGCATTAACTCTTTTATTTCTTCTGGAGTTCTGTTAGCGGATGCTGAATTTTTTAAATTATCCATAAACTCCGTAAATTCCAAGGAATCTGTGTCTGTATTTCTTGTTAGTGTAATATATTCTGAAGATTCCATAATGTATTTTAGATTAGATAAAGTACATTGCTTACTAATTATATAAGAGGTATTCATCCAAGGACCAAGATCATCAGCAATAAAAAGATTAACAATACCTGCTTCAAACTCTTCAACTCTTGTTTTTTGATTTGGTAGAATATATAGTGCTGTTGCAATAAATATTGCAATAATCAAAAACAAACTAACTTTTGATAATAGTTCTGAAGCGTGATTATAGGAGCTCTTTGTGGTTTCTTTTTTAACTATAAAGCACATAACAATGTGTATTAGAGTATAAAGCACTAAGAAAAATATAAAATATCTGTTTAATCTCAAAAATATTGCAGAAACCGCGATTGTAAATAATAACCCTGCACCAATAATTATTAAACTTTCTTTCTTTGTAGAATTAAAAATAACAGATAAGATGATTACTGAAGTTATTGGAAAGAATATCAAGAATAACAAAAAATTTAAAGAACTCATTGCTTTAATTATAGAATAAAAATCAAAAATTATTATTGAAACTAAATTTAATCTTGAAGAAATCAAAAAATATATCCAAAAAAATGAAGAAAATACTATAAATAATATTTTAATTATGTTTTGTTTATTAAACTCAAAGCCTGTTTGTTCGTCCATTACAAATCACATATTATATTATGTCTTCTATATTTATTAAATCTATCATTTCGTTTTTTTCTTTATTGAAAATAAAGGTGGTTTCTGCTTGAGAAACAAAAGAACCAGATTTATCTAATAACACAGGATATGCAGAAATTGCTTGTGCTTTTAATAGTTCTCGAAATGCTACCTTTCTTTCAAAACTTGATAAATTTTTACCTACCCAGAACTCAGAAAATGCCATGCCTTCAAAGCTTTTTATTTCTTCAAGAATCTGTCTTGCATTTGTGTTTCTTATTGATACGTCTTCTTCAAAAATAAAGATATAAACATTATTTCCTTCTGTAACATAACCGTTACCAGTACTAGAGAATGGTTCTATTGCAAACCAGCTTGGAATTTCAGAAAATTTAATATTTAAATTATTCTTAACATTTGGAATTGATGGATGGTTATGGGTTGTATATCTAGTTATTGTGTGGCCTGTTAAATTGTTTATTGGTTTAAAGCCAAAACTTTTTATGGTATTTTCAATAATTTCTCCAATTTCTGAAACCATGGCCGTTTTTGGATTCTTTAATAAATGTTCTTTTGCATTTAATAGTGCCTTGTTACTAGCGTCTCTTAACTTTTCGTGTTTTTTATTAAAGATTAAGGTTTGAGAAGAATCAGTAATGTATCCATCAATTGATACTCCTACATCGACTTTTAGTATATCTGTTTCCTTTAGAATCATTTGCTCTTCTGGGTTATAGGAATTATGAGCTGCTTGCTCGTTAATTGAAAGATTGACTGGCCAAGCAGGTCTTGCACCATTCTCTTTAATAAAATCTTCAATTTTTGTTCCAATCTCAAGAAAAGTTATTCCTGGCTTAATTAATTTCTTTGCAAACTTTTGTGCTTTATTATTTATGTTACCAGATTTCTCTAGAATTTCAATCTCTGTAATCTTCATTTTTTATCGTCTTTATTAATTATAAATACTGCAACAACTATTGCAATAATAAAACCAAAATAAATTGGCATATCTGGAATTGGCGTACGTTTTTGAACTTTTCGTATAACAAACCATTGTTGAGCAATATTGTTTATTGGATTTACGTCATTAGTGCCAATTGTTGTTCTGATTAAGTGCTGTGCAGTTGATGCGTTGGTGTCTACTATCGTTATTGGAATCTGTAAATTATTGAAATCATTTGCGTTAATTGAAATTTCGTTACCGAGATCTGTTCTATAATTTCTATCCCAAAGTAAATGTGCATCTGGTGTGTATATCTGAACTCGCAAATTTACATCTTTCTCTATAGAAAATGTATTAACAATAATAATATTAATATCAAAATTTGTGTCTTCAACTACTGTCTTTGGAACAATAATGTCGCTAACATAAAAATCATTAGCAAAAACTACTCCTGATATCAAGATTATAAATAATAATAACAATATTTTTCTCATAATTAACTTCCCCTTAAATATATTATAGTAAATATAAAGAAGGTAAGGTTTATAAAATTAGTGAAAAAAAGAAAAAGAATCATTCAAGCTTTGAGTCGTACTCGCCTGCATTGAATGCTTTTAGTGCTTCTGCTGGAGTCTTTCCGTCAATGTTAACCCCTAGAGACCTACAAGTTCCCATAACTTCTCTAATTCCTGCTTTCATACTTCTTGCACTTAATTGTGGATATTTTGCTTTTGTTATCTTTAGAATCTTTTCAAAAGTAATGTTACCTGCAACTTCTGTGCCTGCCTTTCCTGAGGCAGTTTTAATATTTATTTCTTTTTTTATTAGTGCGCTTGTTAATGGTGCACCTACCTCTACAGAATAACTTTTATCTGAGTTAATGTGTACTTTAACAGGCACCTGCATGCCTTCTAAATCCTTTGTTGCTTTGTTTATTTCTTTAACAACCTCAACTGTGTTAACCCCTAATGGGCCTAAAGCCGGACCTAATGGTGGGCCTGCGTTTGCTTTTCCTGCGTCTATTAAAACTTTTATTGTTGGCATATGTTTTTCACTCCTAATTTAATAATTTAATATTTTCTGCTTTCATTGTTATTGGTATCTTTACTGTTGCATCAAACAATTCAATAACTACTTCTTCTTTAGCCACATTTACTCTTGTTACTTTTGCACGTGAGCCTTTAAATGGGCCAAGTATTATTTCAACAGTCTGTCCTGCCTTAATTGAACTCATTAATGGCCTTGACTCTAGAATTCCTGCAATCTCTTTAATATTAATGTTACCTGTTACCATCTGCCCACCCTTTATGTGTGGAACATTATGAATTAAAAGTTCAACTGTTTTTTCCTCTTGTGCCTCTATAAGGATGTAACCTTTAAGATCAGCCATCTCTACAAGAGAATAAACCGGTAGTCCTTCTTCTTTAATTCTATGATGAAGAATATCAATTACAACTCTTTCTTGACCAACTGTTGTTCTAACTGTAAATATCATACTTTTCCGCCTATTATATTCATTATTATTCTTACTATAAAACCAATAACTCCAATAACAATCATACCAATACCAACGATCTTTGCCATTGCCCAGTATTCTTTCTTTCCTGGTTTTTTTGCAATCAATAGAATTCTTTTTGATGATTCAAAAAATTCTTTTAGTTTATTTGCCATTTTTTATCACATTTATACGCTTTCAATATTTAGTTCTAATTTTTCTTTTTTCTTTCCAATGTTTGTTCCTACAATATCGCTTAAATATGGAATATCAGCACCAGCAATTACTGCCATAACTTTTATGGAATTCCTTGGCATCTCCTCATCAACCATTGCACCCCAGATTATATGTGCTTCTGGACTAATCTTTGATGCTACTGTTTCAACTATTAATTCTGCTTCTTTAAGCGTCATGTCTTGTCCACCCAAAACATTTACTAGCGCTTTTCTTGCATTGCCAATTTCTATATCAAGTAATGGCGAAGTTAATGCATCTTCTACTGCTTCCATTGCCCTTGAATCATTATTATTTTTATTTACTGAACTTTCTCCAACACCAATCATTGCAAGACCGCCATTTGAAAGTATTGTTCTTAGATCTGCAAAGTCAAGATTAATTATTCCTGCTTTTGTTACTAGTTCAATTATTCCTTTAACTGATTGTGTTAATATTTTATCAACTTCTTGAAAAGCAATCTGTAATGGTAAGTCTGGTGCAATTTCAAGTATCTTGTCATTTGGAATTATTATTAAAGTATCAACTTCTTTCTTTAATCTTTCAAGACCACTTAATGCATTTTCTATTCTTTGCTTTCCTTCAACTGCAAATGGTAAAGTTACAACGCCGATTATTAGTGCGCCTTTTTCTTTTGCAATCTTTGCCACTTCTGGTATTGCACCTGTTCCGGTTCCACCGCCAAGTCCGCAAGTAACAAAGACCATGTCTGCATCTTTTAATACTGTTTTAATTTCATCTTTGGATTCTTCTGCAGCAGCTCTACCAACTTCTGGGTTTGAGCCTGCGCCAAGGCCTCTTGTGGTTTTCTTTCCTATTAGCATTTTCTTGTCTGCTCTAATCTTTAATAATGCCTGAGCATCGGTATTCATGGCAATCATTATTGCGCCCTCAATACCTGTGTGATTCATTCTATCAAGACTGTTGCCGCCAGAGCCACCAACACCAATAACATAGATGTTTGGAAGAGATGCTTTTAGGAATTCCTCTAATTCTTCATCATCGCTTCTTTGAACCTTTTCGCTATTCTCGTCTTGTGCAACTACGCGGCTGCTTTGCATTCCTGACAAAATTCATTCCCCCATGGCTTGTTATCTTATCTTTAAACATAAAACATAAATATAATATAAAAAAAGATATAATATTTATAGATAAGAAACCTTTAAATATAAATCTATTTTAGGTTATATAGAGACATAAAGCTAAAATTAAGGAATTTTTATGATAGATAAAGACATTTTAAAAATTGGTAAAGACATTAAAGAAATAAAGATACAAGGAGCAAGTAAGATTGAACTTGCTGCAGTTAATGGTATTAAAGAATTGATTAATAGAAGTAAATTTGAAGGAAACGATTTTCTTGGAGAAGTTGTAGAAAATATTAATCATCTAATTTCTCAAAGACCAAACGAACCAAAACTTAGAAACTCTCTTTCATATATCTGGCAGATGTCAAACAAATATTTCAGTATAAAAGACAGAAATTTACTTGTTGATTTGATTGAAAATTATGAGAGAAATATTACGCAGAATAATGAACTGATTTCAGAATATGCTTCTCA
>CAZGLB010000015.1:0-14107 GCA_964526365.1 uncultured archaeon
GAATTAGCCAGAAGATTACAAAAGAAAAAATAACCCTTTTTTATTTCTTCTTTTTAATAAAATAAGCAATTACAGCAACACTATACATTGAAAGAATGGTGTTTGCTACTGTTTGTATTATTAGTTCTAAATAATAGTTGTTTGAAAATATCAAAGTTAGTAGATAAGTAAATAAATAAGAAATTATGATATTTATTATTCCAAGAATTAATGTCAAAAATAATAGTGCCCAAAACTTTTTTTTCAAAAATAACCAGGACCTGTCAAAGCTTTCTTTAAGAGTATCAGATACAGGTAAGAAAATTATTGCAAGTGTTGCAACTATCGAAACAACTAAAGCAGATATTGCAATAATAAACAACAATATTATAGAAATAAAAACAAATTTAAATATAATAAAATCTAAATAAATAAAAAAAGAAAAAAGTAACAAAATTGCGGATAAAAACAAACTATAAACAAAAACCGAAGATATCGCTTTTTTAGGGTCTTTCTTTGATTTTAATATTGTGTGAGATATCAGATAAGTTACATAGTTGCTTATTAAAAATGCAAAAAAATATCCAAGCACTATAAATAATAAAACATACCCATAATAATTAAATAAAAAAGTAGGTAATTCAGAAAGGGATGATGGATAAATAATTGTGTCTATAATATAATTACTAATGTAATTAATCCCAAACATTGATATCAAAAAAAGAATAATAATGATTACTGTTTTTTTACTTGCAAAAATTTTAAATCCTTTTAATAAACAATCAAACATATTAATATCCTCTTTTTACTTTATAGTTAATTTTGCTCTTTTTTCAAATGGCGTATTATTTAATATATATTTTACATCAAAACCATAGGTGCCAGGTAAGATCTCTGCTTTATTTATTGTTGGAGATATCTTAACATCACAACTTACTACTCTGGAGCTATCTTTTGAAATTATAGGAATTACTACGCTGTTGTTCTCAATTGCTGAAGCATCGCATGTTATAAAAAAATAATTTTCAACAGGAATTATTGTTACCACAGAATCCGTTGAATCAATTTCACTGTTGTTTTCTATAGTTACAAGTATCTTTAATTCTGTATCTTTAGAAAGAACATATGGATTTTTACTAAATTTTACAGACAGATTATTTCCTGAAAATCCGTCTCCCGCCCAATTAATAGAAAAAACAAGAATTGCAAGAAGTATTACAATTACAAAGACTACAACTCCAATAATTATATATTGTTTGTCTTTTCTTAATTTTACTGGCCCATCTTGATTATATAATCCCATAATTATTACCATAAATCTCTTTAATTACTAATAAATATATAAATAAAAGATATATAAACATATTTGATTTATATATTTATGAGATTTCTAGGAAATTGAGGTAGGTGTAATGCACAGAATGAAAAAAAATCACAAATTCTTTCCCGGCAAAAATTATATTGTTAAACAACAAGACAATTCTAAAAAATTCTATAATGTAGAAGAAAACCAAAATGTGTCTTTTATTAATGCTAGAAGAAACACCAGAACCTTTAATGAGCAAAGTAGTTCTAATTTTGGTCAGAATGCAAATAGTTTTAATAAACACATTAATTCTAAAAGTCACAACAAGAATAGATTTCATAAAAACAATAATCCTAAAAACAATCATCAAAGAAATAATAATCAAAATAATTTCCCTGCGCCAGTTAATACGCAAAAAGGGAAATATCAGAATCCAGAAATTGAAAGGTACATCTCTGCTTTAAATGTAAAAGATCCAGCAATTGCTATTCAAGCAATACTTGAACAATTTTTAAAAATAGATATGCAGAAATTACACGCAATTGATGAAAAATTATTAGATGAAGCAATAGTTGCAAATAACAAAGAATTAGTAGAGCTTGCAATTATTGCTTATGCTTATAGAAAACTAGTTTCAAAAAAACATATCTTCTATAGTCCAAACTGGAAAAAATTTAAAGATAAGACTATGGAGGATTTAAAGCAAGCAATAGAATTATCAAAAAAGCCAGACCACATAGAGTATTCTAAAAAGATAAAAGAAATACAAGCAGATATTGAAAGCACAGATAAGCTGTTAGGACATTTTATACACGACATTGTATTTAATGCTAGAGCAAAACTAGCATCTACTGCTTATGCTTCTGGACTTTCCATGTCTCAAGCAACAAATCTATTATCTGCAGATAAAGATCTAGTTATGGAACTTATCGGGCAAACAAAGATTTCAGATGAAGATTCTGTAGTTATTGGTAAAACTTTAAAAGAGAAAGTAGACATACTAAAACAGATAACCGCAAAAGAAAAACCAATTCAAAAAATAAAAAAATAAAGTGATAAAATGAAAATTGTATTTGATACCGGAGTTTTAATAAGTTTTTCACAAACATGCCTATTGCCTGCATTTTCAAATATTAGAAACGATGTTGGAGAATTTGTAATTACAACTGGCGTGAAATTTGAATGTATTGATAGAGTTAGAAACAATATGCGTTTTAAACTTAGTTCTTTAAGAATAAATGATCAATTAAATGAGTTTATTTTTACAGTTTATAAAGGCGACAAAGAACTAGATAATAAAACAAAAGAAATACTTAATCTTACAAATAGTATTTATCTAATAAATGGCAACCCTCTTCATATAGTTGATTTTGGTGAAGCAGAATCTATGGCTCTTTTAGCAATTACTAAAGCACATTGTTTGGCAGTAGATGAAAGAACAACAAGGTTTTTGATTGAAGATCCTAATTCTCTTTTAGAAATACTAAGAAGAAAGCACTCAAACAAAAGAATAGAATTTGTTAAAGAAAGATATGATAAATTCAAAGAATTAATTGATAGTCCAACAGTTGTTAGATCTGTTGATCTTTTAGCCTATGCTTATGAGAAAAATCTATTAACAGATATAATTACAAGTAAAGAATACCTTAAATCGGCACTATATTCCTTAAAATTTAATGGTTGTTCTGTGTCTTTTGAAGAAATAGAAGATTATTTAAAATATCTTAAATAAAATTATTTTGGTTTGACTTTAAATCTTTCATAAGTTTTTTTTATTCTTTGTGTTCCTGGGATTTTTGCTTTATGGTACATTTTGTCTAATTTTCTATACAGTTCCTTTTGAAACTTTTTTGCAAGTGTTCTTGCTTCTTGTGCAAGATATTTACGATCATGTTTAAGATAACTTTCTAGGTTTTTATAATCCATAACTTGTTTTAAGCTTTCCTGATCAATTTTTCCACTCTTTAGAGTTTTAAAAGAATAAACATTTAGATTTTCTGGGTCAATTGCAAGAACATTATATCCACCAAGTAATAATGGATCCTTTGAATATTGTTTAAGAAATGGCAATTCTCCAATTTGTGTTTTAACAAATAACGCCTTAGGTCTTCCATTAATTTCTGCGGTTATGTGAATTAAAGTATTGGTTTTTAGTGCCCTAAGAAAACCACCATAGGTTTGTTGGCAAACAATTTCTGGTTTAAATTCTGGTTTTAGTTGTTTTGATATGTCAACCGTTTTAATAAATTTGTGGTTTTTTATGTCTATTGCAATATTGTAAAGTTTTCTTTTATTGGTAATTTTGGAATTAGCTTTAATTGTTTGCAAAAAATGTAATAGTTCATTAGCATTATATTTATTTATAATTTCAATAGTTTTTTGTCTTTCAATTCTTGGAATGTTATTAAGAAAATCATATATTTCTAAATTTTCAAAAAATGAATTTAGGTTGTATCTGGCCTTTTCTATTCCGTCTATTTCTTTTAAATTAGAATCAATATTTGCAGATCTTTCATCATAAATATATACGTTTCTAAGTTTTCCAAAGAATAATTGGTCTTTTAAAGAATAGATTTTAGTAAGTAATGGAGAAATAAAGTCTGCTTCTAGATATTTAATTTTATTATAAAGTTGTTCATCATTATAAATGGTAATATTTACTGAATTAACTTTCTCGGTTTTATTGTCTACAAACTCGAGAGATTTTTTTGTTTTTTTTGTTTTTTCAAACAGGATATTTAAATTAAGTTGTTGCATTTTTCTCATTTGCTAATTATTGTCATATAAATAATAGACAAATACCTTTTTATATTATTTTGTAATATAATATATTGGAAAAAGACATGAAAATCGTAAAAAAGAACAAAACATATTTTTTGAATTTTGATAATGAGAAAGAATCAGAAGACTTAGATAATTATACAAATAAAAATTTAGAAATTAAAGTGATAGCAAATAATGTTATAAGTTTTGTGGCATCAGGAGAAAAAACACCAATTCTTGGACAGACCGCCTCAGCAAAACCAAAACCTGCAATATCAACAGAAGAAATCAAACGAAAGATTCTAGCAATACTTCAAGATAAAGATTTGCCATTTAAAGACAAAGTAGAAGGTGCATTTGAAACCCTTCTTAAGCCAGAAGATCTTCTGATCTTTAAAGAAATGGTAAAATCAAAAGAAATTATAACCTATAAGCAATCAGAAAAATACAAGAAAGCAATCTATGTTGTTAATGAAGAATCAACAACACCCGAAAACCCAATTTTAGAAAATAAAGAAACAACCACAAAAAAACAAAATCCAATTACAGAAAATCCAGACACTATAATTAAAGACTTTTTAAAAAAAAGATATTCAATAATTAAAACTCTAGAAGCAGTGGATAAATTCTCCAGGGAATTCTATCCCAAATTTAAGAATTCTGAAATTAAAGGCATTAAGTCCTTTGATGGCCAGTTTTATGTTATTGATGTTATGCTATACAATAACACAAGAAAGCAAATACTATCTTGTGGACTTGAAAAAAACTTCTCAATTGAAGACTTGGCAAAAAAGACAAACAAAGATCCAGATCAATTGAAAATTGCTATAGAGTTTTTAAAAGAAGAAGGAATAATAATAGAAAAAAGAAAAAACACATATTGTTTAGTTTAAAAAATTAAAGAGAGGTAAAAAAGATGGAAACATTAACAATAGTTCTTTTAGTTGCAATAATGATATTTCTAATTGGAATTATCCTTTTGTTTATTCTTGAAAGAAGGCAGAAAAATAAAGAAGCAAAGAAATTGCCATTAGGCTCTGCTAGTCAAGAAGTACTTAATTCAAAAGTAGAGGTTTTAAACAAAAGAGTATCAAGATTAGAAGATAAAGACAAAAAGAAACCAAGAACCATTAAAGCGATAATACAGAAAAACAAAGCAAAAGGCAAATTCCCAATAACAAAATACAAAAGAAAGAAGAATGTTTAAATTCAATATTTAAGACATCAGCCCGCCCATTTTATCATCACAAATCAGCAGGTGTTCATTTTTCATCATCTGTCTTAAATATTCTTAGAAGAGAAATATATTTAAACTAGCACATACAATATTTAGATAGAAAAAAGAGAAAAAATGAATATACCAAAGATTGTTGAAAAGTTTGAGACTTTTGTTAAAGATGACGCAATCGTAGCAATAGGCACAAGCGAATATGCTGCCCCTTTTATTGATGAGCTTGTAAAAATATTACTTACAAAAAACAAAAAAGTTTTCTTTGTAGCAACAACTGCTAAACAAGCAACACAGCTATATAATCTTGGGCAACAGCTTGTTTCTTTAAGTGAGAAAGAGATTGATGTAGCAATTGAATTTGCTGACCAAATAGATACTTATAATAATTTCATAAAAAAAGACACTCGTTCTTTTATAAGAGACAAAATGATAGCACAGTCTGCTCTTAATCTTATAGTAGTTTCAAACTATCAGTGGATTGTAGATAAAGTTGATAAAGATGTATATGTTGAGATAAGCTCCTTTGCTTGGGAAAGAACAATTTTAAATCTTCAAAGTTATGGTTTTGCAAGAGTTGTTAAAGACACAGATGATAATTTTATTAAAACTGAAACCGGCCACTATCTTTCCAGAATCACCCTTGACAAGAACATTTCTCTTGATGATTTTGAGTATTCTGTAAAGAATATCCCTGGTGTTTTAGAAAGTGGAGTGTTTATAGGTTTAGCAGATATTTTTTTTGTAATCGACCCACACGACAATATCATAATTAAAACAACAAGCCAGATTAAATAGTGATTTTTTTGAAAGCAAAAATTCCAAAAAAGTTGCCAGGAACAAAAAGACAAATTCTTCATCTAGGAAACGTTGGAGAAGATGGAGCGGCTCGTTCTAAAAAACTCGCCTCTCGTTTTTCTAATTTTGATTTTCACGGAATTGATTTAAAGCACATTAAAAATTCTGAATACACGCATTCTGTTGCAGAAAAAGAAAAATCTTTAAAACGAATAAAATTTTCAGGACTAAAAGAAGGAAAACCAAAAAACTTAAATCAGATTCAGGCAGACTTTATCGAAGGACTAACTTGTTTTCCGAATAATTATTTAGATATTGTAACTAGCGATTTTGCAGTTGGTTTTTATAAAAAACAACGTAGGCATGAAGATATAAAAAAAACCGCAGAGATTGCAGATAAGATTGGTTCACAATATGCTAATATTGGTTCAGAAAAATACACTAAAGAAATAATAGAATTAATCTATAACAAATTAAAACCTAAAGGAAAATTTATTGCTTATTATTTTATAGATAAACAACAGAAAAGCAGTTATTTTAAAAAAAATTTAGAATACGGTTTAGAGCATAGCAAATTCAAATATATTACTGAAGAAGTAGATGTTTCTAAAATACCACCAAACTATAGAAGTTTCTATACCTTGTTTTTTAGGCACGATAAAATATATAGAATAATAGCAATCAAAGACTAGCAAATCAAATCATTTATATATATTTTTATACTTATTTTATATTACGTGAGAACCTTATTTTTTGCTTCGGTGGTTTAGCGGTTAGAACGCCAGACTCATAATCTGGAAATCGGCGGTCCAAATCCGCCTCGAAGCAATTTTTGTATAATCCCTAAAATATAACTATTTCTTTGCAAATTTTCAAAAAAATCAAGCAATACATTTTAATAACCACAAAAATAATAGATATATAACATCTATTTAAATATGTAACGGTATGAATAAATATGTATAATACAACCCTAAAAGGAGAAGAAAATATGTATGAATCCTATACTACCGTTGGAGAAAGAGGGCAAATAACTCTTCCAAAAATAATTAGAGACAAGGCCGAGATTAAACCAAAAGAGATATTAATTGTAAAAATAGAAAATAACAATATTTGTATAGTAAAAGAAAAAGTTCTTTTAAAGAAAGACAAAGAGAAAAAGATGATAGACGGATACAAAGCAATGTCAAGCATTAATAAAAAATTAGAAAATGATTTTAAATATGCAACTTCAGAAGCAAACGATTATCTTGGTGATTATTAATGGAAATAAGACGAGGAGATGTTTTTTTAGTTAATCTTGATCCAGTAAAAGGTTCAGAAGAAGGAAAAACAAGACCTTGTATAGTTATTCAAAATAATTTAGGAAATAAATTTTCTAAAACAACAATCGTTGCATCAATTACATCTAATGTAGATAATGATTATCCTTTTATTGTTAAAGTTAATAAAGGAGAGGCTAATCTCCCCAAAGACAGTGCTATATTATTGAATCAAATAAATACAATTTCTGAAGAAAGAATAATAAAGAAGATCGGGTCATTAAAAGAAGATACAATTACGAAAGTAAATATTGCAATAAAGCACAGTCTAGAATTAGAATAATCTGAAGAGAGATGTTTTAAATCCGCCTCGAAGCATCACACAACTATTTTTAAATATTTAGTAATTAATTTAATTATAATTAATTGGAGAAAAATCATGAATAAAAAATTATTACTTATTTTTGGAGCAGCAATATTAATAATTTTAATAATTCTGTTTATTATTGTAAAAACAAATTCAAATATCCCTAGTGATGCGAATAAGAATATAGAGGATTTTGAGTACACAGACAAAAAAGCAGATGATTCTAAATTTATTGATGAAAAACTAAAAAATAAATTAAATAGTTTCCCGACTTGTCCTACAGAATTATCAGGAATATTTACACATGAATTGATAGATCCAGATAAAATATACATGATACCATTAGGTAATCTTAATCCTCCCGGTCACACTTCTCCAGTTGATCATATTTACTTTGATACATTAGAAACAGGAAAATTAGCAATCAATGCACCTACAGAAGGGTGGATAAAAAATATTACAGAAGTTTCATTTGCAGATGATAATGTAAATTATGTGCCTGAAGTATATACACTCGATATTGTTATTTGTGATGGTTTAGAAATAACACTTGGAAATTTAACTGAACTTATTCCAGAAATAAAAGCAGAGATGGATAAACAAAGAGAAGATGAATGTAAATATGAAATTATTAAACCTGGGCACACAAGATATGAAGGACAATGTTATTTTGGTATGAATTATAAATTAAATGTAGGGCAACTTATAGGTTATACTCAAAAATTAGAAAATAATAGTGGTCTTCCATTTGAGATTTGGGCCGCAAATTATAATGTTCCACCAAAAGCAGGAGTAAATTGGGAATATTATCTTGATGATAGATATGCTCACATTATGTGTTTATTTGATTTATATTCAGGAGATTTAAAGGCAAAATACTATTCTAGATTTGGACGTTTTAATTCAAGTGATAGCGAGCCCACATTTATTCCAAGAACAATACCACCAATATGTGGAGAAGTAAATCAAGATGTTGTTGGGACAATACAAGGAATGTGGTATGGAGAAGCTCCTCTTAAAGAAGGCAGTCTTGAATTTAATGGTAAAGGATTAGCATTTGTACACCACAATATAGATCCAAGAATCGGAGAAATTTCTATTGGTGGTAATTTTACAGATGTTGGGGTAATGGCTTTTCAACCAGCTCATACAGGAAGAATAAATAGAGAGTTTTCGCAAGTTACAGCAGACAATCAAATATATTGTTATTATCAAGATAAAATACCAGAGTGGCCACATGTACCAGGAAAAATACTTGTTCAATTAATTGATGATCATAATCTAATAGTTGAACATCAAGACGGGAATTGTACAGGACAAGAAAGCTTTATTACTTCTTATGAATATGAAAGATAATTTTTTTTCTTTTTTATTCTATTTTTAAATATTTAGGTGCTTAATTATTATAGATTCGTATTTGCTCGAATAGTGTAGCCCGGTAATCACATCAGCCTCTCACGCTGATAACGGGGGTCCGAATCCCCCTTCGAGCAATTTTTATCTTTAAACAACCTTTAAAAATATATTTCTCTTTCTATTATATTGAGAGATTATGGAATTCAAACAAACGCCAAAACAACAGAAAAAAGACCTTAAGTATTATATTGCAGAAGGTGCATTCTGGGCAATAATGTATTATCTTGGAATAATATTTTTAGTGCCTTATTTTATATATCTTAAAGCAAGCACAATACAGATTGGACTATTAAATGTCTTACCAATTTTCTTTGCATCAATTTTTGGATTATTATCTTATGATGTTGTTAAATATTTTAAATCTGAAAAACATTTTGTTATATTTTTCTTTTCCTTACAGGCATTCTTCTGGATACCTTTAGCATTTGTTGGTTATCTACTAAATAGTAAATTAGTAATTTGGTTAGTAATTATTCTTTATTGTTTAATAAATATCTTAGAGCAACTACCATATCCAATCTATAGAGAATGGATTGGCAGAGTATTTAACACAAATAGAATAGTTGAATACACTTCTAAAAAGCAAACAATATTAAATCTTTTTTCTATAGTCCCATTATTCCTTGCAGGATTTCTAATGGACATCATAAATAAAAATAGCATTTTACTAGGCTTTACTTTCATTTTTATAATTGCAGGAGCCTTTAGATTTTTTTCAGTACTTGCAATAAAAAAGATGAGCCAAACAGAAGATGCAGAGGATTTAAAAAAAGAATCAGAAGAAATGGCAAAACCAGTTTTTAAAGTTTTCAAAAAAGAAGTTTTAGAAAATAAACAATTTTTATATTTCTTAGTTATTGTTTCTTTGATTTATTTTAGTATGTATATTGCTGCACCATACTATAGATATTACTTTTTAGAAACCCTGAAATTTTCATATGAACAATATATCCTAATTGAGATTGGTTCAATCTTAGGGTTAGTGCTTAGCTTTTTTTATTGGGGCAAAATATGTGATAAATTTGGAGCAACAAAAGTCTTAAAAGCAATAATTTTGTTTTTACCACTTTATCCATTTTTGGTAATTGCCTTTGGAAATAGAGCAGAATTATTGTTCTTACTTAATGTTTTTGATGGAGTATTGATGGCAGGTCTTTCATTATCAATCTACGGCTATATTTATCAGAATATTAAGACAGACATGATACATAATGTTTCGTTCTATATGATCTTTCAAGCAACAGCAATGCTTCTTGGTACAATTGTTGGAGGAATTATTTCTTCAAACCCAAGATTTTGGTATATGGGTATAGAGAAAAATGGATTACTCTTGATTTTTGTAATTTCAATATTATTTAGAATATTTACAATTGGTTTTATTAATAGAATTGAAGATAAAAACAAAGGCAAAATCGATCTTCCAAAAGACATCTTATTACAAAAGCCAATCATCTTTGGATTAACTAAATTTTATAGCTTTACAAAAGCAGAAGCAATAATTCTTGCACAAGGTCTAGAAAAAGAAAGAGAAGAGCTAAGAACAGAACTGCAAAAAGAAGAAAAAACCATTAAACAAAAGATAGAAGAGCTTTCAGACAAGGAAAAAGAAATTTTTAAGATGATTACAAGCCTAGAAAAGCAAAAAACCGGCAAAAATAGTAAATTAATTGCAAAAAGTAAATTAAAGAAATAACCTATATCTTTATAAATATTTTGCAATTATAAATATTATATGCTCCTGTCTAGTTCAGTTATATTTATAATTTTCACGAAAAACAGTAACATTATAGGCGATTTTTGTAAATATAAGGGCGTTAATTCAAGCTTAACTATCAGCCCATATTAAAAAATCTGTTAGATTAGCGTAAGCTATCGAAAGTAATTTAGACAGAAAAGCAACTCAATTATGATTAAAAGGTGTTAGTGTGCCAGGAATAAAAACAGATATCGGTTTAGAAGATGATTATAGTTTTGATGATGTAGATATCAAACCAGCAAAGGAAGAAACAGAAGACGAAGAAAAAGAAGAGAAAGTAGTCTTTGATACTCTTGATGATGACGATGATGAAGAACCAAAAGGCAAAGGAAAAAGAAAGAAAGTAAAGAAAAGAGCAAGAAAAATAAAAGAGGAAATCAAGCACTCTTATATTCCAAAGCACGTAATTGTTTCTACAGACGATCTTGAAAAACTAATTTCTGAACAAAACATAAATCCAGAAAAGCTTCCTTTAATCTATATTGCAGATCCAGGCATTGCTCACTTAGAAGTTAAAGTTGGAGACGTAATAAAAATTACAAGAAAGAACAGAACAATTGGCGAAGTAATTTACTATAGAAGAGTAATTTCTATATAAGTTTTTTAGAGTTTTAAAAATTAAAGATAATATTTATAAAAACGTGAAAGATTATGAAAAGTTTAGATAAATGGTCAGTAATTGAATCTTATTATGACTTATACAGTCCAGTTCAACAACAAATCAATTCCTTTAATCAGTTTATTGATGAAAAAGTACCTGAGATTGTTGAAGAGAACGGATTTATTAGTTCTACAAATAATGTTGATGTAACATTATCAAATGTAGAAATCACAAATCCTCAAATCGTTGAAGCAGACAGAACTGCAAAGTTTAGATTAATGCCAATGGAAGCAAGACTTAGAAATCTAACTTATTCTGGTTCAATTTATCTTGATATTAAGCTTTACAGAAAAGGAGTTCTTCAAGATGAGAAAAGAGCTTATGTTGGAGAAATGCCAATTCTTGTTAAATCAAATAGATGTAACCTTTATGGTTTAGCTCCAGAAGAATTGATAGAGAATGGAGAAGACCCAATGGATAGAGGAGGTTACATGATTGTTAACGGTTCTGAAAAAGCACTAATCACTCAAGAAGTTCTTGCATTTGATAGAATTCTTCTTAATGATGATGAAGTAATTAATGCACAAGTAATTTCTGTTAAAGGAGCATTTAAAGGGAAAGTAAGAATCTCAAGAACACTTGATGGATTGTTTACAATATCTTTCCCATCTTCTCCAAGAAAATTAATGCTTGTGGAATTATTAAATGCAATAGGATATACAAAAGCAAGTCATATCCTTGATCTTTTCCCAAAAGAACAAACAATACAAAATGAAATTTTATTAAATTTAGATAAAGTAGAACTACAATCAGAAGAAGAAGCATTGGATAAGATTGGTAGATCAGTTGCTCCATCTCAAACAAAAACCTATAGACTAAGAAGAGCAAAAGAAGTAATTGATTCTTTCTTGTTACCACACCTTGGCCAAGAAAAAGAAGCAAGAACAATGAAAGCATACTTTCTTGTAGCAATGGCAATTAAAATTATTGATAAAGCTTACAATCTAAGAACACAAGCAGACAAAGACCATTATGCTAACAAGAGATTAGAACTTTCAGGGAAGTTAATGGAAAATCTTTTTAGATTCTCATTTAAACACTTTACAAAAGATCTTAAATTCCAAATCGACAGAACAATTTCAAGACACAGAAAACTAAATATTAATACAGTTATTAGACCTGACGCCATTACAGAAAGAATAATGTTTGCAGTAAGCACAGGTAACTGGATAGGGCAATTAACAGGCGTTAGTAAATACATGTCAAGAGACAATTTCCTTACATCAATTACAGACTTAAGAAGAGTAAAATCAACTTTAGATTCCTCAAGAGAATTATATGAAGCAAGAGATGTTCACGGAACACACTGGGGAAGGCTATGTCCAATTGAGACTCCAGATGGTCCAAACTGTGGTCTTGTAAAGAACTTGTCAATGATGGCAAAAATTACAACAGACACTGATCCTGAAGGAATTAGAAGAATATTAAAAGACGCAGACGTAACTGCAGATTAAAATTATTTTTAAAAGTGAGATAATATGACTAAATCAAGAGCAAAAATTTATGTTAATGGAGGGATTGTTGGTTTCCACGATGATCCTGAAAAGTTAAGAGCAGATTTACTTAAGAGAAGAAGATCATTACAGATTGATCCACAAGTAAATATTGCATTTAATGAAAACACAAATGAAATTTATATTAACACAGATGCTGGAAGAGTACAAAGACCAGTAATTGTTGTTGAAAAAGGGCAATCTAGATTAACTACAGAAATGATTGAAGAATTAAAATCAAAGAAAATGTCTTGGCAAGATTTAATATCAAAAGGAATTGTTGAATTTTTAGATGCTGAAGAAGAAGAAAATGCTTATGTTGCTTTAACAGAAGACGAAATCACACCAGAGCACACACATTTAGAAATTTCAGGAACAGCAATCTTTAGTATTGTTTCTTCAATGATACCATTTATTGAGCACAACATGGCTGGTAAAGCAATTCATGGTGCTAAATTATTTAAGCAAGCAATAGGAATACCATCATCAAATTATAATTTAAGATTTGATACAGAAATGCATTGTTTGTATTATCCACAAAAACCACTAGTTTACACAAGAACCTCAAATTTATTACATATGGAAAAAAGACCAATGATACAAAACGCAATTGTTGCAATCATGCCTTACAAGGGTTTCAATATGCTTGATGCTTTTATTATTAATCAAGGGTCAATACAAAGAGCAATGTCAAGATCATCATATTATAGATCATACTCTCAAGCAGAAACAAGATATCCTTCAGGGCAGACAGATAAATTCTCTATTCCAACAGAAGAAGCAAGTGGATATAGAGGAGCAGATGCTTATACTAATCTTGATGAAAACGGAATTGTAATGCTTGAATCAAAAATCTCAGAAGGTGGAGTAGTAATTGGTATGACGTCTCCTCCAAGATTTGTTGAAGAAGTTTCAGAGTTTGGTGTTGTTACAGAAGAAAGAAGAGATACTTCTGTTTGTTCAAGAAAACATCTTGATGGTTATGTTGATAGAGTAATGATTTCTGAAACCATCTCTGGAACAAAATTATGTAAAGTAAGAATTAGAACTTATCTTGAGCCACAGGTTGGAGATAAAT